>CAYLKC010000030.1:0-21328 GCA_964384095.1 uncultured Chromatiales bacterium
GGGGCAGGGGGGATGCTCGCGAAGCGAGACGCCGCTGGCACACGATCCCGGCGTCCGGGCGGGCGGGTCCCTGTCGGCCACGACTCTCGGCCGCAGGGATGCGGCCGTGAAGCCTACAGGGACGTATTCACGGCGGGTCGTGGCCGACAGGGCCCCGCCCGCCCGGACGCTGACCACTGTCCTCAGGCGGCATTGCCTCGAAGCTGAAATTCCTTTAGAATCCCGCCCTTGTACCGCGACACCGCGGCACATCGACAATCCGATCCACTCCTTGCCTTACCACCTCCGATTGATTCGGGCGCGGAAGGCTGCCAATCCACAAGGAGCGTCATGAGACACTACGAAGTCGTGTTTCTGGTCCACCCTGACCAGAGCGAGCAGGTCCCCGCGATGATCGAGCGCTATCGCTCGACGATCGAATCGAACGGTGGCGCGATCCACCGCCTCGAGGACTGGGGTCGCCGTCAGCTCGCCTACCCGATCAACAAGATCCACAAGGCGCATTACGTGCTGATGAACATCGAGGTCGACAAGAAGGCCCTCGAGGAGATCACCAGCGCATTCCGCTTCAACGACGCGGTCATCCGCAATCTGGTCGTCGCCCGCGACGAGGCCGTCACCGAGCCGTCGCCGTTCGCACGTCCGCCGAAGGATGAAGACGCCCGCGGCGCGCGTTCCGCAGCCTGAGGCGCCGGCCGGCGACGAGAATCTGGTCGTCATCGCCGGCGTCGTGTGCAAGGCGCCGGAGACGCGGCACAGCCCGGCCGGGATCGCGCTGACGCGCTTCACCGTCGAGCATCGTGCGCGGCGCAGCCTCAATGGCATCATGCGCGAGACCTGCTTCCGTATCGTCGTCGCTGCGAGCGACGGGGCCGGCAAGACGGCCGCGACGCTGGCGAGCGGAGACCGGGTGCGGGTGCGCGGCTTCCTGAGCCGCAGCGATTACCGTCGCGACGAACGCCATGTCACGCTGCACGCCGAATCGATAGAGCGGTTGGCCCTGCCACCGCATCACGGGAACTGAACAACAGAGGGAAGAGTCACCATGCAACGCAATTTTCGCCGCAAGAAGTTCTGCCGCTTCACCGCCGAGGGCATCAAGGAGATCGACTACAAGGATATCCAGATGCTGAAGAACTATGTGCTCGACACCGGCAAGATCGTGCCGAGCCGCATCACGGGCACCAGCGCGAAGTACCAGCGCCAGCTGGCGACCGCGATCAAGCGCGCGCGTTACCTCGCGCTGCTGCCGTACAGCGACTCGCACTGAGCGGAGGCGGGCGCCGGCAGCGCGCGGCGAGCGCGCCGGCCGGCATCGTCGGGGGCTGATGCAGGCATTCGCCAATTTCGTACTGCGCGGCCGGCTCCAGGCCAGCCTGGTCGCGACCGTGGCGGCCGCGCTGACGCTGGTGGTGCCGCTGTTCAGCCATGTCAGCGGCGGCGTGCTTGCGCTGGTGGCATTGCGCAACGGCTTCGTCGAGGGGCTGCTGGTCGCGCTCGCTGCGGTCGCCGCGATCGGCCTGGTCGGTTATCTGTCGGCGTTGCCGAACGAGCTCGTCAATTTCATCGTCGGTTCGATGTTCCTGCTGATGTGGCTGCCGGTGCTGGTCGTCGCGAACGTGCTCAGGAGCACGCGTTCGATCGACCTCGCAGTAACCGTCGCCGGCGCCATCGCCGCGGCGGGCCTGCTGGCGTTCCATGCCAGCATCGGCGACCCCGTGGCCTGGTGGCGCGGCGTGCTGACCGGTGTGCTGATGCCGGTGCTCGAGCAGATGGAGCTGCAGATGATGGACGGTGATCGCGACATGATCATCGAGGCGATGTCGCGGGTCATGACCGGCGTGCTGGCGGCGACGATGCTGTTGACGACGATGACGAACCTGCTGATCGGGCGCTGGTTGCAGGCGGTTGCATTCAATCCGGGCGGTTTTGGCGAGGAGTTCCGCTCCTTGCGCCTCGGCCGCCCGATCGGCATCCTGACGCTCGCCGTGCTTGGGCTCGCCGGATTTGCCGGCGGCGCTGTCGGCGATCTCGGCCTGAACCTGATGCTGCTGCTCGGCGCAATGTATGCCCTGCACGGCCTTGCGCTCGCGCATGCGATCGTCAGGCAGACCGGCGCCCATATCGCCTGGCTGATTGCGCTGTACGTGCTGATGTTGCTGGCGTTGCCGCAGGTCGCGATGGTGCTCGCCAGCGCGGCCTTCATCGACAGCTTTATGAACTTCCGCGCCCGCCTGAACCGCGGCGGCGGCAGCGGAACCTGACGGATCAACGGCTTGCCGGGGCGCCGAGGGACCGCGGAATCGGCCCTTCCCGGGGACAGAGTTTGGTGTAATCTAACGCGAGGACAACGCAATGAACGTGATACTGCTCGACAAGGTGGAAAACCTCGGCAATCTCGGCGACATGGTCAATGTGCGCCCGGGCTATGGCCGCAACTTCCTGATTCCCGGCGGCAAGGCGGTGCCGGCCACCGAGGCCAATCGCAAGATGTTCGAGGAACGCCGCGCGGAACTCGAGAAGAAGGCCGCAGACGCGCTGGCCTCGGCGCAGTCGCGCGCCGCTGCACTCGAGGGCGTCAGCGTGACGATCGCCTGCCGCGTCGGTGACGAGGGCAAGCTGTTCGGCTCGGTCGGCACCACCGACATTGCCGTCGCGTTCGCTGCCGCCGGACACGAGATCCGCAAGCAGGAGGTGCGTATGCCGATGGGGCAGCTGCGCCAGACCGGCGTCTATGAACTCGAACTCCACCTGCACCCGGAGGTCAACGTCGAGGTCAAGGTCGAGCTCGTCCCCGAAGCCTGATCAGGAGGTCCGATGCAGGATCTGGCCGCGAGCGCCGGTAACGCCGGTCGCAGCATCGACAAGCTGAAGCTGCCGCCGCACTCGATCGAGGCGGAGCAGTCGGTGCTCGGCGGCCTGATGCTGGACAACGCGGCCTGGGAACTGGTCGCCGATCAGGTCGGCGAGGAAGACTTCTATCGCCAGGACCACCGGCTGATCTTCCAGGCGATCGGCACTCTGTGCGCGCGTAACGAGCCGGTCGACGTCGTCACCGTCAGCGAATGGCTGGAGCATCATGGCCAGCTCGACGATGCCGGCGGCTTCGCCTATCTCGCCGAGATCGCGAGCAGCACGCCGAGCGCGGCGAACATCAAGACCTATGCGCAGATCGTCCGCGAGCGCTCGGTGCTGCGGCAGCTGATCCATGTCGCCACCGATATCAGCGACAGCGTGTTCCACACCGAGGGACGCGAGACTGCCGAGATCATCGATCGCGCCGAACAGCTGGTGTTCCGCATCGCCGAGCAGGGCAGGCGAGGTCAGCAGGCCTTCCGGCCGATGCGCGAACTGCTGACCGTGGTCACCGACCGCATCGACAAGCTCTATCACACCACCGACGCCTTCACCGGCATCCCCACCGGTTTCAACGACCTCGATGAGATGACCTCCGGCCTGCAGGACACCGATGTCATCATCGTCGCCGGGCGGCCGTCGATGGGCAAGACCAGCTTCGCGATGAACATCGCCGAGCACGCGGCGATCAAGAGCCGGGTGCCGGTCGCGATCTTCAGCATGGAGATGCAGGCCGAGCAGCTGGTCATGCGCATGCTGTCCTCGCTCGGGCGCATCGACCAGCACCGCGTCCGCACCGGCAAGCTCGCCGACGATGACTGGCCGCGGCTGACCTCGGCGATGAGTCTGCTGAGCGAAGCGCCGCTGTTCATCGACGACACCCCGGCGCTGACGCCGACCGAGCTGCGCGCCCGCGCGCGCCGCATCAACCGTGACATCGAGCGCCAGCACGGCCGCGGCCTCGGCATGATCGTCATCGACTACCTGCAGCTGATGCAGGTGCCGGGCTACAAGGAAAACCGCACCAACGAGATCTCGGAGATCTCGCGCTCGCTGAAGGCGCTGGCCAAGGAACTCGAGGTGCCGGTCATCGTGCTGTCGCAGCTGAATCGCAGTCTCGAACAGCGTCCGAACAAGCGCCCGGTGATGTCCGATCTGCGCGAGTCCGGCGCGATCGAGCAGGACGCCGATGTCATTGCGTTCATCTACCGCGACGAGGTCTACAATCAGGACAGTCCCGACAAGGGCATCGCCGAGATCATCATCGGCAAGCAGCGCAACGGCCCGATCGGCACCACGCGCCTGACCTTCCTCGGCCAGTTCACCCGCTTCGAGAACTATGTGCCCGACGTCTATCATCATGAGGGCTATGCATGACGCGCCCGGCGCGGGCCTTGATCGATCTCAAGGCCCTGCGCGCCAACCTCCAGCGCGTGCGCGCCGCCGCCCCGGGCACACGTGTACTCGCGATCATCAAGGCCAACGGCTATGGCCACGGCATCATCCGCGTCGCCGAATCTCTGCATGAAGCCGACGCCTTTGGCGTCGCCTGCCTCGAGGAAGGGATCCTGCTGCGCGAGGCCGGTATCGCCCATCCGATCGTCCTGCTCGAAGGCTTCTTCGAGGCGGCCGAGCTGCCGGAGATCGCACGCAATCACCTGAGCGTCGTCATTCATCACGAGCAACAACTGCGCCTGCTGGAAAAGGCCACGCTGGCGCGACCGCTGTCGGCCTGGCTCAAGATCGATACCGGGATGCACCGGCTCGGCTTTCCGGCCGCGCAGGCGGCCGCCGCCTTCGAGCGCTTGCGCGCATGTCGCAACGTGGTGCCGCGCATCCGCCTGATGACCCACTTCGCGAATGCCGATGACCGCGATGATCCGCGCACGGAACAACAGCTGGCCCTGTTCCGGCAGGCCGTCGGGGACCTGCCCGGCGAACGCAGCCTCGCCAATTCAGGTGGCATTCTCGGCTGGCCGCACAGTCATGCCGACTGGGTGCGCCCCGGTATCATGCTCTACGGCGCCTCGCCGTTTACAGGGTCGACTGGCGCAGACGAGGGCCTGCAGCCGGTGATGACGCTGTCGTCGCGCCTGATCGCGGTCAATCCGTTGCGGAAGGGAGACCCGGTCGCCTATGGTGGCGCCTTCGTCTGCCCCGAGGACATGCCGGTCGGTGTCGTCGGCATTGGCTATGGTGACGGCTACCCGCGTGGCATCGCTGCAGGCACGCCGGTCTGGTTGCGCGGCCGACGTGTCCCGATCATCGGGCGCGTATCGATGGACATGATCTGCATCGACCTGCGCGGCATCCCCGGCGCCGCGATCGGCGACGAGGTCGAGTTGTGGGGCCGGCACTTGCCGGTCGAGGAGATCGCGCGCTGCGCGTCGACGATCGCCTGGGACCTGCTCTGCGGTATCACCCAGCGCGTCGCGATCATCGAGCAATGAGCACGGTCAAGTCGCGCAGTGGCCCCGGCAAGACGATCTTCGTCTGCGCCGAGTGCGGCGCGCAGGCGCCGAAGTGGGCCGGGCAGTGCGGCGAGTGCGGCGCGTGGAACAGCCTGACCGAAGAGGTCGAGCGCCGCGCGCCGGGCGGACGTCGCGCCGGTTTCGCCGCGGCCACCGGCCAGGGTGGCAGCCGGACACTGGACGAGATCAGTCCGACCGACGAGGTGCGCATCCCGACCGCGATCGGGGAGCTCGACCGCGTCCTCGGCGGCGGGCTGGTGCGCGGCTCGGTCGTGCTGATCGGCGGCGACCCCGGTATCGGCAAGTCGACACTGCTGTTGCAGGCGATGTCGACGCTCGCCGCCGCACAGCAGACGCTCTATGTCACCGGCGAGGAGTCGCTGCAGCAGGTCAGCCTGCGCGCCCATCGCCTCGGCATCGATCCGAAGCCGCTGCGCGTGCTCGCCGAGACCGACGTCGATGCGATCATCAAGGAGGCCGCGCAACTCAAGCCCGCCGTCATCGTCATCGATTCGATCCAGACCATGTTCTGCCCCGAACTGCAGGCCGCGCCCGGCGCGGTCAGCCAGGTACGCGAGAGCGCTGCCCGTCTCGTGCAGTACGCAAAGCAGAGCGGCTGCGCGCTGTTCCTCGTCGGTCATGTCACCAAGGAGGGCATGCTTGCCGGTCCGCGCGTGGTCGAGCATCTGGTCGACACCGTGCTGTATTTCGAAGGCGACCCCGGCAGCCGCTACCGCGTCGTGCGCGCGGTCAAGAACCGCTTCGGTGCGGTCAACGAGGTCGGCGTGTTCGCGATGACCGAGCATGGACTCAAGGGCGTCAGCAATCCCTCGGCGATCTTCGTCTCGCGTCACGAGACGCCGGTCGCAGGCAGTGTCATCACCGTGATGCGCGAGGGCAGCCGGCCGCTGTTGCTCGAGGTGCAGGTGCTGGTCGCCGAGAGCCATGCGCCGAGCCCACGCCGCGTCACGGTCGGCCTCGACCCGAACCGGCTCGCGATGCTGCTCGCGGTGCTGCAACGCCACAGTGGCGTCGCGATGTATGACCAGGACGTGTTCGGCAACATCGTCGGCGGCGTGCGCATCAGCGAGACCGCCGCCGACCTGCCGGTCGCGCTCGCCGCACTCTCGAGCCTGCGCAACCGGCCGCTGCCGGGCGACACCATCGTGTTCGGCGAGATCGGACTCGCCGGCGAGATCCGCCCGGTGCCGAACGGGCAGGAACGGCTGAAGGAGGCGGCGCAGCACGGTTTCAAACGCGCGATCGTGCCGAAGGCGAACCGCATCAAGGGCGCCTCGCCCGGCGGCATCGAGATCCAGCCGGTCCAGCGCCTCGAAGACGCGATCGCCCTGCTGGACTGAATAATCACACCCCCCTTCTTCAGAAGGGGGGCAGGGGGGGGATGCGGCAGCGTGCTGCGCCAGCATCCCCCCTGGCCCCCCTTCGCGAGCGAAGGGGGGAATGGCGCTGCTGATTCGGGGCAGGTTCGTGATGCTTGCGCAATCAAGATAATAAATCGCGTTGAAACAGAGAGTAGTACTGACAAATTCAGGTCGTTTGACTATCCGGGGTCATGCGCGTACAAATTGATCCATAGCAATAAGGTGTGCTGAGCCATATCTGGGGGATATGGGTATGCAGGGATCCGGACTGCTGCGCTGGTTCCGCCGTTCACTTGTAGTTGTTCTGGCGCCCTTCCTCGTTGCGATCGTGCAGGCGCCCGTTGCATGGGCGGCCGCGCCGGTGATCCTCGTCGGCGAGAATAATCAGTTTCCGAACGTTTGCCAGGGCGCCTTCGGCGTGACCTGGCTCGCTTCCGCGATCACCTCCAAGTTCGCCCCGCCGACGGTGACGGGGCAGGCCGTCAAATTCGGCGCCGATACCAGCGCCTACGGCGCGAACATTGCGCTCAAGCTGTGCCCCCCGTCGATCGTCGCACCCGAAACGGTTCGCAAGCATCCGGAGCCCGGGACCTGCGGCGCCCGCTTCAGACAATCCGTGGTCCAGGGCGAATACAAGAACTGGAACGGGATACCGACCTCGTACCTGTTCAACGCGGCTAAGGATCAGTTGGGCCGGCCGACCTGGGGCGAACTCGGCAATCCACTGGTCTATCACTTCAATACCAGCGCCGATGTCCGCCTCATCGATCCGGACAAGGAGGGTGCGCTCGACGATGCCTGGCTGCCCGATGCCGACGGCAATCTGTTGTTCCCGGTCGGTGTCAATACCGCGATCTGGCGCGCCGACACGATGATGGACATCACCGACCTCGCGCCGCTGTTCCTGATTCCATTGGTCGCGCCAGGCGACCAGATCGCGAAGAAACTGGTCATGAAGAACCGGCGACTCAGCGAGACGGTCTATGTCACCTATGGCCGGCTGACGCGCTGGGGTGACGGCGGCACCGCGCGCAGGGTCATCTCGAAGATCGTGCTCAATGTCGCCAAGGAGCAGCTCGAGCAGTTGCCGCAGACGGCCGTCGAGGCGGTACTTGGCCAGATACCGATCTTCCAGTGGCGTACCGAGACCGTCCTCGGCATCGAGGCCGCGAACCGTATGGGCCAGGAGGTCTGGGTCTATGACACCGTGCCGCCTACCCTGGTCACGAACAAGTCCCCGGGGAGTTTTCCGACCGTGCTTCAACCGCTGATGACCTATGACCCGTTAACCGACACCTATTATCTAGAGGCCTATGCGCCGCGGATTGCGGAGTCCGAGATCGCGGGTTTGGCGAGACAATTGCTGATTGCCGGCGACGAATGCCAGGGTGAGCGCCCGCCGCTCGAACCCTTCCGCGTCGACGGCGGATTCCGCAATGCCTGGCTCGCCGGTGACGAGGCTACGCTGCAATGGCAGGTCGCCGACAGCGGTCCGAACCTCGACGGGGACGTCAACCTGTCACCGGTTGTCAGCCAGAAGATCATACTCCGCGACAGCAATCCGCCGATCCTGATCGCGCCGCCGAGCCGGGTCGTCGAGATCGAGCTGGGTTTGACTTCGGTCGAGGTACCGCTCGGATCGCCACGCATCTTCGATCTCGTCGATCTGTCGCCGACGATCGGGAACGATGCGCCGGGCGATGGAAAATTCAATCTCGGCATCAATACCGTGAATTGGACCGCGACCGATTATTCCGGCAACAGCGCGGGCAGCGAGCAGTTGATCAATGTCAAGATCGAGGGGACGAACAACGCCCCGGTCGCCGCCGACCAGACCGTCAACACAGTCTCCTCCGTGCCGACGACGATCATCCTCAACGCCTTCGATCCGGACTTCGATGTCGGTTCGGGGCGTTATGATCCGCTGTCGTTCACGATCCGGGACCGGCCGCAGCATGGTTTCTTCATCGCGCCGCTGCTGCCGTACTTCATCGACGACTACCGGCTGGAGGCAAACGCGCTGCGCTTCGCGGGCCAGCTGGACCAGGAGGATCCCGGTGAATACTGCGATCGCCTGGATCAGGGCACGGTTACCGGTCCGGACCAGTACCAGATGCTCTATCCCTACAGCTCCGAGTACTTCAACGTCGATGATGACGGTACCACCGTCGTCTATGACCAGGGCAGCATACGGTGCCAGTTCGGCGATATGTCGCAGACCTACCGGCTCGCGGCCTTCGACGCCAACGGCGATCTGCTTCATCACCGAGAAACCGTGAGCACGCTGACCGATATCTACATCGACTGGCGCACCAAGGCCGTCTACGCGCTGGACAACCCCGACCCCGGCGACCCGAACCGCATCGAGGTCTTCGACAAGGCGCTGTCCCCGCTCGGCTCTCGCAACGTCGAGTACATCAGCAATGACGGCTTCCAGGAGCGGATCACCGGGGATGGCTTCATCACCAGCGATCACCAGGGCATCGTCTACGTCGGCGGCAAGGGGGCGGGCTCGAATGCCGTCGTCGCCTATGAGGGTCCCGCGATCGCCGATGGTTACCGTTTCATCGGCGTCCACCATGAAGACAGCAACATGCGTGATATTGCCGTGGATTCGGCGAACAGTGTCTACATCTCGAAGCCGGACCGGATCCTGAAGTTCGCGCCGTCGACGCTCGACGACGACGGCGATCTCGTCCCCGGCGCGCTGCTCGGCTGGATGGGCCGTTGTACGTCGAACCTCGACCCGTTCGTCTTCGCCTGCGACGTCGACAACGAGCGTAGTATCGGCTACTCGTGCACCGATGCGCTGTGCGGCACGACCGGTAACAATTTTGGCGCCGCCCCGGTGCAGTTCAACGACGCGCGCGGCATCGCGATCGATCCGAACGACATCCTCTATGTCAGCGACTACGGCAATTCGCGCGTCCAGCGCTTCACGCCGGACGGCGATTTTGCCGGACAGGCGGTGTCGACCGGCGTCGGTTACGGCTTCATCCTCGGCGACTTTGGCCGCCCCGAGGACATCACGGTCAACTCGGACCACTTCTATATCCTGAACCGGAACCTGCTCCATGTGCTGCAGACGACCCCGGTGACGCCGATCGATGACGACTCGGCGATGGTGACCTACCAGTCCGAAAACAACTTCGTCGGCACCGACGCCTTCACCTTCGAGGCGACCGACGGGCTTGCGAGCGACACCGGTACCGTGACCGTCAATGTCGAGCGTAACTTCCGGCCGCCGGTCATCAGCGTCCCGCCGACCGGCACCGTCGTCGACGAGGACGGCGAGGTCGTCATCCAGTTGACCGGGGCCGATCCGGACGGCGAACTCGATGTGCTCAGCTATATCATCGTCGAGCCGCCGCGGCACGGCAGCCTGGGCGGCAGCGGGCAGGAGATCGTCTACACGCCGAATGTCGACTACTACGGCGAGGACAGCTTCCTGTACAAGGTCAGCGACGGCGTGTTCGAATCCGGGACCGCGGCCGTGCACATCGTCGTGAACCCGGTCGAGGACACACCGGAGATCCGCGTCGAGGCGGAGGTCGAGGAAGGCCTCGGCTTCCGCTTCCAGTTCCCGGTCGAGGTCTACGATCCGGACGAGGACGAGTCGCTGATGGTCGCGATCGACTGGGGCGACGGTTCGGAGATCGTCGAGAGCGGCGTCGTCCTGCGCGAAGGCGTTGTCGTGACCGACGATTTCATCCAGGCCGACGGTACCATCCCCGAGGATCTCGAGATCACCGGCCCCCTGATCGACCTGTCTCCGGACGGGTCCGGTTCGGTGATCTTCGAACATGCGTATGCGTCGGAGGGGGAGTACACGGCAATGATCTGTGTCTCCGACCGGATGGAGACGCTGCCGGACGGCGCCCGCCAGATGACCGCCGGCACCACGACCGCATGTTCGTCGACAACATTCATTGTCGCGCTGTCGACCGAGTTGATCATGGTCGTGAACCCCGAAGACGAGTTCGTCGACCCCGGCACGAACCGGAACGTGACGATCGAGGTCACGAGCCGGCCCTTTGATATCGAGGTGCCGGAGAATCCGGCCGGGATCGACGCCATCAATCTCGTGGTCAGTGGCGAGGCCGGCAGCAATCTTGCCCTCATGGCGGCGACGCCGGGGCAGGGCGCTTGCAGCCTGCCGGCAGCCGGGGCATTCACTTGCAGCCTCGGGACCCTGGCATTCGGCGCGACGACGAGCGTTTCCGTGGTGGTCGCCGTCGATGCCCTCGCACCGGCGAATGCCTTCCTGACCGTCGTCGCGAACCGCGAGGCGGATGCCATAGCGCCACTCGAGGAAGAGGCGATTGGTGTCCTCATCGTCAGTGATTCGGATCTTCCGCCGCAGGTACAGTCGCTCAGTCGGGTTTCGGGGTCGACGAGCGGCGGTGATACCCTCACGGTGAGTGGCGAGGCCTTCGATGCCGATGCCGTCGTGCTGTTCGATGGCCTGCCGGCGAACAGCATCGACATCGTCGATGCGCGCACGATCACGCTGACGACGCCGGCCCGTATCGAGACGGGCACAGTCGATGTCATCGTCGTCAACGGCGACGAGCAGTTCGCAACCCTCGCCGCTGCATTCACCTATATCGTGGGCGTCGATACGGGTGGCGGCGGTGGGAATGATACCGGCGGCGGTAACGGCAGTGATACCGATACGCCGGCCAACCCGCGCCGCGGTGGTGGCGGCAGCGCGGATCTGTTCAGCCTTGCGACATTACTGCTGGCGTTGCTGCTGGCGCTCGCATCCCCCCTGGCCCCCCTTCGCAAGCGAAGGGGGGAATCAGGTGTGGTCAGGTGATGGAGATCGAGCGGCGTTTGGCCTGCGGGGCCTTCGGGAAGCGCAGTTCGAGGATGCCGTCCCTGAACTCGGCCTTCGCCTGGTCGCCGTCGACGTCGACCGGCAGCGTCAGTGAGCGCGAGAAGCTGCCGCGGTAGATCTCGCGGCGCTGGAACTTGCCCTTTTCTTCCTTCGTCGTCTCCTTCGAGGTCTGCGCGCTGATTGTCAGCAGGTTGTCGCTCAGCGAGACGTCGATGTCGTCCTTGCTGACGCCGGGCAGCTCGGCCTTGACCAGCAGTATGTCCTCCTGGTCGATGACATCGACGCGCGGCAGCTTGCCCTCGCTGCCGATGAATTCGGACCAGCCGGGCAGGTCCGGCGTGAACGGCCGCAGCCAGCCGCGCGGCGTGAAATGTCCGAACATCTGCTCGAAGGCGTCGAAGGGGTGGTGGCTCGCGACGGACCGGGATTTCTCGCGGTCCTTGTCTTGCCCGGATTTCCTGTCATTGCCCATCGTGGTTCTCCCTGAGGTTCACGGCCAATCCCGTATTTGTAACACGGGATATTATTTGGCGCCGCTCCCTGCGGGCTGTCAAGACGGAAGCGCGATGTACAGGGCTGCGGGACTACAAGAGCATGTTAATCAGTGTGTTTTCGTAGATTCTTGACAGGGATTCGAGGTCGTCGAGCGACACGCGCTCGTTGACCTTGTGGATCGTCGCGTTGACCGGGCCGAGCTCGACGACCTGGGCGCCGGTCGGGGCGATGAAGCGGCCGTCCGAGGTGCCGCCCTCGGTCGACAGGCGCGGCTCGATCCCGGCGACCGCGCGGATCGCGTCGCGGACCGCATCGACGAGCTCGCCGGGACGGGTCAGGAACGGCTCGCCGGACAGCCGCCATTCGATGTCGAAATCGACGCCGTGGCGTTCGAGGATCGCCTCAAAACGGTGCTTCAGCGCCTCGGCGGTCGACTCTGTGGAATAGCGGAAGTTGAACAAGGCCTCGACGCGGCCCGGGATCACGTTGTCGGCGCCGGTGCCGGCGTTCAGGTTCGAGAACTGGAAGGTCGTCGGCGGGAAAAACTCGTTGCCGTCGTCCCAGTGCTCGGCGCACAGCGCCGCGAGCGCCGGCGCGAGTCGATGGATCGGGTTGTCGGCGAGGTGCGGGTAGGCGATATGGCCCTGGACGCCGTTGACGATGAGACGACCGCCGAGCGAGCCGCGGCGGCCGTTCTTGATGACATCGCCGGCCTGCGCGTCACAGGTCGGCTCGCCGACCAGGCACGCGTCGATCTGCACGCCGTGTTCATTCAGGTATTCGACGACCCGGCGCGTGCCGTCGATCGACGGACCTTCCTCATCGCTGGTGATCAGAAAGCCGATCGATCCCTTGTGGCCGGGATGCGCCGCGACGAAGCGCTCGCAGGCGGTGATCATCGCGGCGAGGCTACCCTTCATGTCGGCGGCGCCGCGGCCGTAGAGATGACCGTCACGGACCTCCGGCGTGAACGGATCGGAGTCCCAGCGCTCGCGCGGTCCGGGCGGCACGACATCGGTATGGCCGGCAAACACGAACAGCGGCGCGCCGTCGCCACGCCGAGCCCAGAAATTATGCACCTCGCCGAACGGCAGGATCTCGATGTCGAATCCAATCGACTCGAGGCGTTCGATCATCAAGTCCTGGCAACCGGCGTCGGCGGGCGTGACCGAGCGGCAGGTGATCAGCGCCTGTGCGAGTTCGAGGGTGGCGGAATCCGTAGTTTTCATGGCGGTCATTATAGGCGATCGACTGGCCTGGTGCGCGCATTGGTGTATCATCGATCGTGAAGCTTCCGTCACCTGCCGATCCGGGGGAGGGTCAACGATGAGCAAGATTCTCGAGGAAGTACTGGCGGCGAACGCCCGCTACGTCAAGGAATTCGGCGACCGCGGCAAGCTGCCGTTGCCGCCGGCACGCCGGTTCGCGATCCTGACCTGCATGGACGCGCGCCTGCATCCGTCGAAATACGCCGGGCTCGCCGAGGGCGACGCCCATGTCATCCGCAACGCCGGCGGCCGCGCCAGCGACGACGCGATCCGCTCGCTGGTGATTTCTTACAAACTGCTCGGGACGCGCGAGTGGTTCGTGGTCCATCATACCGATTGCGGTATGGAACTGTTCACCGGCGAGGTCATGGCCGATCTGCTCGCGAGCAGCCTGAAGACAGCGACCTTCGACGGCAAGGCCTGGAAGGACAGCGGCGGCGGCGGGTCGACCGAAGGTCACTACATCGACTGGCTGACGATCAAGGACAATGCCGCGAGCGTGGTCGCCGATGTGACCCGTATTCGTAATCATCCGCTGGTGCCGGGCGAGATTCCGATCTACGGCTATATCTATGACGTGAAGACCGGCAAGCTTAATGAGGTGGCCGAGGCGACGAAAGCCGGACGTCCACGCTGAGGCCCGCCGGTCGCCAGAACTTCGGGCGCGGACCGCGAGTCCAAGGGATGAGGCATGGCATTTTGATGCTGAAAATCGCCCGGGAGGCGGGTTTTCAGCCGATTTTTTGATGGATTTCTTGGGGTGATCAACGGCTTGCCGTGGTCCGACCCCGAAGGAGGCAGAAGATGGTCAGGGCAGCAGTGATGGCGTTGGCGCTGGTCGTGCCAGTCGGGGGCGCGCAGGCGAATTATTATTACGGGGAAGGGCCGTATATCGGGTTCAGTGTCGGCGCCACAGGATATGACCTTGATATCGCGAATGCGAATGTGGACGGCTCCCTGACGGGCGGGAGTGTCGATGACAGCGATGTCGGCGTTAAATTTTTCTGGGGCTACCGGTTTTCCAATAACTTCGGTGTGGAACTGTTTTACGCCAATCTCGGCGAAGCCTCCTATGAAGCAGAATCTACAGGTGTTCCGGTTCCAGCGGGTCCGGATAATCCTCCGTTCTGGCTCGCAGGTACAGTTGGCGGACACACGAAGAACACAGGGTACGGACTTTCCGCGCATGCCAATATACCCGTCACGGACTTTCTCGATATCTTTGGTAAAGCAGGTTTCTATCGCTGGACAGTCAGGGACAGCGTCTTCAATGCGGTAGACAATAGCAGGATCAGTGACAGTGGCTCCGATATCCTGTACGGCGGTGGCCTGGGACTGAATATCACGGACCGAAGTGCCGTACGGCTTGAGTGGGAACGATTTGTTAAGGTTTACGATGTCTACGATATCGACCTGTTTTCACTCGGCTTCGTCCACAAGTTCTGAGGCCGGTGAGCCGGAGGGGACGGGCCCCGATCATTATCCCGCTGATATCGCTGTGGCTCGTGACTGCGGCGCAGGCGGCCGCGGAGGGTGTCGACGGACTCACGACGATCACGATCACCGCGTCGGGACTCAGCCGTGACCTGATCGCGACGCCGGCGGCGGTGTCGGTGGTCGAGGCGCGCGATCTCGGCGACGGCCGCCAGGCCCTCGGGCTCGACGAGGCGCTGAATCGCGTCCCGGGTGTCCTGTTTCAGAACCGCTACAACCATGCCCAGAATCTCCGCATCTCGATTCGCGGTTTCGGCGCGCGCGCGCCGTTCGGCGTGCGCGGCATCCGGCTGCGCGTCGACGGCCTGCCCGAGACGCTGCCGGACGGCCAGTCGCAGGTCGATACGATCGACCTCGAGTCGGCGGAACGCGTCGAGATCATTCGCGGTCCGGCCGCGGCGGTCTACGGCAACGCCGCCGGCGGCGTCATCGATGTGCGCACTGCCGAGCGCTTGCCGGACGGTCGCAACATCGAACTGCGCGGGCAGGGCGGCAGCGACGGCTTTCGCCGGCTCGGCGCGCGCGGCGCGTTCGATGCCGGCGACCTGCATGGCCATGTCAGCGCATGGGATCTGCGCCATGACGGCTGGCGCGCGCAGGCCCGCACCGAAAAGCGCCTCGCGCAGGCGAAACTGATCCATGACGATCGCGACGGACGCCGCCATGCGTGGCTGTTGACCGCCTACGATCAGCCCTTCGGCGAGGACCCGGGCGGTCTGACGCGCGCCGAGGTCGAGGCCGATCGTCGCCAGGCCGCGCCGGCCGCGCTCGCGCTCGATGCCGGCCAGCGGGTGCAGCAACAGCGCATCGGCTGGGTGTTCAGCGATGATACGAGCCTGCCCGGCGAGCTCGGCGCGCATGCGTTTTATACCCGGCGCGATTTCGAACAGCAATTACCGTTCGCCGGCGCGAGCCTCGTCGGCTTCGACCGGGACTTCTACGGCGCCGGTCTCGACTATGCCGCGCAGATGCGACTCGGCGCGAGACCGTTACGCACCCTGATCGGCGTCGATGCGGCGCGCCAGCGCGATGATCGTTATCGCTTCGCGGTCGATGGCGGCGGCGTGGTCGGCGCGCAGCTGCAGGATGCGATCGAGACCGCGACCGCGAGCGGGCTGTTCGCGCAGGCCGACCTCGGCGTCACGCCGTTCGTCGATGCGACGCTCGCCGGCCGCGTCGATCGCGTGCGGCTCGCGATCGACGACCGTTTCACCGCTGACGGCGCCGCGAGCGGCAGCAGGACTTACGACGAGTTCAGCATCAGCGCCGGACTCGGCTGGCAGTGGCGGCCGCTGCACCGCGTCTACGCGAATGCCGGCACCGCCTTCGAGACGCCGACCTTCACCGAGTTCTACGATCCTGCGCAGCCGGCGCAGGGCTTCGACCCTGATCTTGAACCGCAACAGGCGCGCAGCGTCGAGGCCGGCATCAAGGGCTGGCTCGGCACGGGCACGCGCTATGATGTCGCGCTGTTCGCGATCCGCACCGACGACGAGATCCTCCAGGTCGCCTCCGACCCGAACCGCTATGCGAACGCCGCGCGCACGCGGCGCGAGGGCGCGGAGTTCGCACTGGTGCACGAGGTCATGTCGGCCTTGACGCTGACCGGTGCGGTGAGCGTTGCGCGTTACCGCTTCCGCGCGTTCACCGGTGAGACGGACGATCCCGTCGCCGGCAATCGCCTGCCGGGTCTGCCGCAACGCATGGCCTATGCCGAGGCGGCCTGGCGTCTCCCGTCCGGCGCGTACCTGATCGGCGATCTCGTCCATGTCGGGCCGCGTCATGCGGATAATGCGAATACCGTCGAGGTCGCCGGCCACACCGTGCTGAACCTGCGCGCCGGCCGCGTCTGGCACACCGCGGGCGCCCGCATCGAGGTCTTCGGCGGCCTGAACAACCTCGCCGACCGCGACCACTTCAGCAACCTCCGCATCAACGCCGCCGGCGCCCGCTACTTCGAACCCGCCCCCGGTCGTAACTGGTACGCCGGCCTCTCGCTGATCTACTGAGTTTGCGCAGTAGAAAGCGAGTCACCCCCCTTCGCTTGCGCAGAGGGCAGTGAGTCACACCCCCCTTCGCTTGCGAAGGGGGGCAGGGGGGATGCTCGCGCAGCGAGTAAACTCTCGCGGGTTTGGCACGCTGCCGCATCCCCCCCTGCCCCCCCTTCTGAAGAAGGGGGGGAATAGCTCAGTCAGTGGGGACCAGGCGGACCAGCGCCGCGTCGGGGCGGTCGGGCAAGAGATACAGATAACCGTCCGGCCCGCTGCGGATGTCGCGGATGCGCCAGCCGAGGTCCTCGAGCAGGCGTTCTTCCTCGACGACGCGATTATTTTCGTCGAAACGCACGCGCGCGACATGCTGACCGGCCAGCGCGCCGGCGAACAGGTCGCCGCGCCACTGCGGGAAGCGGTCGCCGGTATAGAACGTCATGCCCGACGGTGCGATCGACGGCGTCCAGTGATGGAGCGGTGATTCGACGCCGGGCTGCGGATGCCCGGGGCCGATCGATGGGCCGAAGTATTCGCGGCCATGGGTGACCTTCGGCCAGCCGAAGTTCGCGCCGGCCTTCGGGATATTGATCTCGTCGCCGCCGCGCGGGCCGTGTTCGTGCAGCCAGACGACGCCGGTATCCGGGTGCAGCGCCATGCCCTGCGGGTTGCGATGGCCGTAGCTGAAGATCTCGGCGCGCGCGCCGTTGACGCCGACGAACGGATTGTCGTCCGGCACCGAGCCGTCGTCCTTCAGGCGGATCACCGTCCCCATGTGGGTGTTGCGATCCTGCGCGCTGTCGCGTTCGCCGTGATCACCGATGGTGACGAACATGAAGCCGTCGCGATCGAACACGATACGCGAGCCGAAGTGCTGGCCGCTGCTGAGTGGCGGATCGGCGCGGAAGATCACCTTGAAGTCGACCAGCCGGTCACCGTCGAGCCGGCCATGACCGACATGAGTCGCGAGCCCGCGCCCGTGCTGCCCCGCCCAGGTCAGATAGACGAGGCCGTTGTCGGCAAAGGCCGGATGCAGCACGACATCGAGCAGGCCGCCCTGGCGCCGGGCGACGACCTCGGGCACGCCGCCGATCCGCGTGCGCTTGCCGTCGCGCGGATCGACGAGGTTCAGGCGGCCGGACCGCTCGGTGACCAGCAGGCGGCCGTCGGGGAGGAAGGCGAGGCCCCACGGATGCTCGAAGCCGGTCGCGACGGTCTCGAGCGTGAAGCGATGATGCTGGCTGTCATACGTCGCGCTGCCGGCGGCCTGGGCCTGCGCGGCGATCGTGACCAGCAACGATAATATCGATGAAAGGACGACAGGACTGCGAACGATCGACATGATGCACCTCGTGTGATCTGTTTCGACGGAGCGTCCGCTGCGCTGACCGCTTCCTGCGGCCCACGCGGGACATGATGAGGACTGACCTGCCCAATTATAGCCTGATATCCCCCCTTCTTCAGAAGGGGGGCAGGGGGGATGCGAGCGCAGCGAGCTAAATAACCGCGATCACTCGCTTCGCTCGCATCCCCCCTGGCCCCCCTTCGCAAGCGAAGGGGGGATTACTACAGTGGTCAGTCGGCGGGTTTGTGATCCGGGGTGTCATATTTCTTCTCGCCGAGCCGGTCCATGATGACGAACATCACGCCCGAGAACACGAAGGTCAGGTGAATGCCGACCTTCCACGCGAGCTGCTCGTTGGTCAGCGACTCGACATGGACGAAGGCCTTGAGCAGTTCGATCGCCGAGATTGCGATGATCGAACCGATCAGCTTGACCTTGAGATCCGCGAAATCGACATGGCCCATCCACGGCGGCCGGTCGACATGATCCCCCGTGTCCATCTTCGACACGAAGTTCTCGTAGCCGGCGAAGATGATGACCAGCAGGAGATTCGCGACCAGCGCGAGGTCGACCAGCGTGAGGATCCCGACGATTGCGTCGCTGGTGCCGCCGCTCTCCCACGCCATCGGCACGACATGCACGAGCTCGCCGACGAACTTGATCAGCAGCAGGATGATCGCGAAGACGAGGCCGACATAGAATGGCGCCAGCAGCCAGCGGCTGCCGAACAGCATCCGCTCGAGTATCTTTTCTACCCCTTTCACGACCCCCCCTCCCGGTTTGTTGTAGCCGACAATATAACCGTTCCCGAACCGCGCTGCTGTCACCCGCGATTGCCCCATAACAGAACATCGCGATGCATCGATGTAATGCAATGGTGCAGCCAGCCCCGGACCGCCTGTCTCCGAATTACCACTGAAACGCATTAACTATATGATTATAAACAGTAAATATCATGTGGCATGAAGGCTGCTATGTCCCTTGCGTACGGACAGTACCTACTTTAACCACTGTGAGGGAGATAGTTGAAATGAAGATAAGCAAACTGGGCAGATATGCACTGATGACCTCGATCGCCGCGCCTGCGCTGGCGCTGTCGATGAACGCACAGGCCGAACTCAGCGGCAACATCGGCGTCGTGTCGAAGTACATGTTCCGCGGTAGCGAGGAGAGCTATTTCCCTGCGCTTCAGGGCGGACTGGATTACAGCCATGAAAGCGGTTTCTATGCCGGATGGTGGGCGTCAAGCCTTGATGACAACGATACAGACACAACGGTTACCAACACCACCGGCGTCGAGAATGACTTCTATGTCGGTTATGCCGGGGAAGCCGGAGATTTCAGCTATGATTTCAGCTTGTTGCAGTTCTATTACATTGATGTCGAAGATGCTGACGCGACCGAGCTGACTGCTGCCGTCGGCTGGGGTCCATTCAGCGCCTCGCTGACCTATAACGCGACCGATGTAGTCTGGAGCAACTCGGGTGATATCTATGCGGCGTTCGGCTACGGGACCGCGCTGCCGTACGGCTTCGACTTCGGCGCGACGCTCGGCTATTACTTCTATGACGACGACGATGCCGGCAACGACAAGGCCAGCTTTACAACGACCGAGAGCAGCAACATGCAGCATCTCGACCTGACGCTGTCACGCGCGATCGGTGATACCCCGGCGACGATGAGCGTGACCTACATGGTCGGCGGCACGGACCGCGCCGACAATGACATCGACGACACGCTGATCCTCGGCCTGACCTACGAGTTCGACATTTAACAGAAGCCCGCAGTAACCCGAAAAGGGTCAGACCTGTCGAAGGTCTGACCCTTTCGCCTTTCAAACACCCCCCCCCTTCGCTTGCGAAGGGGGGCAGGGGGGATGCTCGCTCAGCGAACTCTTAAATATATAGCGCCCTCCTTATCACCGTGATATTTTCCATTCGCAAGGCACCTGCGAGCCTACATATATAGTTGAACGGATATGTAACCTCGGGATTGCCTTTGGCCTGTTTCGTCCATGTCAAAGGGGATAACCAGATGAACACGACATCGCTGGTCCGGATATTCACCGCCTGTATGCTGCTTTTGTTCTGCGCGACCGCGCTGGCGCAGGACCGCGGCGCGCAAACGCTGATTCGCGACGCCGCCAAGATCGAGGAGATCATGGGCGCGCTCGAGAACTCGGTGTGGGTCGCGGACGGCAGCGGCGCCGACAAGCAGGTCTACGTGATCTTCAGCACCGAATGCGGCTTCTGCCAGAAACTGTTCAATGACAGCCGCCGCCTGGTCTCCAATGTGCAGTTCCGCTGGATCGCGCACTGTTGCAGCGGCTCCGGCGCCGAGGCGATCGTCGAGACGCGCGGGGTCGATGCGATCGCGAACGCCTATGCCCGCAAGGTCGCGGCGGCAGGCAATCCCGAGCGCGCGATGCGCGCCCTCGTCGTCAACCAGTGGGCCGCGCGCCCGGTGTCGGAAAATCTGATCTATCCGATGATCATCTACCGCGGCCCGAACGGCGTCGTCGTCAACTACGGACTGCCATCGAATCTCGACGCGATGATCGCCGGCGTCGCCAGTCACGGCGACCGCGCGGCCATTCGCCCGGCCAGCCTCGGGGTCATCGACAAGCCGATGACGATGGCCTCTGCCGGCAATATGAAGTCGTATTACAACAATTCCGGCAAGCCGCTGGCGATGTACGCGCAGCCCGACCGCGGTTCACAGAAGGTGCTCGATATTCCGGTCGACTACGGCTACGAGGTCATCGGCTTCGCGAATGGTGAGTGGATCGTCGTCAAGGGACTGCTGATGGGCGGCGGCCGGTTCACGCCGGCATATATCCATGCGCCGACCGACATCCGCCTGTCGCAACTGAAGTTCACGGTAAGACCCGCGAGCGGCCCGGTCGTCGCGCGACAGAAGTCACTGGAGATCCGCCTGCATCCGGATCTCGAATCACAGGTCGTCGATACCCTCGATCCCGGCTACCAGATGAACAAGACCGGCGAGGTCATCCTCGACGGCAAGACCTGGACGCAGGTGCAGGTCTATACCGACGGCACCAAAGGCTACCTCCTGCAGTAACAACTCAAGGCCCCCCCTTTGCAAGCGAAGGAGGGTGGTCCCGCATCCTGATCCCCCCCTTCGCTTGCGAAGGGGGGCAGGGGGGATGCGAGCGCAGCGAGTAGCGCT
>CAYLKC010000031.1:0-21229 GCA_964384095.1 uncultured Chromatiales bacterium
CAGAGTGTTAACCTGCTTTTTAGTCGGCTTCTTATTGCGCCCGGCAAGAATATCAGACGCAATTGAAGAAGGCTTATCACCGCTTTGCTTCTTTGCCATGTTTACATCCTCCTATGATGTCTGGCATAGTTTAGACCATGCCTAACCGCTCAAGAAAACCCAAGAGACCGCGTGATACTAATCAACTTGCGAAGTTGATTGTTGATGCCTCAACTGATCAACACACGCCATCTATTTCAAATAAATCAAAGAAAAGGAAATCCGTATTTAAGAAGTAGGATTAGGTCTTTAAACATCTGCGGACTGAGCCCTCGTTATCATCCTATTTATTTCTGAATTAGCATGTATCCATGATAGTGAAATATTAGGATGAGTATTCTTGAATACCCTGAAAATTTCATCGGCAAACGCTTGGCCAATTATTTTTACATTGGCAAAATCAAATATTACTACTTTGAAAACCTCAATCCTGGCTAACAAACGTTTGGCCTGGGATCTGGATACTAATTGCTCATCGCCATAACGTGCCAAATCTACTGGCACTACTGTTTTATTAAATCCATAATCATCACCTGATGAGTATTGATCAAATATTTTTCTAGATGTCCTAGCTGTATGATTGTGTAGTTTCATCCATACGCCAGTACCGGCAATTTCCCGTTCTCGTTCAAGTATCCAATCTGAATCGTCACCGAATTGATGAGAGAAGAACACACCTTGGGAAAGGATATCAAAACTATCAAACATCCTTGATGTAAAGAATATGCCTTCTCCAGTATGGCGCGACGGATCTGTAGTCAGCTTCCCTTTTGAAAGTTCTAAGATCGCGTGTCTATCATCCAATAGGTTTAAGGAATTACGGATCTTTCTAAATATCCCTACCCCGTCATCGAAAATCATCATTTCAGTAGTAGATGCCGTTTTTCTTAGATCCACTGTTATTTGGGTGCCTCCAGAATGGTCAATTGCATTATTGAACATCTCTGTAAATCCGTATTGCCATATCTCTATGACGTTATCCGGTAACTGTCCCAAAACAGATCTTATGTCATCCGTCCAAACTACATCCTCTGCAATGCCTATAGTAATTTGATATGAGCCACGCCATTGCAGTAGAGGGCATAATTTATACGTTCTATTCCGTGTTTTCCCACTATCAAGTAGTGCATTTTCCTCAATAAGTCTTTTAATGTGCTTGTTGACCGCCTGTCGTGTAATCCCAAATTTATCTGCTGTGACACGCGAAATATCCTTTGGATATTTATCTACATTATCAAGGATATATCGCCTTATATCTTCACCGCGCAACCTTACTCGCGTCATTGACAACTCCCAAGTTAGATATTGTCAACTTTAACAGTTGACATTGACAACCTTAAGGTATAATATTGTCAACCATATAGGTTCATTTTGTCAACTGTAAGGTTGGAGCAGTATGAATCGATTAAGCTTGCAGTCTCAGGCCAACCTCCTCGGCCTTTTGGTTGAGGGAAATAGCCTCAGAGCCACTTCCCGCCTATCTGGTTGTTCCATAAACACCGTGACCAAGCTTCTGGTGGACGTTGGAGCCGCCTGCGCCGAGTACCAGGACAAGGCCCTACGGAACCTATCCTGCAAGCGGGTTCAATGCGATGAAATATGGAGCTTCGTCTACTCCAAGCAGCGCAACATCCCTGAGGGCATGGAGGGGGTGGCTGGCGATATCTGGACCTGGACGGCCCTGTGCCCGGACACCAAGCTGATCCTGTCCTGGATGGTCGGACAACGTACCTCAGATGACGCAGCGGTCTTTATTGCTGACCTGGCAGACCGCCTGACCAACCGCATCCAGCTAACCACGGACGGCAACAAGGCGTATCTGGAGGCCGTAGAGCAGACGTTCGGGAAGGATATCGACTACGCCATGCTGGTGAAGTTATACGGTCCGCCAGAAGGCAAGATGAGCGAGCGGCGCTACAGCCCGGCGCGGGTCAAGGGGACTATCCATGGAACGGTATCCGGTAGGCCGGATGAAAAGCACGTTTCCACCAGTTTCGTGGAACGCCAGAACCTCACCATGCGGATGTCCATGCGCCGGTTCACCAGACTGACAAATGGATTTTCAAAGAAGGTCGAGAATCACGGACACGCCATCGCCCTGCACTTCATGTACTACAACTTCGGGCGCATCCACAAAACCCTGCGCGTCACGCCAGCGATGGAAGCGGGAATTTCAGATCACGTCTGGTCGCTGGAAGAAATTGCGGGGCTTGCGGATTCAAAGTGAGACACTACCACCAATACCCCGGCGTTGACAGCCTCCGGCGCCGGATGGCAAGATCGATCCATGTTCATCGTTACCGGCAAAGCCGTCGCCTGCGTCATGCACCCGCTGTGGGTGCGTCGCGCACGGCTGCGTGCCGATGGTGGATCGATGACCTGATGTAACCGGCAAGACGATCCCGAACCAGAGGCCGCAGTTTCGACGAGACTGCGGCCTTTTTGTTTTTCAGCGGCATGACAGGGGCAAGACCATGGCGATACCGGCCGCCTTTCTGGGCGTGATCCTGATCTGGTCGACGACGCCGCTCGCGATCAAGTGGAGTGGCGAGGGACCGGGCTATCTGTTCGGCGTGAGCGCGCGCATGGCGATCGGCGCGGCGCTGTGTGTGCTGCTCGCGCTGTTGCTGCGTGTGCGCGTGCCGTGGCACCGCGAGGCCCTGCGCGCCTATCTGGCGGCCGGCGTCGGCGTCTACGGCGCGATGATCTGCGTCTACTGGGGCGCGCAGCATGTCCCGTCCGGGCTGGTCTCCGTGCTCTACGGTCTCGCGCCAATCTCGGTCGGCGCGCTCGCCGCGCTGTGGCTCGGCGAGCGCAGCTTCACGCCGGCAAAGATCGTCGGCGCGGCGATCGGCATCGGCGGCCTGATCCTGATCTTCGGCGCCAATGGCGACGCCGGGCCTTACTTCGCCTGGGGGCTCGCGGCGGTGCTTGCCTCGGTGGTGCTGCACTCGATCAGCGCAGTCTGGGTCAAGCGCATCGACGCCGACCTGCACGCGCTGGCGCTGACGACCGGCGCACTGCTGCTGTCGTTACCGGCCTACCTGCTGACCTGGGCGCTGCTCGACGGCCGCTGGCCGGCGGCGCTGCCGGCGCAGGCGCTCGGTTCGATCGTCTACCTCGGCATCCTCGGCTCCGGCGTCGGCTTCATCCTCTATTACTACGTCCTGCGCCGGGTCGCCGCCGGGCGCGTCGCGCTGATCCCGCTGATCACGCCGGTGCTCGCGCTGCTGGCAGGCTATTTCCTCAATGACGAGGTCATCGGCGCGCGCGAACTGGCCGGCGTTGCGCTGGTCCTTGCAGGTCTGCTCTTTCATGAACTCGGCGGACGTCTGCGACGGACAAAAAAAATCCGGCCATGAGGCCGGATTGAAGGTCCGCGCCCGGCGCCTGCCCGTTGGGAGGGGGAGGAGAGGTGGCAGACGCCGGGTCGGATTTTTAAATCATTCAGCGGCGGCGAAGGCGATCACCGTCCTTGCCTGGAAGCAGCCACCCGTGCCCTCACGGCCGTAGACATCGGCCGTTCCGGCGCTCACGAGGTCCGCCAGCGTCGCGGCACTGCTGCTCATCCCGCTTACGATATGTATCGTTGTGTCGCTACCGACGCATATCAAGGTATCTGACGAAATATTTCCATCGACCGACGGCAGCAACAGGAAACTGTCGCCGGCGACATCGATCGCACCGACCGCACCAGACAGTCGAACCGTCGGCTGCGCGGCGTCGGCGAGAAATACCACCAGTGCCTGCACCTCGGGCTCATCGCCGGTCAGGATGCCGAGGATGCGGGTCTCGAGGCCGGCAACGATGTCCCCCGGTCCGAGATCGAGACCGCTGCGCGACAGCACGCGGGCGCCGTCGACGACGCCGACGTCGATCAGATCGCCGCTGATGAACTCGCCACCGTAGCTCACCTCGACTCCGAACTGACCGCTTTCGGCGTCATGGCCCTCGGTGACGACGCCGCGGACACGCACCAGGGCCTCGTGGTCGCCGAGCCAGACGAAGCGCGCGTCGAGCGCGGCGCCCTCGTCATAGTGGCGCAGGCGGCCGATCACGGTCGCCGGCTCGCCCTCGACGATTGCGTCGAAACCGGCCGCGCCGTCGGCGTTGAAGATCGCAGTGCCATCGCCGGTGCGGATGGTCAGGCAGCGCTCGTCGCCCTCGCCTTCGCCGCCATAATGGAATGCGCCGCACAGCACGAAGGTCTGTGCCCCGGCGTCAATCTCGCCGATCGTGCCGTTGACCTTGGTGAAGCGGGTACGGTCGCCGTCGAGGATGTCGACGAACACGACGGGCCGGAAGATGTGCCCGCCATTGCCCGTCCTGACGATATGGACCGACTTCTCAGCGTCGAGGTCGACCTGCAGGATCAGGGTCTCGCCGGCCTTGACGTCGAAGCTGCGGCGCGGGTTCAGATCGATGCGCCCGCTCGGCAGCTTCGGCTCAATGACCTCGATGCGTTCACCGGCCTCGTCCAGGCGCACCAGTTCGATGTCGCTGACCTGCAGGCGGATCTTGTCATAGGTCCCGACCGGCACCTCGGTCAGGCTGAACAGTTCCGAATGGTCACGCAGATCGAGCAGGTTCAGCGTGCGCTCACCGGAGAAGATCGTCACCGGCCCGTCGTTGCCGCCGATCAGGCTGGCGCCGGTGATCGTCAGATTGATCTCGTCGAATTCGGGCGTCGGCGCATCGGTGATCAGCAGCGCGACGCCGCCGGTCGTGCCGGCACCCCCGCCGCCTGCCAGCCCGTCAGAGTCGCCGGAACCGCCGAGACAGGCGGCCAGCAGGGCGGCGATCGCCAGCGCCAGGGCCGGTATCGAAATCATTCGGGTCAGGGTGCTCATGCCACACCTCCAGGAGTAACCTTTCAACTATATGATTAGTATTGATTATTTTTTTCCGGATCTGGTGGGCCGGAGAGCGGCCGATCCGGTCTCCGATAGACGATGCGCAGTGGGGAAAGGTTCCTGGCGACCCGCGCATCAGGGCCTGCGCGAGGCCTCACCGGGGCGGAGCGGGATCAGGTCCGCGCCGGTGATGCGGTGCATCGACACAAAGCGGATCTCGCCGGATTCGAGCTCGACCAGATACTGTTCGCGCAGATCGACGCGGCCCGAGCGATCGCGCAACTCGACGTCGACGGCATGCGCGCCGGCCGGCAGCGCGAGACGCGCGACCAGGATCCGGTTTGGCAAGGTCGACCAGCTGCGGGTATCGGCGCGTTCGCTGACGAGACCGGCGATGTTGACGACGAAGCCGACCAGCTCGTTCTCGCGCCCGGCGGCACGGCTGGCCTCATGCTTGACGACCGCACGGGCCACCGCGCGCGAGATGATTGCCGGCTTGCGCCGCTCCAGTGCGTCGATTGCGAGGGCGTCGATATCCTCGGCAAGTTCGGCGGAGGCAGACCGCCCGCCGGACCCGATCACGGCCAAGTTCACCAGCGGCCGCCGACTCAGGTAATACGGCAAGGACACGCTGACCAGGCGGCCCTGCGCAGTGGGCGCCGCCATGCCGGCCTCCCGCTTGACCGGCGCGAGCCCGGTGGCCAGCACGAGGATCACCTCGCCCTCGCCGATCCCCGGCGCGACCGGCCCGTCGGCAATCGCGAATTCCGCGCGATACCGCCGCGCCTCGTCGCCGAGTCCGACACGCTCGGCCAGCCGGACGAGGTCGCGCCCGAGCGTCGGTGGTACCGCGACGGCGAGCGGGCCGCCCGGATAGCGCTGGTAGGCCTCGCGCGCCTTTCGATACGCGATCATTGCGTCGCTGTTTTCGCCGAGCGCCTCGAAGATCATGCCGGACAGCCAGCGCGCAAAGGCATCACCGCGGAAACCGTTCCCCTGCCCGGCATCATCGAGCAGGACATCGAGCTGCAGCGCCTCGACGCGGGCCCTGTCGAGATCGCCGACGTCGAGATAGTTCAACGCCGCAAAGACGTGTAGCAGGACGCGCTCGAATGGTTCGCCGATATAACTCTGACGGGTATCGCTGACCGCGAGCGCCCCGGCCTGTTCACTGACACTGACTGCGAGCAGCGAATCGATCAGCAGCTTGGCCGCCTCGAACGCGGCGCTGCTGCCTTCGAGATCGCCATGCAGGCGCAGCAGCATGCCGCGGTTCAGCAGCAACAGCACCTGGTCGCGACTGCCGGTATTGCGCTCGAGCACCTGCAGCGCAGCCTCGGGGTCATCGCGGACGATGCGTTCCTCCATCTGTCCGACCCAGTCGCCATAGGTCGCGCAGCCACTGAGCCATAGGCACAGCAACAGGGCGACAGGGGTCAGGCCGCTTCTGCCGGAATTGGCCGTCATCGGGCAGAGTAATGCCGGCAGGGGCCGTCCCGAACGGGTCCGGCCGCGCTGGCCCTGTTACATCCGCACACCGGGACGCGTGACGAACTTCTTGATCTTCTTCTGGCCGATCCAGACCTGGCGATTGTCGGCGAGGCTGAACAGCGTCAGATCGATCTGGTAGAAGCGGACCTGGCGGCGGCCCTCGACGTCGAGGATCGAATTGATCGTGCCCTGCAGCATGAAGTCGGCGCCGAGTTCACGGCCCATCGCCTTCCGCGTCTCCTCGGCAGCGTGGATCTCCATGTCCATGCGCTCCTCACGGATCTGTTCACGCTCGACGCGCGAGGCGACGAAGTTGACCTCGCCGGAATTGATCAGCGCTCGCGAGAGGTCGTTGACGAAGGTGTTGACGTTGATGTGCTCGTGGCTGAGATTGCGCACCTCGCCGACGATGACGGTCGGGTTGGCGCCGTTGCCGGTGCGAAAATCCTCGAGCCAGCGCCGCGCCAGCACATCGCTGATCATCTCCTCTGACACCAGGCGTGAATCCGTATCGTTCCAGTTGCCGCTGAGGTCGCGCGTCTCATCGGGCGAGATGCGGTCGACCCGCGTCGCGCAGCCGACGACCAGCAACGCCGCGATCAGCGCAGGCGCCAGTATCCTCATCGAATTCATCATTGCTTCGTCTCCATCATTGATCGGGGCACGGCCTGGAGTGACTACCCTTCCGGATACAGATAATACTGCCGCCGGAGATAGTCGTCCGGATATTGTCCAAGATGGCGGCGTATCAACGCCAGCGCCGTTTCACGGGCCGCTTGGCCGAGCCGGTAGCCCTCGATCGCGGCGAGCATCTCTGACCGCGCCCGCTCGTCGCTGTCGCGCTTGAAATAGCCGAGGACATGCAGCAGTACGTTGACATGCCCGCCGGTCGTCGCCGGCCGGGACAGGGCCTGCATCATCACCGCGATGTATTCCCCGGCGGCCGCATCGAGGCCGCGGGCGGCGGCCTCGGCGACCAGCGGGCCGAGGCGGCGGTAGGCCGCCTCGTCATGGGCCAGCAGGCAGAACTTGTGGCGGCTGTGGAATTCGATCAGCCCGTGATGGCTGAGCCCGTCCGCCAGCAGCCCCCGCCAGCGATGATAGACCCTGACCCGCGCGATGAAGTTCTCGCGGACGGCGGGATCCTCGAGCCGCCCCTCCTCCTCGACCGGCAAGCCCGGACGCCGGACGATCACCGCCGCGGCGAAGATCCCCCGCCCGTGTCCGGCGGGCGCATCCTCCGGGTCGACGACCGGGACCCCGTCGACGCCGCAGCTCGGGGAGCCGCGCTTGAAGATATAGCCGCTGATCTCCGCGAGGCCGTCGAAGGCCCGATCGGCATAACGGTCGAGCGCCTCCGTGACATCGCGCGCGGGGTCGTCGACACCGCGCGCACGCAAGCCATCGGCGGTCGCGACCAGACGGATAGGCGGCCTCGGCGTGCCGAGCCCGATCCCGACCTCCGGGCAGCAGCCCAGCAACGCGAAACCGGCGCTGAATTCTTCCAGAATCAGTGGATTACGCTTGTCTCGTCCATCATGGCGCACCGCCTGACCGAGCAGGCAGCTGCTGATGCCGATCGACGGCCTGTCTTCGGGGACTGCGGCCCTTTTGTCCATGGCCTCGTGCTTCTCCCTGGTCATCATTCCTGCAACGGCTTGCGTTATGATTCTGCCATGGACATCGGCGATTTTCATCCCGCGGTCGCGCGCTGGTTCGGTCGCGCATTCGACGCCCCGACGCCGGTCCAGCGGCGCGCCTGGCCGGCGGTGCGAGGCGGACGCCATACGCTGATCGCGGCGCCAACCGGTTCCGGCAAGACGCTGGCCGCCTTCCTCGCGGCGATCGACGGCCTCGTGCGCGAAGGACTCGAGCAGGGGCTCGGCGATGAGACCCGCGTGCTGTATGTGTCGCCGCTGAAGGCGCTGTCGAACGACATTCGCAGCAATCTCGAGGTCCCGCTCGCCGGCATCCGCGACGCGCTGCTCGAGAGCGGCCTGCCCGACGTCCCGATCCGCGCCTGGGTACGGACCGGCGACACCCCGCCCGGCGAGCGCGAGCGCATGCGACGGACGCCACCGCATATCCTGGTGACGACGCCGGAATCCCTCTACATCCTGCTGAGCTCGGAATCCGGCCGATCGATGCTGGCGACCGTGCGCACCGTCATCGTTGACGAGATCCACGCGCTCGCCGGCAACAAGCGCGGCGCGCATCTCGCGTTGTCGCTCGAGCGCCTGTCGGCGCTGTGCGATCGCGACCCGACGCGCATCGGCCTGTCGGCGACCCAGAAGCCGGTCGAGGTGATGGCGCGCCTGCTGACCGGCGACGGCCGCGGCAACTGCGCGATCATCGATACCGGACATGCGCGCGAGCGCGACCTCGCGCTTGAATTGCCGGACTCGCCGCTCGAGGCGGTGATGGCAAACGAGGTCTGGGCGGAGGTCTACGACCGCCTCGCGACACTCTCGCGCGAACATCGAACGACACTGGTGTTCGTCAACACCCGCCGCCTCGCCGAGCGCGCCGCACGTCATCTCGCCGAACGCCTCGGCGAGGACGCGGTCGCCGCGCATCACGGCAGCCTTGCGCGGGAACAACGACTCGATGCCGAACAACGGCTCAAGCGCGGCAAGCTGCGCGTGCTGGTCGCGACCGCGTCGCTCGAACTCGGCATCGATATCGGTTCGGTCGACCTCGTCTGCCAGCTCGGCTCGCCGCGCGCGATCTCGGTACTGCTGCAGCGCGTCGGACGGTCCGGACATACCGTCGGGGCGCTGCCCAAGGGCCGGTTGTTCCCGCTGTCTCGCGACGAACTCGTCGAATGCGCGGCGCTGCTGGCCGCGGCGCGCAACGGCGAACTCGACCTGATCCGCCTGCCGCAGGCCCCGCTCGACGTGCTCGCGCAGCAGATCGTCGCCGAGGTCGCAAGCCGGGAGTGGGAAGAAGAGGCGCTGTACCGGATGCTGCGCCGCGCGCTACCGTATCAGGGCCTGACCCGCGAGGACTTCAGCGCCGTCGTGCGCATGCTCGCCGAGGGCTATTCGACCCGGCGCGGCCGGCGCGGTGCCTATCTGCATCACGATGCGGTAAACGGCCGCCTGCGGGCGCGCCGCGGCGCGCGCCTGATCGCGGTCACCAATGCCGGCGCGATCCCGGACCAGTTCGACTACGACGTCGTGCTGCAGCCGCAGGGGCTGCGCATCGGCACGCTGAACGAGGACTTTGCGTTCGAGAGCCTGCCCGGCGACATCTTCCAGCTCGGCAACACCTCGTACCGGATGCTGAAGATCGAGCAGGGCAAGGTCCATGTCGAGGACGCGAAGGGTCAGCCGCCGAACATCCCGTTCTGGTTCGGCGAGGCGCCGGGGCGCACGGACGAGCTGTCGGCCGCGGTCTCCCGCCTGCATGAACTCGCCGAAGCCACCCTCCCCGACGGTCTCGCCGCGGTGGAGGCACGACTCTCGCGCGACTACGCACTGGATCTCCCCGCCTCGCGGCAGCTGGCCGAATACCTCGCCGCGGCGCGGGCGGCGCTCGGCGCGCTGCCGACACAACGAACCGTCATCCTCGAACGTTTCTTCGACGAGGTCGGCGACATGCACCTCGTCATCCATGCGCCGTTCGGCGCGCGCATCAATCGGGCCTGGGGCCTCGCGCTGCGAAAGCGCTTCTGCCGCAAGTTCAATTTCGAGCTACAGGCGGCGGCGACCGAGAACTGCATCGTGCTGTCGCTCGGCCCGACCCACAGCTTCCCGCTCGCCGAGGTCTCCAGCTACCTGCGCGCGGACGGCGTGCGCGCCGTGCTGGTCCAGGCCCTGCTCGACGCGCCGATGTTCGCGACGCGCTGGCGCTGGGTCGCGAACACCGCGCTTGCGGTGCCGCGCAACCGCAACGGCCGGCGTGTACCGGCACCGTTCCAGCGCGCCGATGCCGAGGACCTCGTCGCGCTGATCTTCCCGGACCAGCTCGCCTGCCTCGAGAACATCCGCGGCGAACGCGAGATCCCCGATCACCCGCTGGTGCGGCAGACGCTCGACGATTGCCTGCATGACGTCATGGACATCGACGGGCTCGAGGCCGTGTTACGGGCAATCGAATCCGGCGCGATCCGCGTCGAGGCCCGCGACCTGACCGCGCCGTCGCCGCTCGCCTGCGAGATCCTGAACGCGCGGCCGTATGCCTTTCTCGACGACGCCCCCGCAGAGGAACGCCGCACGCTCGCGGTGCAGCAGCGCCGCTGGCTCGATCCCGAGGACGCCGCCGATCTCGGCCGCCTCGACCCGGAGGCGATTGCGCGGGTACGTACCGAGGTCTGGCCCGAGGCAGCGACGCCGGACGAACTCCATGACGCGCTGGTGCTGACCGGTTTTCTGACCGGCGATGAAATCATGTGCGGCGCCGGCTGGCCCGCGCTGTTCGACGCGCTCGTGCGCGAGCGGCGCGCGACGCGCCTGCACTGCGATGGACGGGTCTTCCATGTCGCCGCCGAACGACTGAGCGAGGCCCGCGCCTTGTTCCCGGACGCCGCGGCGGAACCGGATATTCGCGCAATCGATGTCGTGACGCGACCCGATGTCGATGCCGCGCAGGCGCTCGCCTCGCTGCTGCGCAGTCGCCTCGAGGCGCTCGGCCCGGTGACTGCCGAGACGCTCGCGATCCAGACCGGGCTGCCGCCCGCGATGATCGAGGGCGCGCTGCTCGGGCTCGAGGCGGAGGGCTTTGTGATTCGCGGCGACTTCACCGCAACCGGCCACGGCGCCGAATGGTGCGAGCGCCGGCTGCTCGCCCGCATCCATCGCCAGACGCTGAAGCGCCTGCGCAGCGAGATCGAGCCGGTCCCGCCGGCGGCATTCATGCGCTTCCTGTTCCGTTGGCATCAGGTCGACGAACCGGGCGAAGGCATCGATGCGCTGGCGCGCGCGCTAGAACAGCTCGAGGGCTTCGCCGCGCCGGCCGGCGCATGGGAGGCGCAGATCCTCGCCGCGCGCGCCCGCGACTGCTATCCGGAAGACCTCGACCGCCTGTGCGCATCGGGTCGCTTCGCATGGCTGCGACCGGTGCCGCGGCGCGCGGACGCGGGCGGCGCCCCTGCGCGTTCCCCGCTGCGCAGCACGCCGATCACGTTCGTGCCGCGCGCGCAACTGCGTCACTGGCGCCGATTGCAACAGGCGCCTGTATCCGGCGCAGAGCACCTGTCCGCCGACGCGCGCACACTCCGCGCGGTGTTCGAGCGCCATCCGGCCGCCTTTTTCGATGAACTGAAGGATGCGAGCGGATTACTGCATACCCGCATCGAGACCGCGCTCGCCGAGCTGGTCGCGGCCGGCCTCGCCAGCGCCGACAGCTTCTGCGGCCTGCGCGCGCTTCTTGCGCCGCAGCAGCAGCGGCCCGGCTTCTCGGGGGCGCGCCGCAGGCGACGCGTCATGGCACCCGGCATCGCCGACAGCGGTCGCTGGGTCTGGTTGGCCGGCGCGCCGCGTTCGCAGAATGACACGGACGCCGATGAAGAAACAGTGCTCCATGTCGCGCGCGTCCTGCTCCGCCGCTATGGCGTCGTGTTTCGCGCGCTGCTCGCACGCGAAACCGGGCTGCCGCCCTGGCGCGACCTGGTCCGGGCCTGGCGTCGCCTCGAGGCGCGCGGGGAATTGCGCGGCGGACGCTTCATCAACAGCTTCAGCGGCGAGCAATTCGCGCTGCCCGAGGCGGTCGGCGCCCTGCGGGAGGCCCGGCGCGATGACAGCGGGACGCTGACCGGCATCAGCGGCGCCGATCCGCTCAATCTGACCGGCATTGTCACCCCAGGTGCGCGTGTCGCGGCGATCACGGCCAACCGCATCCTCTATCGCGACGGCGTGCCGGTCGCGGCCTCGATCGGCGGGGAGATACGCTGGTTCGAACCACATGCGTCGGATGCCGAATGGCTGTTGCGCAAGGCGCTGCTGTCGTCCGCCGGCGCCTGAGATTGCTCAGTCATTTGCGGATGCTTTCGAGATGTGTCGAAGCTTGTGGCGGTGGGTCAGTCGGTAGAAGCGTCGCAGTTCCCTGACCATGCTGATGCGCCTGTCCTGCAGGCATTCACGATGCAGGCGCTCGCAGTACTGCCCGGCATAGCGGTTGGCGAGGAAATAGCGACGCTCCTCGCCGGCAGCCATCCCTGCTTCGAATATCGGGTTCGCGAACAGGCGCTCATGGAGTTCGCGCGGGATTCGCAATGCGCGCTGGCGCCCGAGCAGCAGCGTTGCGGCCGCGAACTTGTCGACCTCCGCCTGCAGCTCCAGCTCGAAGCGGCTGACGCCGCGCCCGTGACGGGCGTTCCACACCAGATAGAGGAAATGGCTGACACCCTCGAGGGCGGTCCAGAACTCGGCGAGATTGCCATCGTTCAGCGATCGCACCGGGTCGTTGTCGCGCAGCACCTCCATGACCCTCGCATCGAGATAGAGCGCGATGTCGAGGTCATTACCGCGCTCGCGCACCAGCAACTTCTCGCCGGTTTCCCGCGCGCCGGGCGAGCAGTCCAGCCGGCGGGCGAGATCGGGATCGGTGATCAGAAATCGCTCGATATCGAGGCCGCCGCTGACCTCATAGATGCGCTCGAGGCAACGCTGAAGTTTGCCCAGAGCGGTGGCAGCCGTCATTGTCGATGATGCTTCAGTGATCGTTGCGGGGCGGCGTCGCTGCGCCCGGCTCGATGCCGAGCCTGCGCAGGCGCTCGCGGGCGCGCCGACTGCCGGTCCTGAGCCATAGCTCATACTGGCGCAGGATGTCGACGTCGTTGCCGATCGCGGCATTCTCGCCGACCTCGGACAGCACATCGGCGAAGCGGGTGAAGTTCTCCGACAGTTCCTCGAAGATCAGGCAGAAGGTCTCGCCGCGGCTGGTCCCGCGCATCGATCCGGACAGGTAGCCATAGGCATTGCTGCCCATCGCGATGTAATAGTCGACGTCGACAAGCTTGCGCGAGAGGCTCTCGGACAGCACCCCGGAAACGAACAATGCGACATCGCCCATGCGCTGCATGATGCGGTTACGCTCCTCGGCGCTGCGGCCTTCGAGCGCGTCGGCGTAGAGCATCGCCAGCGGGCGGATCTCCCGGCGATTATCGCTGACGTCGAAGAGGCGCTCGCTGCGCTGGAACAGGGTCAGCAGGTTGACGAGGTAATAGACGGTCTCGACGGTTGCGCCGACGCCCTGTTTGCTGAGGGCATCGCCGACCGACTCATGGAAGTATTCGCGCAGGTCAGCGCTGGCGATGACCCGGGCAGAAGCCTGTTGATCGCGCATCCGGTGCCTCCTCGATACGGGATACGAATCCGCCGTCCACACTGACTGTATCGGCCGTTGCGACCGCTGCAGCAGCATGGACGACAGGATTCATATATAACCGGATCTGGCGCCGGGTCACAGCTTATGCGGACAGGGAAAATCTGGTATAATCAGGCCCTTCCGGCGTACGCCATTCCCTGCTTCAGAACTTGTAGACGAGATTCGCGGTGGTCTCGGTGTCGGTCTTGTCGACGCCCGCAGGCACGTCGGATACGTTCTTGACGCGGAACGCGAGCTTGGCCGCGAGATTGCCGACCAGCTGGCTCGACAGCGAGGTCAGCGAGGTCGTGATCGTCGCCTCCTCGCCGGTCTCGACGTTCAGCTCCTGGGCGAAGGTCGCGGACGCGGTGAAATTCCATTCGAACTTGCCGCCGAAGCGGGCGATCGCATCGTTCACGCTTTCGCCACTCACTTCCTCCTTGCGTTGCCGGGCACCGACGCCGACCTCGGCATCGAGCTTCATGTCCGGGCGCTGGATGATGTTGCGGCCGTAACCGACGACCTCGCTGGCCTGGTAGTCGTAGCCGCTGAAGCGATCGTCCTCGTAGGTCACCATCGCAAACAGGTAATTGGGGCCGCCGCCGATCTTGTAGTCACTCTTGGCCGAGGCGAGCCAGCGATCCGCCGTGGTCTGGTCCTCTCCGGTATTCGGGTCCTCCTGTGAACTCTTGAAGGCCTCGAGCTTCCCGGTATGTCGCCAGTACTCACGCTCGTGCACCAGCTGCGCGTTGCCGCTGAGACTCTCGGTCTCGGTATTGCCGGACGTCACGATGAGCCCGAGCGCGACCTCGGCTGCCCAGCTGCCGACCGGCATCTCCTCATCCTGCGCCTGTGCCGCGGTGGTGCTCGCGGCGAACAGGATCGCAATCACACCGGCTCTCGTTCTGCTCATTTCCTCATGCTCCCTCTATGGTGAATGTTCGACGACACGCCTGTGCGTTGTCGGCGACACATGACCGAGCGGTCATGGCGCTCGCTCCAGTCTAGCAAGTACCGGCGATCCGTGCACATGCCGCGGCGAGACAGTATCATGGAAACCTTCGAAGGGAGGGGACATATGGCCAGCCTTAAATTTCTCGGCGCGACGCGACAGGTCACCGGCTCATGCTATCTGTTGCAGACTGCCAGCGAGAATATCCTGCTTGATTGCGGCATGTTCCAGGGGGACTCGCGCACCGAAGACCAGAACCGCCGCCCGTTCCCGTTCCGGCCGGACTCGATCGATGCGGTAATATTGTCCCACGCGCACCTCGACCATTCCGGCCTGCTGCCGAAACTGGTGCGCGAGGGCTTTCGCGGGACGGTATTCACGACGCCGGCGACGCGGGACCTGCTCGACCTGATGCTGAAGGACGCCGCATACCTCGAACAGCGCGACGTCGACCGGGAAAACCGCCAGCGCCGCCGTGCCGCCCGCAATGCCATCGAACCACTGTACACGGTTGAGGATGTCGAGGCACTGCTCGCGCGATGCGAAACGGTCGAATATGGCGAAACGTTGCGTCTCTCCCAGTCCGTCGAATTCCGTTATCACGACGCCGGACACATCCTCGGCGCCGCGATCGTCGAGGTGAAGATCACCGAACCTCATCACACTGCCAGGCTGGTGTTCTCGGGTGACCTCGGCAATGAGCATTCATATCTGATGAGCCGCCCCGCGAGGCTCGACGCCGCCGACGTGCTGCTGATGGAGTCGACCTACGGTGATCGCGACCATCGCCCCCTCGACGAGACCGTCGAGGAGTTCGCACAGGTGCTCGAAGAGGCCTTCGCGAGCCGGGGCAATGTCCTGATCCCGTCGTTTGCGGTCGGCCGCGCGCAGGAATTGCTGTACCTGCTCGGTCGCTTTTACCAGGAAGGCAGGTTGCCGCAGCGCGCGGTATTCCTCGACAGCCCGATGGCCATCGCGGCGACCGAGATCCATCACCGCCACATGGATCTGATCAGCGCCGACGAGAAAGCGGAACTGCGCAAGGTCGATGCCCGCAACCTGCATGAGTGGCTGCCGGTGCTGAAGCTGTCACGCACGCCCGAAGAATCGATGGCGATCAACCAGATCACCGGCGGCGCGGTGATCATTGCCGGCAGCGGCATGTGCACCGGCGGACGCATCGTCCATCACCTGAAGCACAACTTGTGGCGGTCCGATGCCCACGTCGTCATCGTCGGCTTCCAGGCCGGCGGCACGCCGGGGCGCGCCCTGGTCGATGGCGCGCAATCGATCCACCTGCTCGGCAGCGAGATCGCTGTCAAGGCGAAGATCCACACGCTCGGCGGCTTCTCCGCCCACGCCGGCCAGGGCCAGCTGACGGAGTGGCTGAGCGGGTTCGACAAGGTCCGCCCGCGCCTCTATCTGGTGCATGGCGAGGAGGAAAAGTCGCGCGCCCTCCAGGAACATCTGTCAGGGACGCTCGGGTGGAAGGCGCACATCCCCGAACCCGGGGAGAAGATCAGTCTTTGAGTCGCCGCTTGATGCTGACCGCACCGCGCAATTCGCCTGCCAGGTAACCGCGCGCCTCGTCATGCGGGTAACGTTCGGCAAGCACCTGCATGACCTCGGAGGATATGCCGTCCTCGGGACCGTGACAGGCCAGACAGGGCTGTCTGGTCTCGATCGCCCGCATATAGCGAAAGTACCGGCCGGCAGGTTCCTCTACGACCTCAGCATGCTCGGCGCCTGCGAGGGACTCGCCGGCCGCGGCCTGCGACCTGAACCGGTCGAGCACCTTCTGTTCCCAGGCATCGGGCATGCCCAGCAGGGGATTGCGGACGCGCGTACCCACCCGGGTCACCTTCCAGCCGTACTCACGTGACAACCGGCCCGCGATCTCCGGCGCAACCTCGGTACACACATCGATAGCCGCGGCGGGGCCGCCGCTCTGCATGGCACGCATCAGCTCCGCAGCGAGATCCTCCATCAGTAACCTGCTGGCGGCAGCAGCTTCGGCACGATGGTCATCGAAGTCTGCGGCACCCGCAGCAGCCGGCGCGATCGTCATGAGGGCCGGCAACAACATGCATATCAATACCCTGTCGATCATTGTGCCGATCATGACGTCCTCTCTGTCCCGAACTCCGCCGGCATGGCCGCTCGAACTAGCCGACGTCGACCTCGATCGTATCACCGGCAAGTCTTACCGGGTAGGTGTTCAGCGGCTCGTAGGCAGGCGGAGCGGTCACTGCGCCTGTGCGGATGCTGAAGCGGGCGCCGTGCAGCGGGCACTGGATCTCATCACCGACGATCTTGCCCTCTGACAGTTCGGCGTAGCCATGGGTGCAGATGTTGTCGATCGCGAAGTACTCGCCATCGAGATTGACGATCGCGATCATGCGGTCGTCGATGTCAAAGGCGCGACACTGGCCCGGCGGGATGTCTTCCGCCCTTGCCAGGGGGACCCAGCCGCTCACAGCATCCCCAGCTGCAGCTTCACTGCGTCCGTCATGCGGTCCTTGGTCCACGGCGGGTCCCATACCAGCTTGACGGTCGCCTCCTCGACGCCGTCGATCTCGCGCAGCCGGCCTTCGACGATACCGGGAAAGCTCTGCGCGACCGGACAACCGGGCGCGGTCAGCGTCATCTCGACATAGACGACGCCTTCATCCTCATTGGCCTCGATGTGATAGATCAGACCGAGGTCATAGATGTTGACCGGAATCTCCGGATCGTAGACCGTCCTGAGCGCTGCGATCGCCCGATCATGGAGACTGCCCCGGGCCAGCGCCTCATCGTCGCCATCACGCCGGACATGGGGGTCCGGCACCCGGCTGGCCTCGGCTTCCTCGCGCGTACGGAACAACGACCCTGCCTTGACCTTGATGTCCTTGAGTATGCCGGTCACCGGTCTACTCCGTCGATACCATCTTGTCCTGGTCTTTCAGGGCTGCCTGCAAGGCATGCCAGGCCAGTGTCGCGCACTTGATGCGCGACGGAAATCCCTTGACGCCCGACAGCGCCTGCAACTTGCCGAGCTGCTCGTCGCCGTCGTCCTCACTCATCATCATGCCGTGAAACTTCTGGAACAGGGCCTCGGCCTCATCGACAGTCTTGCCGACCAGCATATCGGTCATCATCGATGCGGAGGCGACCGAAATCGCGCAGCCCGACCCTTCGAAGCTGAGGTCGGCGATACGGCCGCTGTCATCGACCTTCATGTACAGGGTCATGCGGTCGCCGCACAACGGATTGAAGCCCTTGACGCAACGATTTGCGTCCTCGACCTTGCCGAAGTGACGGGGATTGCGATTATGATCGAATATGACCTCCTGGTAGAGGTCCTTGAGGTCGCTCATCGCCTGAACATCTCCATGACCTTGCGCACGCCGGCCGCGAGGCGCTCGGCGTCGTCGAGCGTATTATACATCGCGAACGAGGCACGGGCGGTGCCACTCAGCCCGTAACGCGTCATCAGTGGCATTGCGCAGTGATGCCCGGCCCGCACCGCGATGCCCTGGCGATCGAGTATCGTGCCGATGTCATGCGGGTGGATGTCATCGATGACGAAGGACACGATCGCGGACTTGCGGGCGGCAGTGCCGATGATGCGCAGGCCCGGCAGTTCGCCGAGCAGCGCCGTCGCCCGCTCGAGCAGGGCGTGTTCGTGATGCGCGATCGCATCGAGTCCGACCGACTCGATGTAGTCGATCGCGGCGCCGAGACCGATTGCGCCGACGATATGCGGGGTTCCGGCCTCGAACTTGTGCGGCACCGCTGCCCAGGTCGAGCCTTCGAAGGTGACTTCCTCGATCATCTCACCGCCGCCCTGCCATGGCGGCATCGCCTCGAGCAGGTCGGCCTTGCCGTAGAGTACGCCGATGCCGGTCGGGCCATAGAGCTTGTGGCTCGAAAATGCGAGAAAATCGCAGTCCAGCGCCTGGACGTCGATGCGCGAATGCGGCACGGCCTGCGCGCCATCAACCAGGACATGGGCGCCGGCCTCGCGCGCGAGCCGGATCATCTCCGGCAGCGGATTGATGGTGCCGAGCGCATTCGAGGTATGGGTCACCGCCAGCAGCCGGGTACGCGGCGACAGCAGGCGGGCAAAGGCATCGAGATCGACCTCGCCGGCCTCGTTGACCGGCGCGACCCGCAAGACAGCACCGGTCTGCGCGCACAGGAGTTGCCACGGCACGATATTCGAGTGATGCTCGAGCGCGGTAATCAGGATCTCGTCACCGGCGGCAATCCGGGTCCGGCCAAAGGTCTGCGCAACCAGATTGATTGCCTCGGTCGTGCCGCGCACGAATACAATCTCCCGCTCCAGGCGCGCATTGATGAAACGGGCGACCTTGCCGCGGGCATCCTCGAAGGCCTGGCTGGCGCGCTCGCTCAGGTAATGCAGGCCGCGATGGACGTTTGAATAATCGACGCCATAATAGTGTTCGATGACGTCGAGCACCGGCCCGGGCTTGTGGGACGAGGCGGCATTGTCGAGGTAGACCAGCGGATGGCCGTAGACCTGCTGGTCCAGCACCGGGAAATCACCGCGCACCGCCGCAACATCGAGGGCAGGGGCGGCGGCGATGGCGTCTTCGCGTGGCTTCGGATTCATCGTCATCCGCTCACTCCGACATCTGTGCCGCGACCAACCGCTCGACATGCAGACGCAGCGGTGCGGGTGTCAGCTGTCCGGTGATCTCGCCGGCGAAGGCGCCAATCAGCAGCCTGCGCGCGACCACATCATCAAGACCGCGCGCGCGCAGGTAGAACAGCGCATCGGCATCGATCTGGCCAACGGTGGCGCCGTGACTGCACTTGACGTCGTCGGCGTAGATCTCGAGCTGCGGGCGGGTATCGGCCTCGGCCTGCTCCGACAGCAACAGATTGCGATTCATCTGCTGCGCGTCGGTCTTCTGCGCGTCCTTGCACACGATCAGATGGCCGTTGAAGATGCCGCGCGCGTTATCGCTGAGCACGCCCTTGTAGAGCTGGCGGCTGCTGCAATGGGGGACCTGGTGCTCGACCCGTGTGTAGTTGTCGATATGACGGCGACCGCGACCGAGATAAAAGCCGTTCAGCGTACACTCGCAGCCTTCGCCGGCAAGCTCCGCCAGCAGCTCACCGCGCGCCAGCCGCGCGCCGAGCTGGAGGTCATGCGAGACGTATCGGCTGTCGCGGCCCTGACGCAGCTGGACCGCTGAGAAATGATAGAGACCGTCACCCTGCTCGTTGAGCCGATAGTGCTCGAGCGCAGCGCCGTCATCGAGCACACAGCGCGTCAGGCCATTGATCAGTGACTGCGCGCCATCGACGCTGACGTGATGCTGGATGACGGTCGCACGGGCGCCCGCGCCGACCAGCACCAGGTCGCGCACAAATGCAGCGCAGGGACGCGATGACTCGCGGGCGATGTACAGCAGGTGAATCGGGCGATCGAGCGTGGCGCCTGCCGGCACGCGCACGACGGCACCGTCGGTCATGAATGCGGTATTGAGATCGGCGAACGCATCCGCGGCAGCGGGCGCGTCGGCCAGCCACCGCTCGATCTCGCCCGGCGCATCGCGTAACCCGGCCTTCAGGCTGGTGACGATGACCCCGTCCGGCAAGCCCGCGACGGAAGACAGACCGGGGACATGATGGCCGTCGACGAAGACCAGGCGAATCCCATCGAGCCCCGGCAGCAACCACGGCGTCGCATCGATCTCCGCGGCGACGTCGGCCTCGGCGATCGGCGCGTAACCCTTGCGGACGACCGGCGCGATGTTGGTGTATTTCCACGCCTCGTCGCGCGACGTCGGCCAGCCGCGCTCGGCGAAGCGCTGTGCCGCTGCGTCGCGCAGCCCTGCCAGCCAGGGCAGCTCATGCCCCGGCAGCCGCTCCTTCAGGCCGCGATATTCTTCGATGGAGGTTTCCACGGTCGACGGCACGCGCGCCTCCCGCTCAGGCGGAACCGGCGGCGAGACCGGACGACTTCTTCCGTCCCGCATCGCCACCTTCGCTGACATAGCCCGAGAATCCGTCCCGCTCTATCTCGAGCGACAGCTCATGTCCGCCGGACTTGACGATGACGCCGCCTGACAGCACATGGACATGGTCGGGCTTGATGTACTCGAGCAGGCGCTGGTAATGGGTGATGACGACGATCGCACGTTCCGGACTGATCAGGCTGTTGATGCCGTTCGCCAGCAGCTTCATCGCGTCGACGTCGAGGCCGGAATCGGTCTCGTCGAGAATCGCGAGGCGCGGCTCGAGTACCGCCATCTGCAGGATCTCGCTGCGCTTCTTTTCGCCTCCGGAGAAGGCCTCGTTGACCGAGCGATAGAGAAACTCTTCCTTCATGTCCACGAGCTTGATCTTCTGCTTGACCATGGTCAGGAAGTCCATCGCGTCGAGCTCGGACTCGCCGCGGTGGCGACGAATCGCATTCAGCGACTCCTTGAGCAGGTTCACCGTGCTGACGCCGGGGATCTCCTTGCGTGCGCCCACGGTGTACAGCGCCACGGCGGCCCGCCCGACGATCGAACGGCCGGGCTCGAGCGTGGCCTGCGGCAGCGGGAAGCCGAGGCGGTCGGCCTCGCGT
>CAYLKC010000032.1:0-20949 GCA_964384095.1 uncultured Chromatiales bacterium
TTAGAGCAGGGGACTCATAATCCCTTGGTCCCAGGTTCGAGTCCTGGCGGGCCCATCATAGTCATCCGGACGCGTGCGGCATTCAGGCCGGGTCTCCGTCCTCCAGCGCCCCGCGCAAATGTGCGGCGAGCTCGGTCTTGCGGTAGGGCTTGTTCAGCAGCCGTGCACCTTCCGACACCAGCCCCCGAATCGTCAGGGTCTCCAGCGGGTATCCCGAGGTCAGCAGGACCTTGAGCCCCGGGCGCATTTGCTTCGCCTGTTCCGTCAGTTGCCAGCCGTTGATGCCGCCGGGCATGACGATATCGGTGAACAGCAGATCGGGCGTTTCCTGTTCGAGGCGGGCCAGCGCCTCGATACCGTTTTCCGCGACGATCACCCGGTAGCCGAGTTCCTCGATGGTGGCGACCGCGTAGCCGCGGACGAAGGGATCGTCCTCGACGACCAGCACGGTCTCGCTACCGCCCGACGGACGCTTGCGCCTGTCAGTGGCGGACCTGATCTGGTACGGCGTGGCGGACGCCGACGGCATGTACAACCTGACCGTCGTGCCCAGCCCGGGTTCGCTGTAGATCGAGACATGTCCGCTGGATTGCTTGATGAAGCCGTAGACCATGCTGAGGCCGAGGCCGCTGCCCTTGCCGACCTCCTTGGTGGTGAAGAACGGCTCGAACACCCGCCGGAGCACTTCGGGCGTCATGCCGGTGCCGTCGTCGGTGACGGCGACCATGACGTACTCACCGGGGGGCACCTCGGGATTCTGCGTGCGGTACTGCTCGTCGAGCGCCGCGAGCGCGGTGGAGAGGACGAGGCAGCCTCCCCGGGGCATCGCGTCCTGGGCATTCAGCGCCAGGTTGAGCACGGCGGATTCCAGCTGCGCCTGGTCGACCTTGACCGGCGGCAGTTGTTCGGCGAGTACGGTACGGATGTCGATGTCCTCGCGCAGGGTGCGGCTCAGTAGCTGATGCATGCGTCCGGCCAGCTCGTTGCAATCGAGCTCCGCGGGTTGCAGCACCTGGCGCCGGCTGAACGCAAGCAACCGGCGCACAAGCTCCGCGCCGCGCTCGCCGGCAAATACGATGGTCTCGCACAGCTTGCCGAGGTCCGGCCTGGCCTTGAGCTTGTCCTGCAGGGTTTCGGCATTGCCGATGATCACCGTCAGCAGGTTGTTGAAGTCGTGGGCGATGCCGCCGGAGAGCTGGCCGACGGCCTCCATCTTCTGGGCCTGGACCAGTTTTTCCTCGGTGTGCTTCTGCTCGCTGAGGTCATGGACGATGCCGACGAAGATCGATTCGCCGTGCTGGACCGCCTCGCCGACCGACAGATGCATCGGAAAGGTGGTGCCATCCTTGCGCCGGCCGAGCACTTCGCGGCCGATGCCGATGATCTTGCGCTCGCCGCTGGTCCGGTAGTTTGACAGGTAGGTGTCGTGTTCTTCGCGGTAGGGCGCCGGCATCAGCATCTTGACGTTTCGGCCGAGGACCTCGTCCACGCGGTAGCCGAAGAGTTTTTCGCAGGCGGGGTTGAACTCGAGGATCGATCCGCCGGCGTCGATGAGGATGACGCCGTCGACAGCGGTCTCGATGATGGTGCGCAGACGTGAATCACTGCGATCGTTCACGGGACCTCCTCAGTCGCTTGCGCCGGCAATCCTCAGGGCCTCGATGACCTCCCGGCCCGGATGTCCGTCCGCGACCATGTCCGCCGAGTGCTGGAACCGGCTCAACGCGCGCCGCGTCGACGGGCCGAGGATGCCGTCGGACGGACCGGGCTCGAAGCCGAGGCGGTCCAGGTCGCGCTGGATCTGCCTGACTTCCTCGCGCGACAGCCGCGGCGCGTCCTCGGGCGGCGGGCGGCGCAGGGCCGGCGCGCCGGCGATGCGGTCGGCGAGATGTCCGACCGACAGCGCGAAGAATTCCGAACGGTTCCAGCGCATGATCACGTTGAAGTTGTCGTAGACCAGGAACGCCGGCCCGGCGTGACCGGCCGGCACCAGCAGCGCGGCCTCGATGTCCTCCGCGGGGAGGTCCTCGCCGAAGGCCGTGCGCACGCCGAGCCGTTGCCATTCCGTCAGTGACTGGCGCTGGCCGCGGCCGGCCAGCTCATACGAAAAATCCTTCGGCAGCGTGACCTCGCGGCCCCAGCGCTGCTCGGCCTTCCAGCCGATCCCGCGCAGGAAGTTGCCGGCCGAGGCCATCGCGTCCGGGATGCTGCTCCACAGGTCGCGCCTGCCGTCGCCGTCGCCGTCGACTGCATAGCGAAGGAACACCGAGGGCATGAACTGCACATGTCCCATCGCCCCGGCCCACGAGCCCTGCATGCGGTCGGCGCTGATGTCGCCGGCATCGATGATGCGCAGCGCGTCGATCAGCTCGCCGGTGAAGTACTCGCTGCGACGCGGGTCGCAGGCCAGTGTCGCCAGCGAATCCGGCACCGGCATATTGCCGAAGTTGCGGCCGAAGTTGGTCTCCATGCCCCAGAACGACACCAACACATGCGCCGGTACGCCGGTCTCGCGCTGCACGCGGTCGAACAGCGCGCGATGCTGTGCAATCAGGGCCTGGCCCTGTTCGATGCGCTGGCCGGTGACGCGGCGGTTGAAATAGTCGGCAAACGTCGTCGTGAACTCGGGCTGGGCGCGATCGAGCTCGATGACGCGATCGATATGGCTGACCCGACCGAGCACCTCGTCGACGACGGTGCGCGAGATGCCCTGGTCGAGTGCGCGGGCCTGCAGCCCGGCGACGCATTCGGCGAAGCCGGAGGCAGGGGCGCTTGCCGGCATCGCCAGCGTGAACACAGCGCCGGCGAGCAGCGACATCGGCCATCCGGCGAGTCTGAACGTCATGATTCTGCAACCTCCCGCAATGATCGCCCTGCGATTCCGGGCACAGCATACTATGACTTGTATCGGGAGATAAACGACCGCCCTGAGCCGCGGGTATCGGCGCGCTATAATCGACCCTGCGGCCCGCCCGCCTTGAATTCCACAACGGAGCCAGGAATGTCCCGAGCGCCACCGCGCAAGTACCGGTATCCCTGGCGGGCGGGTAATCGCTTCGAATTGCTCGTCGACGGTCCCGCGTTCATCCCGCCGATGCTCGCGGCGATCAGGTCCGCCCGCCGTTATGTATTCCTCGAGATGTACCTGGTCGAATCCGGTGCACTGGCCGATCGCTTCATCGAGGCGCTGTCCGCCGCGGCCGGCCGCGGTGTCGGGGTGCGCATGCTGCTCGACGATTTCGGCGCGCTGCGGCTGTCGCGCGCAGACCGTGAGCGGCTGCGGGATGCCGGGATACGGCTGGCGTTCTACAATCCGTTCCGGCTGGAGAAGCTCTTCGACAATCTTGCCCGTGACCATCGCAAACTGCTGCTCGTCGACGGCGAGGTCGCTTTTACCGGCGGCGCCGGTATCACCGATGCCTTCGACTCGCCGGATCCGCACCTCCCCACCTGGCGCGAGACCATGGTGCGAATCGAGGGCCCCGTGGTCGCGGACTGGCAGGCGGAGTTCTGCGCGCTGTGGCAGCGTCACGGCGTTCAGCGTGAAACCCCGGATCCGGTCACCGCGGCCGCCGTGAGTCCCGTCGTGGCGCCCGGCCTGTCCGGCCGCTTGACCTTGATTCGCGGCCCGGCGACCCAGGAGATCAAGCGATCTCTGCTGCGCGAGGTTGACGCCGCGCGCCGCCGGGTCTGGTTCTCAACCGCGTATTTCATCCCGTCCTGGCGCATCCGACGCGCGCTGCGGCGGGCAGCGAGTCGCGGCGTCGACGTGCGGCTCCTGCTCGCGGGGCCGAGCACCGACCATCCATCCGTGCGTCACGCAGGCCATCGATTCTACGCGCGCCTGCTCGAGAACGGGGTGCGCATCTTCGAATATCAGCCGCGGGTGCTGCATCACAAGATCGTCCTCTGCGATGACTGGGTGACGGTCGGCTCATGCAACTTCGACCGCTGGAACCTGCGCTGGAATCTCGAGGCCAACCAGGAGATCGAGGACGCCGGCTTCGCCGATCGCACCGCTGCGATGTTCGGCGACGACTTTGCCGAGTGCGTGGAGATCCGTCCCGAGGACTGGCGCCGGCGGCCGTGGTGGTCGCGTGTCGCGGAATCCTGGTGGGGTCGGGTCGATCTGTGGCTGAACCGATTTTTCGGTAGCGGGCTGGGGCGCGACTGATCGCATCCGCACGCGTTATCCTTTATCCTCGCACTGTTCGTTTCCGGGAGGCCGCCGTCTCGATGTACCGTAATCCTGTCGTCGCCGTCATCGCGGCGTGCGTGATGGCCTGGCAGGCGCCGGTGTTTGCCGACGATGCGAAGGATAACGCGCATGCCCTCGACGAGGTGGTCCGCGAGGTCCTCAGCCGCCATCCTGACCTTGAACTCGCCCGCCTCGACGCAGTGATCGCCGGGACCGAGCTCCTGCGCCTCGACGCCGGACTCGATCCGCAGCTCACCGCGCGCGTCGCGATCAGCGATGACCGTACGCCGGTCTTCAGCGACTTCCAGCCGGCGGAGACACTGACCGGCACGATCAGCGGTACGCTGACCCAGCCCTTCGCCGGCGGCGGCACATTGAGCACGACCGCGGAATATGCGCGCACGCGCCAGCGCTTCACCTCGCCATTCGCGAACCAGCTGGCACTGATCAACCCGGCCTATCGCGGTGGCCTCAGCGTCAGTTATCGCCATCCGCTGCTGCGCGGTGAGGGGCGGCCCGAGGTCCGTGATGCGCTGACGGCCGCCGGCGCCGAGCGCGATGCCTTGCGCATCCAGCGCCTGATCGTAGCCCGCGGACTCGCGCTACAGGCACTGACGGCCTCGTTCCGGTTGCTTGCCGATGACGTCGGTATCCGGCTAGCCGGCATCGGCGTCGAGCGCGCCGAACGGCTGGTTGAATACCTGCGCTTCCGTGAGGATTTCGGACTGGTCGAGTCCGCCGAGCGTATCCAGATGGAGGCGTTGCTCGCGTTGCGCCGGCTCGAACTGCAACGGGCGCGGGCGCAGAAGCATGCGAGTCGCGTCGAGCTGAATCGCCTGATGCTGCGCGCGCCGGAGGCGCCGCTCGAACTCAGGCCGGTACGCGGGCTGCCGCCGCCGGGCACGCCGTCGATCGAGGAGGCCGTCGAACGTGCCCGCACACTGCGGCCCGAGTTCCGACTGATCGAACACCGGCTCGAGGCCGAGGAGGCGCGTCTGCGCGTGGCGCGTGACGCCGGCAGACCCCGGCTCGACCTCGTCGCCGAGCTGGGGGTGTTTGCGCTCGATCGCCGTCCACTCGATGCCGCGAGCGTCGACTTCAATGACCGCTTTGCCGGAATTGCGGTGGAACTGAGCGACAGCCTTGGCCGGCGCGCCGCGAAGGCCGGCGTCTTGCGTTCAGAGCTCGAGTCGTTGCGCCTGCGGGCGGAGTCTGCGCGTGCCGTCGAGCAGGTGCGCGATGAGCTCGCCCGTGTCCAGGCGACGATCGCAACCGGCGCCGAGACCCTGCGCCTGCTGCGCCAGCGCGCCGTTGCCGAGGGCCGCAAGTTCGAGGCCGAGATGGCGCGCTATCGTGACGGCCGCTCGGATACTGCGACGGTGATCCAGTTCGAGGGCGAGCTGATGGTTGCCGAGCTCGAGGCCGAATTGCAGGCGCTGGCGTTGTGGCTGGCCGATTGCCAGTTCTCGTGGTCGCGGGGGACACTGTTCGGGGAGATGGGTATAGACCTCGAGGCGACGCGCGGGGACGGTTCGTGAAGGCCCTGATCGAATTCTTCATCCGCCGCGGGCTGGTGGTGAACCTGGCCTCGCTGATGCTGCTGTTCGGCGGCATCTATGCCGCGCTGAATATCCAGCGCGAGGCATTCCCGAGCGTCAATTTCGACGTCGTCGTCATCAATGCGGTCTATCTCGGCGCCTCGCCGCGCGACGTCGAGTCACGCCTGGTGATCCCGATCGAGCGCGAACTCAAGGGCGTCGACGGCATCCGCTCGGTGCGTTCGACTGCGTATCAGGGCACGATGCAGATGCTGATCGAGATCGATCCCGCTTACGAGGATCGCGCTCGCCTGGTCGCCGAGGTGCAGCAGGCGATCGATCGCGCCGACCTCCCCGTCGACCTGCCGTCGGACCCGCTGATCACCGAAGTCAAATCGGAGCAGACGCCGGTGCTGTCGTTCTCGGTGTTCGGTGATATGGATGCGCTGTCGCTGAAGCGGCTCGGCGACCTGATCGAGAATGATGTGCTGGCAATCCCGGGCGTCGCCCGCGTGCTGATCCAGGGTGAGCACAAGGAGGAGATCCGCATCGTGCCCGATCCGGAGCGCATGCGCCGTCATCGCGTCGCGATCGGCGATCTGGCGCGCCTGGTGCAGGGCTGGAACGTCACCGCGCCCGGCGGGCGCCTGCAATCTCCGGAAGGGCAGAGCATCCTGCGCATCACCGGCGAATTCACCTCGGCCGAGGATGCCGCGAACCTCGTGATTCGCGCGACCGAGCGGGGCGACGTGCTGCGTCTCGGTGATGTCGCCGAGGTCAGCGAGGCGCTGGAGCGGCCGCGCCGCTATGTCGCCGCCCAGGGCATCCCGTCGATCAACATGATCGTGCTCAAGCGCGGCCATGCCGATCTGCTCGATCTCGTCGACCGCGTGCGTGACTATCTCGGTACCGTGCCCGAACGCTATGGCGAGGCGCTGTCGGTTGAGATCTACGATGATTTCTCGACCGTGACCCGGCTCCGTCTCGGGGTGCTGACCAGCAATGGCGCGATCGGCCTGGTGCTGGTGCTGGCGACACTGCTGCTGTTCCTGCGCCCGGCGGTCGCATTCACGACTGCGCTGGGGCTGCCGATCGTCTTCTTCTCAGGGCTCGCGCTGCTGTACCTGTCGGGCGTGACGCTGAACCTGCTGACCATGTTCGGCTTCATCATGGTGCTCGGCCTGATGGTGGACAACGCGATCATCATCGGCGAGAACGTGACCTGGCACATGGAACGCGGGCTGCCTTCGGATGAAGCGGCGGCGACCGGCACCTGGGAATTGACCGGGCCGGTTACCGCGACGGTGCTGACGACGATCGTTGCCTTCCTGCCGCTGATGTTCATGGAGGGGATCATCGGCAAGTTTGTCGTCGCGATCCCGGTCGTCGTCGTGACCCTGCTGTTCCTGTCGTGGCTCCATGCCTTGTTTATCCTCCCCAATCATATTCGTGATGTCGCCCGTGCACGCGCCCACCCGCCGGAGCGCGCGCTGTTCCGCTGGCTGAACGCGGGCTATGGCTGGCTGCTGCGCGGCGCGGTGCGCTGGCGTTACCTGACCGTGCTGTTGACCATTGCCGCGCTCGCAGGCGCCTTCAGTCTGGGCGGGCAGATGCGCTTCCAGCTCTTCCCGCCCGGCGCCGAGTCGCAGTTCTACCTGCGCGTCAACATGCCGGTCGGCACGACGCTCGAACAGACCCGGGATGCCTTGTTCCGGCTCGACCGCGAGGTGCGCGCGCGGATCGACCCCGCAGTGCTGGAGACCACGACCCTGGTCGCCGGCGAGAACAGCGCTGACCAGCGCGAGCAGATGAAACAGATCGGCGACCGCTTCGGTTTCGTGCGTGTGATCCTGGTGCCGTTCACCGAACGCGAGATCACCGCGCTCGAGGTCATGGACCACGTACAGGCGGAGATCCCGGCGTTGTTCCCGGACATGACGATCAGCTTCGCGATGGAGTCGATGGGGCCGCCGGTCGGGCGGGCGTTGCAGGTCGAGATCACCGGTCGCGACAACGGCGCTCGCGACGAATCGGCGCGCCGTCTGATGGCCCTGTTGTCGGAGGTGGACGGTGTCTACGCGATCGAGAGTGATCTCGAGCCCGGCGATCCCGAGTTGCATATTGAACTCGATCGCGAACTCGCCGCCTTTGCCGGCGTCGACCTGGCGACGGTCGCGAGTCATATCCGCGCGGCCTTCGACGGTCTCGTCGTGTCGACACTGATTCGCGGCACCGAGGAGATCGACGTGACGATCCGCTATCCCGAACACGCCCAGCAGGACCCCGGGGCGCTGATGGGGCTCGAGATCCCGAATGCCCGCGGTGGTCTCGTGCCGCTGCAGCGCATCGGCCGCCTCGTCGAAGTGCCGGGCGCGACCGCGATCCGCCACAAGGACGGCGAGCGCCTCGTCAGCGTCTCGGCCGAGGTCGATCGCCAGGCCATCACCTCGCATGAGCTCAACAGCCTGGTGCGCGAGCGCGCGGCGGAGTGGCGGGTCGAGGCGTCACCGCCGGTACGCTACAACCTCGGTGGCGAGCAGGAGCGCGCTGAGGAATCGGTGGCCGGGCTGATCTTCAGCTTCGCGTTCGCGCTGCTCGCGATCTTCGTGATCCTCGCGATCCAGTTCAATCGACTGGGCTATCCGCTGCTGGTCATGCTCGCGATCCCGTTCGGCGCAATCGGCATCATCGTCGGCTTCCTGCTGCACGGCCACCCGCTGTCGTTCATGGCGCTGATGGGCTTCGTCGCGCTGTGCGGCGTCGTCGTCAATGCGTCGCTGATAATGGCGGTATTCATCCAGCGTCTGATCGCGCAGGGCGTACCCTGGCGCGAGGCCGTCGTCGAGTCCGGGCAACGCCGCCTGCGCGCCGTGCTGCTGACGACGATCACCACTGTCGTCGGCCTGCTGCCGACTGCCTACGGCTGGGGCGGGCATGACCCCTTCGTCGCGCCGATGGCGCTGGCGCTGTCGTGGGGGCTGATGTTCTCGACACTGATCACGCTGTTCTCGATCCCGGCCGCGCTGGGCGTCGGTATGGATTTCAAGGCATTGTTTCGTATTATTTTTTCAGCGGGAGCGCGGCGACAGCCCGGCTAATCGCGGTCTCCCCTGAACTTTTGCCGGGATTCCCCGTCTACATTGGCAAGTTCGTCGAGGCCTGTATGACAGCTAAGGCCGACAGGGATTTCGCGCCTTGGCGAGCTTGCCCCCCGATGCTTTCATGGAAGAACGCCCAAAGGCGGCTGCCCTGCCGGCACCCCGATATTGGCGCATGCCTTCGCATTGCCGATAAAAAGAGGTATGTGTCCTGATAATTTCAACGATCGCGAGGGCTTGTCGAGTGCCGCTGACGATGCGCGACCACCTATCAGCGGAGCGTGCCACAGCCCGGCGCTGACATTATGATGATCATACTTTTGGTATGAATATCGTCGTCCTCAAAGTGGCCCGAAGGAACGGTTCGTATCCGGATCGCGTCCTTCCGAGAGAAGGGCCTGCTCCCTGTAATCAACGTATAGATAGCGGTATAATCAGCGGTCACACCTATGCGCCTTCCGGCGCAGTGTCAGGATGATCCAGGATGTGGTGATGAGGCTGTCTGTCGCCAAATGCTGTCCGATCGCCTGGCTCCACCCGCAGGCGAACCCCCGATGATCGCAAAAAAGGTCGTCCGGGCCTCCCTTTGCGTTCTGATCCTCGCCCTCGCGCTGGCCGGATGTGGCGACGGCGAGATCCCCAGCGTCAATCAGACCACGACAACGATCACCGGCACGGTGATCGCGCCGGCCGGTGACAGCCAGCAATTCGTCGCGGTCGCGCCCGGCGGGGTGTTTTCGCAAATTGCCGCGTTCGTGCTCGGCGATGTCCATGCGGATATCACCGGTCTTGCGCCGGTCGCCGGCGCGACCGTCGAGCTGGTGCGGCTCAGCGACGACTCCGTCGTCGATACTGCCGTCACCAATGAAAACGGCGTCTATACGTTCACAGGTGCCCCCGCGATCGGTCAGTCCAGTGAATACGCGGTCAGGGTGAGCGGCGAACCCGATGTCATGCGCGCGATCGTCACCGGTGCCCTCGTCGATATCTCACCGGCCACCGAGGTCGTCACCGAGGCGGTGCTCGACAGCCTGATCGGCAGCGTGGTGCTCGGCAATTATCATGTCCAGGAGGTCGCCGCGCTGTATGGCGTTCTGGCCTCGATGGACATCGACGTCACCGGCCAGACTTTCAGCGATGCGGTGCAGACCATTGGCAATGCCGCGGGTCCGATCTTCCAGGACATGCTCGTGACCTTCTCGACGCCCGGCATCGCGACGGTGCTGCGTGGCGGCGACTTCAGCATCGTCGACTTCTCTGCGGCCCTGCGCGATCCGCTGATCGTCCCGGCCGAAGGCCTGCCGGGCGGTGTCGAGATCGACAGTGGCCAGGGCCCGATGATCTTCGGCAATCGCGACCAGCCTTCGCCCGGACTGGTTGCGATCGGCAAGTTCCTGCATGACTTCGGCGCCGTGGCGCCGCTCTATCCTGAAGACGAGCCTGTAGAGGACGCCTACCCACACCTGGTCGGACTCGACAGGCTGGTCCATGTCGTCAACGACAAGCGCCAGCTCGTGGTCGCTGACACCAGTCGACCGTCATTCTCTGTGGCCGGCGTCGGCGCGACGACGGCGAGCGGCAGCCTGCTGATCTACCCGGTCGATTACACCGTGCGTGTCGACGATGCACCCTCGATCTCCGGTATGGGGATTCGCTATGCCTCGCGCTGGCGTCTGGCGGGTTTCGGCCAGACCCTGCCCGGCCTCAGCCTGCTCGATGCCGACGGCGGCGGCGCCACGACCTATCACGAGGTCCGGATGCAACAGGTTTTGGCCGCGGAGGGAGGGGGCGACAGCGCCGTAACCCTGATGAGCTCGACGGGCACCGTGAACTTCGACAGTACGCCCCAGCTGCATGACTTTGATGGTCAGCCGAGGGACTACGGCGCACTGGACACGGACGCGGTCACCAACAGCCTGCGGCTCGATCTGTCCGATTACTCCATCAGTGCGTCTGTCGGGGCAGACCAGCGCAGCAGTCTCTACTACGTCCTGCAAAGCACCGGCCTCGTGCAGTTCAGGAGCGAGACCGGCACCGTGCTCGGCTGGGGATCGACCTCGACCGACGGCGAGCGCGACGGCGAGGTCATCGGCATCAATACCTTCTCCGGCGGTTTCGACGAGCCGGTGACCTCGACCGAGCGGACCTTCGCGATCGGCATCCGCCAGGCGAGCGAGATGGCCAATGCGGACCTCACGGGCAACTATAACGTCGTCGAGTATTCGGGCTATCTGTCCGAGGATGCCGCGGCCAGTCCCCCGCGTGCCTTCGTCCATAGCGGGATTCGCTACGGCAGCGTCATCCTGGACGGCGACGGCGGGATCTCGTCCGGAACGATATTCGGCAAGCGCGCGACGCTCGATGTCGCCGCGGCGCGCGGCGAGACCGGGGCGGAGCCGAGCTTCTCGGGCGAATCCGGCAGCTTCACGACCGGGACCGCGGGTGACGCCGGCGAAACCTTCTCACTGACCGTCGATGGCGTCGAAGTCTTCAGTTTCACGTCGGCGGCGGCGGGCGATACCGTCGAGGCCGCGGATATCCAGGCCGGACTCGACGGGGCTGCCAGCCAGCTGCTCGACGCGGGCATCGAATATACCGGTTCGGTGATCGACGGCGACCTCATATTCAGCCAGCCGAGCGGCGAGGACTTCGATATCGTCGTCGTCAACGAGTTCAGCGGGGTTGCGAGTGCGGCGGGCGGTTTTGAAGGCGATGATTTCCAGCCCGGCATCAATACCATCGACAATGCCTCGCCGGCGGTGCCGAACGCCTCCGGTGCTTCCGGCGCCTTCACGACCGCGTATGCGGGTGACGGCGGCGAGGAGTTCACGCTCGAGGTCGGCGGGGTTCCTGTGTTCACGTTCACTTCGACCGCGATCGGGGATGATGTGACGGCGGCGGACGTGCAGGGCGGGGTCGATGCGTCGATCGCAGCGCTCGAGGCCGTCGACATCGAAGTCAGCGGCACGGTGGCCGGCGGCGACCTGGTGTTCACGCAGACCGAGGGCCTGCCGTTCACGATCCTGGTGACGAATACGTTCACCGGCGTCGATGGCGCGGCGGGCGGCTTTGCCGGCGCGGACTTCCAGACCGGTACCAATACGGTGACCGGCGGCACCGAGGCCGAGGATGCGGTGGTGAACTCTTCGGGCGCGTCGGGGACGTTCACGACCGCCTATGCCGGCGCGGCCGATGAGATCCTCGCGCTCGAGGTCGACGGCATCGAGCTGTTCCGGTTCGAGTCTGACAATATCGGCGACACGGTCGAGGCCGCGGACATCCAGGCCGGTATTGATTTGAGTGTGGCCGAGTTGGCCGCGAACAATATCGAGGTCAGCGGCACGGTGGCCGGCGGCGACCTGGTGTTCACGCAGACCGAGGGGGTGGTGTTCACGATCCAGGTGACGAACACCTTCACCGGCGTCGACGGCGCGGCGGGCGGCTTTGCCGGCGCGGACTTCCAGACCGGGACGAACACGATCGCCAATGGAACTGTCGCCACGCCCAGCATATCCGGCGCCTCGGGCGCGTTCACGACCGCGTACGCGGGCGCGAGCGGCGAGACCTTCGCGCTGCAGGTCGGGACCACCACGCTGTTCACGTTCACATCGAGCGCGGCCGGCGATGCGGTCGAGGCGGCCGATGTGCAGGGCGGGATCGATACGAACGAAGCGACGCTGAACGGCGAGGGGATCACGATCAGCGGCACGGTCGCGGGCGGTGATCTGGTCTTCACGCGCACGGACGGCACGGCGTTCACGATCCAGGTGACGAATACCTTCACCGGCGTCGACGGCGCTGAAGGCGGCTTCGCCAACTTCCAGTCCGGTACGACCACGGTGACCGGCGGCACCGAGGCACAGAATGCGGAGCCGAATGCGTCGGGTGCATCCGGAACATTCTCGCCGGCGATTTCCGGCGACGCCGGCGAGACCTTTGCGCTCACGGTCGATGGCATCCCGGTTTACAGCGTTACCTCCGGCGCCGCTGAAGAAACAGTTGAAGCGGCCGATGTGCAGGGCGGGATCGATGCTGCCGAAGCCACACTGAACGCGGCAGGCATCGATGTTTCCGGCACGGTTGCAGGCGGTGACCTGATCTTCACCCGAGCGGACGGCGTTGCCTTCGATATCGTCGTGACGAACGAATTCAGCGGGACGCCGGGCGGTTTTGCCGGCGCGGACTTCGCGCCCGGGACGAATACCATCGACAACGGCGCCGAGGCGGTGGAGGCGGTGGCGACGACATCGCAGGCCTCGGGCGCCTTTGCGACGGCGGTCGCGACCGAGGTCGGTCAGACCTATACGCTGACGGTTGGCGGGGTCGGGTTGGTCAGCATAACGTCGGCAACGATCGGTCAATCTGTCTCCGCGGCGGACATCCAGGCCCAGATCGTAACCAATGAGGGGGCACTGAACGCGGCCGGCATCGAATTCAGCGGCAGCGCCGAGACCGGCGACCTCGTGTTTACGAAGGCCGACGGCACCGACTTCGACATCGTCATCGTCAATGACTTCAGTGGCGACGCGCTGACCGCGGGCGGCTTCGCCGGCGCGGACTTCGCGCCGGGCGCACCGCAGGAGATCGCCAACGGTGTGGTTGCCGATCCGACCGAGTCGGCCGCATCAGGCGTATTCGCGACGGCGATTGCTACCGAGGTCGGCCAGACCTACTCGCTGACGGTCGGCGGGGTCGAATTGTATGCGTTCACCTCCAGCATTGCCGGCGAGACTGTGACGGCAGCCGATGTCCAGGGCGGCATCAATGCGAACGCGGCGGCGCTGAGCGCGGCAGGCATCGAGTTCAGCGGCAGCGCCGATACCGGCGACCTCGTGTTCACGAAGGCCGACGGCAGCGACTTCGACATCGTCATCGCCAATACCTTCAGCGATGCCCAGCAGACGGCGGGCGGCTTCGCGAGCGCGGACTTCGCGCCGAACGCGCCGCAGGAGATCGACAACGGCGCCGAGGCGATCGAGGCGGTGGCGACGACATCGCAGGCCTCGGGTGCCTTCACGACGGCGGTCGCGACCGAGGTCGGCCAGACCTACTCGCTGACGGTCGGCGGAGTCGGATTGGTCAGCATAACCTCGGCAGCGATCGGAGAATCGGTCACCGCGGCGGACATCCAGGCCCAGATCGTTACAAATGAGGGGGCGCTGAACGCGGCCGGCATCGAGTTCAGCGGCAGCGCCGAGACCGGCGACCTCGTGTTCACGAAGGCCGACGGCAGCGACTTCGACATCGTCATCGTCAATACCTTCAGTGGTGAAGCGCTGACGGCGGGCGGCTTTGCGGGCGAGGACTTCGCAGCGAACTCGGTAAACGACATCGACAACGGCGAGGCGATCGGCCTCAATGCCTCGGCGCCCTCAGGCGATTTCGAGGCCGGCACCTCCGGCGCCGCGGACGAGACCTGGTCGCTGACGGTCGGTGGCGTGACGGTATACACCTTCACGTCGACCGATGCCGACCAGACCGTGACGGCGGAGGACGTCCAGGCAGGAATCGACGCCTCGGCCGCCGAACTCGATGCCGTCGGCATTACGGCCAGCGGCACGGTGAGCGCAGGGGATCTGGTCTTCACCCGCGAAGACGGCGCGCCGTTCGATATCGTCGTCGTCAACGAATTCACCGGCACCGTCAGCATCGCCGGCGGATTCGCCGGGGACGACTTCGCAACCGGCATACAGACGGTCGATAACGGCACGCTCGCCGGACCCGCGCCGTCGCTGTCATCGCAGTCGGGTCAGCAGCCGGTGTCCTTTGGCAGCTATGACGTGCTCGCGAACGGCGGGGTCACGCTGATCCTGTCGATTGGAGGCGAGACGATCACCGCGCAGGGCGCGGTGACGCAGGACGGCGAATTCATCGCCCTCGCAACCGGCACCAGCAACGGCGACAACTCGGTGCAGGGCCGCGGCATCCTGTTCCTGGTCCGCCAGCCGAATTGATCTTCGGCCTGGCGCGATGCCCGGTCCGCTTACTCCTCGTCGTCGATGACCAGCGGTTCTGCGTTCAGCACCGCGCGCGCGGCGGCGAGTGCGCGCCCGCGCTGGATCGGCGCCTTGCAGTCGCCGAGCACGTCCTCGAGCGCGCCGAGACAGAACAGCACATTGCGCGCATTGCAGGCATGTCCCATCAGGCCGATGCGCCAGACCTTGCCCGCCATCACGCCGAGTCCGGCGCCGATCTCGAGGTTGTATTCGCCGAGCAGTTGTGCGCGCACGATGGCATCGTCGACGCCCTCCGGGATGCGGATCGCGTTGAGCTGCGGCAGGCGTTCGTCCTCGGGCACGATGAATTCGAGGCCCATTGCCTCGATGCCGGCGCGAAATGCCTTGTGATAATGCAGGTGGCGCGCCCAGGCGCGACCGAGGTTTTCCTCCTGCAGCATCACCAGTGCCTCGTGCAACGCGTACAGCGTGTTGACCGGCGCGGTGTGGTGATAGGCGCGCTTGCCGGCGCCGCCCCAGTAGCCCATGACCAGATTGAGGTCGAGGAACCAGCTCTGCACCGGCTTCGAGCGTGCCTTGATCTTCGCCTGCGCCCGTTCGCTGAAGGTGACCGGCGACAGGCCGGGGACGCAGGACAGGCACTTCTGGGTGCCGGAATAGACGGCGTCGAGCTGCCATTCATCGACCAGCAGCGGGATGCCGCCGAGCGAGGTCACGGTATCGACGATGGTCAGGCAATCGTGGTTGCGCGCGAGGTCGGCGAGCAGTTTCGCGTCGGAGCAGGCGCCGGTCGAGGTCTCGGCATGGACGAAGGCGACGATCGCGGCATCCGGATTCGCCTTCAGCGCCTCCTCGAGCTTCGCCGGGTCGACGGCGCGCCCCCAGGCGTCCTCGACCATGACCGGCACGCCGCCGCTGCGCAGCACGTTTTCCTTCATGCGTCCGCCGAACACGCCATTCTGGCAGATGATGACCTTGTCGCCGGGCTCGACCAGGTTGACGAAGCAGGTCTCCATGCCGGCGGAGCCGGGCGCCGAGACCGGGAAGGTCAGCGCATTTTTGGTCTGGAAGGCGTACTGGAGCAGCGCCTTGACCTCCTCCATCATCGTGATGAAGGCCGGGTCGAGGTGTCCCAGCGTCGGCCGCGCCATCGCTTCGAGCACGCGCGGGCTGACGTCGGAAGGGCCGGGTCCCATCAGGGTCCGACGGGGGGGGTGAAACGAGCGGATTTTCATGCGCGGATTCCTGGTCTGGTAAGGACGCCCTGCAAAATCAGGGCGCTCAAGCATATCAGGAATCGTGGCGGACTTTCATCCCTGCCATGGATGGGCGGGGCGTCAGCGGGCGCGATTGACCGAGACGTTAGACATGGTCGTTTCCGCCCACTCGAGCGCGGCCAGGTAGGCCGAGGCGACCGTCTCCCCGTCGATGCCGCTGGCGCGGACGTCGTCCCATTCGCCGCGCTCATGTGCGATCGCGGTGTCGAGCAGCCGGGCATAGGGGCCGGTATGGTGGAGCAGGGCCTCGCTGATCTCCGGCGACAGCGGTAATTGCTCGAGGACGGTATCGATCGGCTGGTCCATCAGCGCATCCAGCGTCGAGAACAGGCCGACGATGAAGGCAGAGTCCTTCTTGTCGGCGCCCGTGGCGCCGGCCAGCAGTTCGCACATCCTGGCGCGCACCAGCGAGGTCGTGATCAGTTCCTCGGGCTTGTCATCGACGCCGGTCAGGGCGATCAGGTTGGCCCAGCGGCGAATCTCGCGCTCGCCGAGATAGACGATCGCGTGATGGATCGATTCGATCTTCTTGCCGGGGGTGAAGGCCGCCGAATTGATGTAACGCAGGAGCTTGTAACTCATCGTCGGATCCTGGGACACCAGTTCCTCGAGGCCCTTGATATCGATCTCCGATCTTTGCAGCTTGGCCATCATGCGCATCGCGTTGACGCGATTGGCCGGCATGCGGCGGCCGGAAAGCACGCGCGGCCGGCACAGGAAGTAGCCCTGGTACCAGTCGAAACCCAACTCGCGGCAGTGATCGAACATCTCCGGCGTCTCGACCTTCTCGGCCAGCAGCTTGACCGGATAATTCCGCAGGATCCGCACGTGCTCACCGAGTTGATCCAGACCGAGGTCGAGGACATCGAGCTTGACGATGTCGGCGAGTTCGAGCAGCGGAGTGAGGTCGGGGTGATAGGAAAAGTCGTCGAGCGCAATGGTGTAGCCGCGCTGCTTGAGATCACGCACCGCCTCGGTGATTTCACTGTCGACGAGGATGTCCTCGAGGATCTCGATGACGAGCTGGTTGCCGGGCGGCGGCAGTAATTCACCGTGGATCAGGAAATTCCGGGTGACATTCACAAAGGCCTTGTGCGCGCCGACGACCTTGCCGAGCCCCATTTCCCAGAAGCTGTTGACGATGATCTGCGAGGTCGCCTGGTCACCATCGGTGACGTTGGAGAACGCGCCTTCGCGCTGCCGATAGAGCAATTCGTAACCGATGACCCGCTGATTCCCGTCGAAGATTGGTTGCCTGCCGATGTGAAAGTGCATCAGCGCCCCGCGTCGTTGAGGATCATGGTCTCGATGCCTTGCCGCGCGAGCAGGAAGGCGGCGGCCGCACTACGTCTGACGCTATCGCTGCTGATGATGTAGTGATGGTCCCGGTCGAGCAGGGCCGCGGTATCGCGCAGTACCCGTAGCGGGAGATTGATGCTGTCCTGGCGGTGCTGGCGTGCGTAGGCCTTGTGCGAACGGATATCGAGCAGCACGGCGCCCTTGAGCGCCAGGGGCTCGAGATCGGTCGGCGTGATCCAGCGGATGCAGGATCTCACGATCAGATTCATGAAGTCGTCCCCGGAGAAGCGCAGCAGCCGGCCCTCATCGATGGCGGTGAGCGTCAGATCGTGGCATTCGTCGGCGATCAGCGCGACCTCGCCGAAGCCGTCGAGACGGCCGAGTTCCCCGGCCGCGATCGCCGCTTTACCACCGCGCCCCTGTCGCGTCAGCCGGAAGCGTCCGGATTCGATGATGAAGTAGCCATCGCTGTCATCGCCTTCGCGGACGACGGTCTCCCCCGCCGCGACCTCGAGGACGTCCATGCGTTCCATCAGGGTCTGCAGACAGGGGGCGGGCAGGCGGGTGAACAGCGGCGAGGCGAAGATCGGGCCGAGGTCCAGCGCCGGCCGTTCGGGGGCTTCGTCGGCCGGCATTGCGTCATCGGTTGTATCGGCGCACAGCAGGGACTCGAGCAATGCACTGTCGACGCACAGGATGGTCGCGGCGGTGCGCGCCAGCGCGGTGGATTCCCGGGGCCGGGCGTCCGCGATCGCCTGCCCCGCTTCGGGGGTTGCGGCCTTGAGCATGCGGATCCGGTTGTCGGCCGACACCAGCGCGAGCTGACCGGTCAGCAGGAAGATCGTGCGACCATCGGAGTCGCCGATATCGAACAGCCGCTTGCCCGGCGGCAGGCGCTCGATGCGCGCGTGCGCGAGCAGCACCTCGGCCCGTGACGGGTCGAGCTGATCCAGCGGGGAAAACAGGCTCAGGTTGGCCGTGTCGACGACCGGGATGGGTGCCCCCATCTGCGACTCCTCGGGTACGAACTTTGGACGATTGCCGGTCTGGATGGTTATTTTTTCAGCGTCCTCAGTTAGCTATAGCGGCCGCCGAGGGCCCGCCCTTGAGCCTGCCAGAGGCTCAGGCGATGGGCGGGGAGGGAGCGGGGAGGCCACCGAACCATTCTGATATGTCTTTAATAATCAAGTGATTGACGCTGTGTCCGAGGTCATGCTCGCGCCAGTCGACCGGGTAGCCGGCGGCCTGCAACAGCTCGCGCGCGTGCCGCGCCCTTGCCAGCGGGATGATCGTGTCCTGGCGGCCATGCGTCATCAGGATCGGGATCCGGCGGTTGGCGTCCGCGGCCTCGCGCTCGAGGCTCGCGGACAAGGGCAGATAGGTCGACAGCGCGATGATCCCGCCCAGCGACCGTGGATAGCGCAGGCCGGTCTGCAGCGCGATCGCGCCGCCCTGCGAGAAGCCTGCCAGCACGATGCGTTCGGAGGGAATGCCCGCATCGATCTCGCGCTCGATCCACCGTCGTACCAGCGCCTCGGAGGCGCGAATCCCCGACTCGTCCTCCTGCCAGTCGGGACCGGGGAGGGCGATGTCGTACCATGCGCGCATGACGAGGCCGTTGTTGATCGCAACCGGGCGCCGCGGCGCATGCGGAAAACGGAAGCGGACCGCGAACGCCGCCGGTAGTGCGAGGTGGGGCACGATCGGCTCGAAGTCGTGACCATCGGCGCCCAGCCCGTGCAGCCAGATCACCGCAAAGTTCGCCGGGTGTGCGGGCTCGACGGTGACGCCGTCGTCCGGATTCAGCGCGTCGCTCATTGTCATCCTCTCCGTTCAGGTCCGCGGACGCATTCGCCCGCGGCGCGCGAAGTCATTATACTGGACCGGTTTTCGCGGCGCTGACGCCGCAATCCGGGGGCCCTTGAGTTGATCCGCCAGTTCGCCACAACGATTCGCCCGTCTCGCAGCGCAGCCGCGGTGCTGCTGCTGTTTGCCGGCCTGCTGCTCTCGGCCTGCGGGCAGAAGGGGCCGTTGTACATCCCGGACATGGACCCCGATGAGGAAATCCGGCTGGAAGACCCGCTCTGATGGATCATTTCGCAGTCAGGGGCGGCGTGCTGCATGCCGAGTCGGTCGACCTGCGCGCAGTCGCGGAGGCCTTCGGCACACCCTGCTATGTCTATTCGCGAGCGACGCTCGAGCGTCACTGGCGCGCCTTTGACGAGGCCTTTGCCGGTCGCGATCATCTCGTCTGTTTCGCGGTCAAGGCCTGCTCGAACATAGCGATCCTGGATCTCCTCGCCCGCCTCGGCTCCGGCTTCGATATCGTCTCCGGCGGTGAGCTCGAGCGCGTGCTCGCCGCCGGTGGCGAGCCGGCGAAGGTCGTGTTTTCCGGCGTCGGCAAGACGCGGGAAGAGATCCGCCGCGCGCTCGAGGCGGGGATCGGCTGTTTCAATGTCGAATCCCCTTCCGAGCTCGAACGCATCGAGGCCGTCGCCGCCGGGTTCGGGCGGAGGGCGCCGGTCTCGCTGCGCGTCAATCCGGACGTCGATGCACGCACGCATCCCTACATCTCGACCGGACTCAAGGAGAACAAGTTCGGCATCCCGGTCGAGGAGGCGCGCGCGCTGGTGGCGCGCGCGGTTGCGATGACGCATGTCGATCTGGTCGGACTCGATTGCCATATCGGCTCGCAACTGACGGCGATCTCGCCATTCGTCGATGCGATGGAGCGGATGCTCGCGCTCGCCGACGAGATCCTGCGCGCCGGCGTGACCCTGCATCATATGAATATTGGCGGAGGTCTCGGCGTACGCTATCGGGACGAGACCCCGCCGTTGCCCGCCGACTATGCCAGGGCGATCGTCGATCGTCTCGGCAGTCGCGACCTGCGCATCACGATCGAACCGGGACGCGCGCTGGTCGCCAATGCCGGCGTCCTGCTGACGCGTATCGAATACCTGAAGCCGGGCGCGCACCGCAATTTTGCAATTGTCGATGCCGGCATGAATGACCTGCTGCGTCCCGCGCTGTACGACGCCTGGCACGACATCGTCCCTGTGGTCGCGGCGACGGCCGCGCCGGAGCGCGAATGGGACGTCGTCGGACCGGTCTGCGAGACCGGGGACTTCCTCGGCAAGGGCCGCCGGCTCGCGGTCGCCGAGGGCGATCTGCTCGCGGTGCGTTCCGCCGGGGCCTATGGCTTCACAATGAGTTCGAACTACAACTCCCGTCCGCGCGCGGCGGAGGTACTGGTCGACGGGACGGAGATCCATCTGATCCGCGAACGCGAGCGCATCAGCGATCTCTTTGCCGGTGAACGCCTCATACCGTGAGCAGCCGGAAGTCGTTCTGCCGCCAGGCTTCGTAGACGATGACGGCGACGGCATTCGACAGGTTCAGGCTGCGGCATTGCGGCGCCATCGGGATGCGCAGCTGCTGTCCGGCGGGCATGCGTTCCAGCAGTTCCGCCGGCAGTCCGCGGGTCTCGGGGCCGAACAGGAAGGCATCGCCCGGCGCATACCGGGGGTCGGCGTGGACCCGGTTGCCGCGGGTCGAGCAGGCGAACAGGCGTCGTGGCGC
>CAYLKC010000033.1:0-19310 GCA_964384095.1 uncultured Chromatiales bacterium
CGAAGGAAGAGGGAGGCCGCCACACGCCGTTTTTCAACGGTTACCGTCCGCAGTTCTATTTCCGGACGACGGACGTGACGGGTGCGTGCGACCTGCCGCAGGGGATCGAGATGGTGATGCCTGGTGACAACGTGAAGATGACGGTGTCGCTGATTGCGCCGATCGCGATGGAAGAAGGTCTGCGCTTCGCGATTCGCGAGGGCGGCCGCACCGTCGGCGCCGGCGTGGTGTCGAAGGTCATCGAGTAACAGACGGGATAATCAGCAGTCATGGCAGCCACAAGTCAGAGAATACGGATCCGCCTCAAGGCCTTCGATCATCGCCTGATCGACCAGTCGGCACGCGAGATCGTCGAGACCGCGAAGCGCACGGGCGCCCACGTCAAGGGGCCGATCCCGCTGCCGACGCGCAAGGAGCGCTTCACGGTGCTGATCTCACCGCACGTCAACAAGGATGCGCGTGACCAGTATGAGATCCGCACCCACAAGCGTCTGATGGATATCATCGATCCGACAGAGAAGACGGTCGATGCGCTGATGAAGCTGGACCTGGCCGCCGGCGTCGACGTGCAGATCAAGTTGCACTGACCGGGTCTGTGACAGGAATAGCCTGAGGGGATGCTGTAATGACGATAGGTGTGGTGGGTCGCAAGTGCGGGATGACGCGTCTTTTCACCGAAGACGGCGTATCCGTGCCTGTCACAGTGATCGAAGTGACGCCGAATCGCGTGACGCAGGTCAAGACCGTGGACAATGACGGCTATCGCGCCCTGCAGGTCACCGCGGGTGAGCGTCGCGCTTCGCGGATCACGAAACCGGCCGCGGGCCATTTCGCCAAGTCGGGCGTGCAGGCCGGCCGCGGCCTGTGGGAGTTCCGGCTCGGTGACGGCGAGGGTGATGGCATCGAGGTCGGCGCCGAGATCCGGGTCGACATCTTCGAGGCCGGCCAGAAGGTGGATGTCAGCGGCACCACCCGTGGCAAGGGCTTTGCCGGCGTCATCAAGCGCCATAATTTTTCCGCCCAGGACGCGACACACGGTAACTCGCTGTCGCATCGCGCCCCGGGTTCGATCGGACAGAACCAGTCGCCGGGCCGCGTGTTCAAGGGCAAGCGCATGGCCGGTCACATGGGTGATGCTGCGCGTTCGGCACAGAACCTCGAGGTCATGCGCGTCGATCCCGAGCGCAACCTGGTGCTGGTCAAGGGCGCGGTACCCGGCGCGCCGGGCGGCGACGTCGTGATCCGTCCGTCGGTCAAGACGCGCTGAACGGGAGCGAGGAAGAGATGGAGATCAAATTGACGAGTGCGAGCGGTGGCAAGGGCAAGGGTGGTCTGACCGTGTCCGACGAGGCCTTCGCCTGCGCATTCAACGAGGCGCTGGTGCACCAGGTCGTGACCGCCTATCTGGCCGGCGCGCGTGCAGGCACCCGCGCGCAGAAGACCCGTTCCGAGGTCAGCGGTGGCGGTGCCAAGCCGTGGCGCCAGAAGGGTACCGGCCGCGCCCGTGCCGGCAGCATCCGCAGCCCGCTGTGGCGGGGTGGCGGCAAGACCTTCGCGGCGACGCCGGTCGATCACTCGCAGAAGGTCAACCGCAAGATGTACCGCGCCGCGATGCGCTCGATCCTGTCGGAACTGCTGCGCCAGGAACGTCTGCTCGTCGTCGATGAGTTTACTGTCGCCGAGGCGAAGACCCGCCTGCTCGTGGACAAGCTCGCGACGTTTGGCCTCACTGAGGCGCTGATCGTGATCGACGGTTTCGACGAGAATCTGGCGCTTGCCGCGCGTAACCTGCCGAAAGTCGGCCTGCTCGATGCAGCTGCGATCGACCCGGTCAACCTGCTGCGCTTTGGCAAGGTCATCGTCACCGGCGCCGCGCTGAAGAAGATCGAGGAGCGCCTCGCATGAGCCAGGAAAGACTGATGAAGATCCTGCTGGTTCCGCATGTGTCGGAGAAGGCCTCGACCGTGGCGGACAAGCACAAGCAGTTCGTGTTCAAGGTGATGCCTGACGCGACCAAGGGCGAGATCAAGGGCGCCGTCGAGCTGATGTTCAATGTCCAGGTCGACAGTGTCCGGGTCATGAACTGCAAGGGCAAGACCAAGCGATCCTCGGTCGGCGTCGGCCGCCGCTCGGACTACCGCAAGGCTTACGTGGCGCTGAAGCCGGGTTTCGACATCGACTTCACCGGACAGCAGTAACGGATAACGACAGCGAGTAGGCAGCATCATGGCGATAGTAAAGACAAAACCCACGTCCGCAGGACGCCGTTTCCTCGAGAAGGTCGTCAATCCTGACCTTCACAAGGGCGCGCCGCATCCCGGCCTGGTCGAGTCGAAGAAGCGCGGCAGTGGCCGCAACAACATGGGTCGTATCACCGTGCGCCATATGGGCGGCGGCCACAAGCGTCACTATCGCGTGATCGATTTCAGGCGCGACAAGGATGGGATCGAGGCGCGTGTCGAGCGGCTGGAATATGATCCGAACCGCAGCGCGAATATCGCACTGCTGCTCTACGCGGATGGCGAGCGTCGCTATATCATCGCGCCGAAGGGCGTGAGCGCCGGTGACGCGCTGATGTCTGGGGCGGAGGCGCCGATTCGCCACGGCAACTGCCTGCCGATCCGCAATATCCCGGTCGGTAGCCAGGTTCACTGCATCGAACTCAAGCCCGGCAAGGGTGCGCAGCTGGCGCGCAGTGCCGGCGCCGCTGCCCAGCTGGTTGCCCGCGAAGGTACCTACGCAATCCTGCGCCTGCGTTCCGGCGAGATGCGCAAGGTGCTGGTCGAGTGCAGGGCGACCATCGGCGAGGTCGGCAATTCGGAGCATGGGCTGCGCGCACTGGGTAAGGCCGGCGCAGCGCGCTGGCGCGGTATCCGCCCGACGGTGCGCGGTGTCGCGATGAATCCGGTCGATCACCCGCACGGCGGCGGCGAGGGCCGGACTTCCGGCGGACGCCACCCGGTATCGCCGTGGGGCATGCCGACCAAGGGATACAAGACCCGGAGCAACAAGCGCACCGGCAAGATGATCGTACGTAAACGCAAGGCCAAGTGATTCAGGCCTGCTGATTCAGGGATAACGGAAAGATGCCACGTTCAGTCAAGAAGGGTCCGTTCGTCGATCACCATCTGATCAAGAAGGTCGACCAGGCGGTTGCCGAGAACAGCAAGCGGCCGATCAAGACCTGGTCGCGGCGCTCGATGGTCCTGCCGGACATGGTCGGCCTCACCATCGCGGTGCACAACGGCCGCCAGCATGTGCCGGTGCTGATCTCCGAGAACATGGTCGGGCACAAGCTCGGCGAATTTGCCGCCACGCGCACCTTCAAGGGTCACGCGGCAGACCGCAAGACGAAATAACGGCGAGAGAGCAGGCAGACATCATGGAAACATTCGCCAGACGCAGATTCGCAATGATCTCGGCACAGAAGTGCCGGCTGGTTGCGGACCAGATTCGCGGACTTCCCGTGGAGCGCGCGCTGAACGTGCTGTCGTTCAGTCCCAAGAAGGCATCAGCGATGATCAGGAAGCTGCTCGAGTCGGCCATTGCCAACGCCGAACACAATGACGGCGCTGACATCGACGAGCTGAAGGTATCGCGCATCCAGGTCGACGAGGGCCCGACCTACAAGCGCTCGATGCCGCGCGCGCGCGGTCGCATGAACAGGATCCTGAAAAGGACCAGCCACATCACGATCGCGGTCAGCGACAAGTAGACGGGAACGAAGCGATATGGGCCAGAAAGTACATCCGACCGGCATCCGCCTTGGCATCGTCAAGGACTGGACCTCCAAGTGGTACGCCGACTCGAAGGATTACGCGAATTATCTGCTGACGGACATCCGCGTGCGTGAATTCCTGCGCAAGAAGCTGGCGCAGGCCTCGGTGAGCCGTATCCAGATCGAGCGTCCGGCGCGCACCGCCCAGATCACGATACACACCGCCCGGCCCGGAATGGTCATCGGCAAGAAGGGCGAGGACATCGAAGCGCTGCGCGAGCAGGTTGCCGGGATGATGAAGATTCCGGTCAAGATCAACATCGAGGAGATCCGCAAGCCCGAGCTCGATGCCCAGCTGGTGGCAGAAAGTATCGCGCAGCAGATCGAACGTCGTATCATGTTCCGCCGCGCGATGAAGCGGGCTGTGACCAATACGATGCGTCTCGGCGCCCAGGGCATTCGCGTCAACGTCGCCGGCCGCCTGAACGGTGCCGAGATCGCGCGCAGCGAGTGGTATCGCGAAGGTCGTGTGCCGTTGCATACGCTGCGCGCGGATATCGACTATGGCTTCGCCGAGGCCAATACCCCTTCCGGCGTCATCGGGGTCAAGGTCTGGGTGTTCAAGGGCGAGGTCTTCGAGCGCGGACAGCAGGGTGCCGACGCTGCCGGCGATGACAAGGCCGAGACCGCCTGAAGGTAACGGGGAACCGCAATGCTTCAACCCAAGAAAACCAAGTATCGCAAGATGCACAAGGGCCGCAATCGCGGAAACGCGACCAGCGGTGAAAAGGTCAGTTTCGGCGAGTACGGTCTGAAGACAGTCGATCGTGGTCGTATCACGGCGCGCCAGATCGAGGCCGCGCGTCGGGCAATGACCCGCCATGTCAAGCGCGGCGGCAAGGTCTGGATCCGCGTGTTCCCGGACAAGCCGGTGACCAAGAAGCCGGTCGAGGTCCGCATGGGCAAGGGCAAGGGCAACGTCGAGTACTGGGTTGCGCTGACGCAGCCTGGTCGTGTGCTCTACGAGATGGCCGGCGTGCCCGAGTCTGTGGCGCGCGAGGCCTTCAAGCTGGCGGCCGCCAAGCTGCCGATCAGAACGACATTCGTGGCACGGACAATTTTATGAACAGCGCGAAAGACCTGCGGAGCAAGACGGCGCCGGACCTGAAGCGGGAGCTTCATGATCTGCTGCGCGAACAGTTCAATCTGCGCATGCAGAAGGGCACGGGGCAGCTGAGCCAGAATCACCGGATGAAGGAAGTGCGACGCGATATCGCGCGCATCCGCACCGTAATGAACGAACAGAGGAAGAGTGAGGCGTCATGACCGAGCAGGCCGAAAAGACAGTCCGGAACGTGACCGGCCGGGTCGTCAGCAACAAGATGGACAAGACCATCACGGTGCTGGTCGAGCGCAAGGTGCCTCATCCCCTGTATCGCAAGTACGTGCGCCGGTCGACGAAGCTGCATGCGCATGACGAGAATAATGAGTGCCGCGAAGGCGACACCGTGATGATCGTCCAGTCACGTCCGATCTCCAAGACCAAGGCCTGGCGCCTGGTGAAGATCGTCGAACGCGGCGAGGAAGTCTGAAATCCCTGCGGGGACTGACGGAGATATTGCAATGATTCAGATGCAGACAAGACTCGACGTGGCGGACAACAGTGGTGCGCGTGAACTGATGTGCATCAAGGTGCTGGGCGGATCCAAGCGCAGGTATGCAGGGATCGGCGACATCATCAAAGTCAGCATCAAGGATGCAATTCCGCGCGGCAAGGTCAAGAAGGGCGAGGTGTACGACGCAGTGGTCGTGCGCACACGCAAGGGCATTCGCCGTCCCGACGGCTCGGTGATCCGCTTCGACACCAATGCCGCGGTGCTGCTCAACAACCAGAAGCAGCCGATCGGTACGCGTATTTTCGGGCCGGTCACGCGCGAGCTGCGCACTGAGCGGTTCATGAAGATCATTTCGCTGGCCCCGGAAGTGCTCTGAGGCGGCGGGTTACGAGGTTTCGAGCATGCGCAAGATCAGGAAAAACGACGACGTCATCGTCATTGCCGGTAAGGACAAGGGCAAGCGCGGTATGGTGACCCGGGTGATGGACGACGGCAGGCTTATCGTGCAGAACATCAACATGATAAAACGCCACACCAAACCGAATCCGAACCGCGGCGTGGCTGGCGGCATCGTCGAAATGGAGGCGCCGATCGACGCCTCGAACGTGATGCATTTCAATCCGGTGAGCAAGAAGCCGGATCGTGTCGGTTTTCGCACGCTCGAGGACGGTCGCAAGGTGCGTTACTTCAAGTCGAACAACGAAGTTGTGGATGCCTGACGGCAGGGTGAACAGGGTTATGGCCAGGCTCAAGGAATTTTACAGGGATACCGTCGCGCCGCAGTTGCTCGAGCGCTTCAAGTACGGCAGCGTCATGCAGGTGCCGCGGATCACCAAGATCACGCTCAATATGGGCGTGGGCGAGGCGGTTGCCGACAAGAAGGTGATCGAGCACGCGGTCAGCGACATGCAGAAGATCAGCGGCCAGAAGCCGGTGGTCACGATGGCGCGCAAGTCGATCGCGGGCTTCAAGATCCGCGAGGAATGGCCCATTGGCTGCAAGGTCACGCTGCGCCGCGAGCGCATGTACGAGTTTCTCGACCGTCTGATCAGCGTGTCGATACCGCGCATCCGCGACTTCCGCGGTCTGAACGCACGCTCGTTCGATGGCCGCGGCAATTACAGCATGGGCGTCAAGGAGCAGATCATTTTCCCCGAGATCGAGTATGACAAGATCGACGCGCTCCGGGGCATGGATATCACGATCACCACGACCGCCACCAATGACGAGGAAGCGCGCGCGCTGCTGGCCGCGTTCAACTTCCCGTTCAGGAACTGAGGCAGGAACATGGCAAAGACATCGATGGTCAACCGGGAAGTCAAGCGTCTGCGCACGGTGCAGAAGTACGCCGCGAAGCGTCTCGAACTCAAGGAACTGCTGCGCAAGCAGGATCTCGATCCCGAGGTGCGGGCCGATGCCTGGCGCAAGTTTCATGCGATGCCGCGTGACGCCAGCCCGTCACGGATGCGCAACCGATGCCGTATCAGTGGACGTCCACACGGCTACTATCGCAAGTTCGGTCTCGCGCGCAACAAGCTCCGCGAGGCTGCAATGCGCGGTGATGTCCCCGGCCTCGTCAAGGCGAGCTGGTAGACGTCCGGCGACACCGACAGCACAGAACACAGGACAGCGAACGTATCATGAGCATGACTGACCCCATCGCGGATATGCTGACGCGCATCCGCAACGCGCAGATGAACGAAAAGACCACGGTGACGATGCCTTCGTCAAAGCAGAAGGCGGCGATTGCGGCTGTCCTCAAGCAGGAAGGTTATATCACCGATTTCTCGGTCGCGGACGAGGGCAGCAAGAGCTCGCTCACGATCACATTGAAGTATTTCGAGGGCCGGCCGGTGATCAACGAGCTGCGCCGCGTCAGCCGGCCGGGCCTGCGCGCCTACCGTGCCCGCGACGATATTCCCAAGGTCATGGGTGGACTGGGTATCGCCATTGTCAGCACTTCCGCCGGCCTGATGACCGATCGCGCTGCGCGCAGCGCCGGTCATGGCGGGGAAGTCATTTGCTTCGTATCGTGATGAATCATGTCAAGAATCGCTAACAAACCGGTAACAGTGCCCGCGGGCGTCAGCGTCGCCATCGACAACGGCGTCATTGCGATCAAGGGTTCGAAGGGTGAGCTTCGTCGTCCTCTCGACAGTGCAGTCGAGGTCACCACGGAGGACGGGGAAATCCGGGTGCGCCAGGCCGTCGAGGGTATCACCGCCCACGCGATGGCCGGCACCACCCGCGCCCTGATCAACAACATGGTGACGGGCGTCAGCCAGGGCTTCGAGAAGAAGCTGTCCCTGGTCGGCGTCGGTTATCGCGCGCAGGTGCAGGGCAAGGTCCTGAACCTGACGCTGGGATTCTCCCACCCTGTGAACTATCCGGTGCCCGAGGGCATCGTCATCGAGACGCCGAGCCAGACCGAGATCATCGTGCGCGGCATCGACAAGCAGAAGGTGGGTCAGGTATCGGCCGAAATCCGCGCCTGGCGACCCCCGGAGCCGTACAAGGGTAAGGGCGTACGCTACTCCGACGAGGTCGTGGTGCGGAAGGAAGCCAAGAAGAAATAAGGACGGGCCATGAAGCTGGACAAGAAACAGTCACGTCTGCGCCGCGCGCGCCGGACGCGCGCAAAGATCAGGGAGCTGGCGGTGCATCGCCTGACCGTGCACCGCACGCCTCGGCATATCTATGCCCAGGTGATCGCCCCGGATGGTTCCTCGGTGCTGGCAAGCGCATCGACGCTCGATGCCGGCGTCAAGTCGGCGCTGTCGGGTTACAGCGGCAATGTCACTGCCGCCGCGGTGGTTGGCCGCATGATCGCCGAGCGGGCGAAGGCGGCGGGACTGTCGAAGGTCTCCTTCGACCGCGCCGGTTACAGATATCACGGCCGCATCAAGGCGCTCGCGGACGCAGCCCGCGAACACGGTCTGGAATTCTAGAAGGACGACATCATGGCGAGATTTGAAGCAGGCGAGAGCAGCGACGAGTTCCAGGAAAAGCTGGTCGCCGTAAGACGCGTGGCCAAGGTCGTCAAGGGCGGCCGTCAGTTCGGCTTTTCGGCACTGACCGTCGTCGGTGACGGCAAGGGGAAGGTCGGTTTCGGCAGCGGCAAGGCGCGTGAAGTGCCGGCCGCGATCCAGAAGGCGATGGAAAATGCGCGCCGCAACATGCGCAGCATCAACCTGAACGGTGGCACGCTGCAGTATCCGATCATGTCGTCGCACGGCGCCGCCAAGGTATTCATGCAGCCGGCCTCGCCGGGTACCGGCATCATCGCCGGTGGCGCGATGCGCGCGGTCTTCGAGGTGCTCGGCGTGCACGACGTGCTTGCCAAGTGCATCGGTTCGACCTCGAACCCCGTCAACGTCGTGCGCGCGACGATCAAGGGCCTGACCGATATGCAGAGCCCCGAGAGTGTCGCGACCAAGCGCGGCAAGACGGTGGAGGAGATCACGGGATGAGCCAGGCAAAGACGAAACAGCTGAAGGTAACGCTGGTGCGCAGCCTGCACGGTCGGCTCAAGGCCCACAAGGCCTGCGCCAGCGGTCTTGGTCTGCGCCGCCTGCACCATAGCGTGACAGTCGAGGATAACCCATGCACGCGCGGCATGATCAACAGGATTTCCTACATGGTGAAGTGCGAGGAACTGGGATGATGCGCCTGAACGATCTCAAGCCCGCGGCGGGATCGAAGCCTGCGCGCAAGCGACTGGGCCGGGGTATCGGCTCCGGTCTCGGCAAGACCAGCGGCAAGGGCCACAAGGGCCAGCATGCCCGCGCCGGCGGCTATCACAAGGTCGGTTTCGAAGGCGGCCAGATGCCGCTGCAGCGCCGTCTGCCCAAGGTCGGCTTCACCTCGCGCGCCGCGCGCGGAGTGGCTGAGGTGCGCCTGCATGAGCTGGCAAAGGTGCAGGCCGAGGTCATCGACCTCGAGGCCCTGCGCAAGGCCGGCGTGATTTCGAATGCAATCGAGCGCGTCAAGGTGATTGCTTCCGGTGAACTCGGTGGACCGGTTTCCCTGCGCGGCATCGGGGTGACCCGGGGAGCGCGTGCGGCGATCGAGGCCGCTGGCGGCAAGATCGAGGAATAAGTGGCAGCCACCCGGTCATCGTCGGGCGGCGGGCTGGGCGGCCTGACAGGCCTGACCGAGCTGCGCCGTCGCCTGCTGTTCGTGCTCGGCGCCCTGCTGGTGTTTCGTATCGGCGCCTATGTGCCGGTGCCGGGTGTCGACCCGGTCGCGCTGGCGTCGCTGTTCGATCAGCAGCGCGGCACGATCATCGACATGTTCGACATGTTCTCGGGAGGCGCGCTCGGCCGCTTCTCGGTACTCGCGCTCGGGGTCATGCCGTATATCTCGGCGGCGATCATCATGCAGCTGCTGACCGCGGTTTCTCCGACGCTCGAACAGTGGAAGAAGGAAGGCGAGTCCGGCCGGCGCAAGATCACGCAGTATACGCGCTACCTGACTGTCGGCCTGGCGACGTTCCAGGCACTTGGCATCACAATAGCGATCGAGAGCCAGCGTATTGGCGCCTTGCCGGTCGTGATCGACCCGGGCTGGACTTTCCGCATCCTGGCGACGACGACGCTGGTGACCGGAACGATCTTTTTGATGTGGCTCGGTGAACAGGTGACCGAGCGCGGGGTCGGCAACGGCATCTCGATCATCATCTTTGCCGGTATCGTCGTCGGTCTGCCGTCGGCGATCGGCGGCACACTGGAGCTGGCGCGTACAGGCGAGCTGCATGCGTTTACGGTGATGTTTTTCCTGCTGATGGCGGTTGCGGTCACCGCCTTCGTCGTGTTTGTCGAGCGGGGGCAGCGCCGGATACCGGTGAACTATGCCAAGAGACAGCAGGGCAGGCGCATCATTGCCGGGCAGTCGAGCCATCTGCCGCTGAAACTGAACATGGCGGGCGTGATTCCGCCAATTTTTGCGTCCTCGATCATCCTGTTTCCGGCGACGATCGCGAGCTGGTTCGGGAACACCGAGGGCATGGGCTGGTTGCAGAACATAGCGGGGACATTGTCGCCGGGACAGCCGATCTACGTGATCCTGTTCGCAGTGGCGATCATCTTCTTCTGTTTCTTCTACACCGCGTTGCAGTTCAATCCGAACGACACCGCGGAGAACCTGAAGAAGTCCGGGGCCTTCATCCCCGGGATCCGGCCGGGTGATCAGACCGCCCGCTATGTCGATGGTGTGATGACGCGGTTGACCCTGGTCGGCTCGCTGTATATCACGGCGGTCTGTTTGCTGCCGGAATTTCTGATCGTCAACTGGAACGTGCCGTTCTATTTCGGCGGCACTTCCCTGCTGATCATCGTGATCGTGGTGATGGACGTCATGGCACACATTCAGGCGCACCTGACCTCGCACCAGTATGACAGCCTGCTGAAGAAGGCGAATATCAAGGGCGGCGGCCGTTCCGGGCTGCTGCGCTGAGCCGGTCACCGGCGCACAACAGGGTGGAAAGGAAATGAAAGTACAGGCCTCGGTCAAGAAAATCTGCCGTAATTGCAAGGTGATACGGCGTAATGGCGTGGTACGGATCATCTGCAAGGATGCCCGCCACAAGCAGCGCCAGGGCTGAGCGGCAGCGGGACCGCTATCGGTCCCAGTGTATTGATTTGTCACTCAATCAGGCATAAAATTGCTCGTTTTCGCAAGGCCAACGTGTTGGCCGCGTGGACGGCGTGATTCGGCGAACAGTGAGGCCCCTCGGGGCAACGGGAGCAGGGTAAATGGCGCGTATCGCAGGCATCAACATTCCGGTCAACAAGCATGCGGAGGTCGCCCTGCGTGCGATCTACGGCATCGGACCGACGCGCGCGCGTGAAATCTGCGTCGCGGCGAACATCAACCCGTCGATCAAGATCAAGGAACTGACCGAGGGCGAGCTCGAGACGCTGCGCGCCGAGGTCGGCAAGATCAAGGTCGAGGGCGACCTGCGCCGCGAGATCTCGATGAACATCAAGCGCCTGATGGACCTCGGCTGCTACCGCGGCCTGCGCCATCGTCGCGGCCTGCCGGTTCACGGCCAGCGCACCAAGACCAACGCCCGGACCCGCAAGGGCCCGCGCAAGATGATCAGGAAATAAGGATTCAGCGAACATGGCGAAGGGTACGACCAGGATCCGCAAGAAGGTCAAGAAGAACGTCGTCGACGGTGTGGCGCATATCCATGCGTCGTTCAACAACACCATCGTGACGATCACCGACATGCAGGGCAATACCCTGGCATGGGCATCCGCCGGCGGTTCCGGATTCCGGGGCTCGCGCAAGAGCACCCCGTTCGCAGCCCAGGTTGCCGCGGAGAAGGCCAGTGAGAAGGTCAAGGAATTCGGCATGAAGAATGTCGAGGTGCTGGTCAAGGGCCCGGGTCCCGGCCGCGACTCCGCGGTGCGCGCGCTGCATGTCGCCGGCTTCAAGATCAGCAGCATTTCGGACGTGACGCCGATTCCCCATAACGGCTGCCGTCCCCCGAAGAAAAGACGTGTCTGAACAGAGGTTAGAGCGTGGCTAAATATACCGATGCGAAGTGCCGGCTGTGTCGCCGCCAGGGGGAGAAACTCTTCCTCAAGGGCGAGAAATGCTTCAGCGCCAAGTGTGCGATCGAGAAGCGGGGCTTTCCCCCGGGCCAGCACGGCAAGCGGCGCACCCGCCTGACCGACTACGCGGTGCAGCTGCGCGAGAAACAGAAGGTGCGCCGCATCTATGGCGTGCTTGAGAAGCAGTTCCGCCGTTATTACCAGGAGGCCTCGCGACGCAAGGGGTCGAGCGGCGAGAACCTGCTGCAGCTGCTCGAGAGTCGTCTCGACAACGTGCTGTATCGCATGGGCGTCGGCGCCTCGCGCTCCGAGTCGCGCCAGCTTGTTCGCCATAACGCGGTCACCGTCAACGGCGTGAAGGTCAATATCCCGAGCTACCAGGTTCAGGCGAATGACGTCATCGCGGTAGCCGGCGACGCCGGCAAGCAGTTGCGCATCCAGGCCTCGATGCAGTTCTCGCAGCAGCAGGGCGGTTGCGAGTGGCTCGATGTCGATGCGGACAAGCTGCAGGCGGTGTTCAAGGGGCCGCCGGAGCGTTCCGACCTGCCGGCCGAGATCAACGAGCACCTGATCGTCGAGCTTTATTCGAAGTAAGCCCCCGTAGCGGGCGGTTTGCTGCTTGCAAACATTTTTTTAGGAGAGCCACTGGATGAAGAGCTCAGCCACCGAGTTTCTGAAACCCCGCGTGGTGGACGTTCAGGTGATCAACGAGCGCCACGCGAGGATTACGCTGGAGCCGCTCGAGCGCGGTTTCGGCCATACCCTGGGCAACAGCCTGCGCCGCATCATGCTGTCGTCGATGCCGGGCGTCGCTGTGACCGAGGTCGAGATCGACGGCGTGCTGCACGAGTACACGACCATCGAAGGCGTGCAGGAAGACGTCATAGACATACTGCTCAACGTCAAGGGCATCGCGATCCGCATGGATGGCCGTGAGGAAGCGACGCTGACGCTGAAGAAGAAGGGCAAGGGCGCTGTGCTTGCGCGTGACATCGAGCTGGTCAGCGACGTCGAGATCATCAATCCCGATCACGTCATCGCCCACCTCACCGAGGTCGGCGAGCTGAACATGACGCTGAAGATCGAGCGCGGCCGCGGTTACCAGCCTGCGGCCATTCGCAGCGAGACCGGCGAAGGCGCCGCGACGCGTCCGATCGGCCGTCTGCAGCTCGATGCCTCGTTCAGCCCGGTGCGCCGGGTCAGCTATGTCGTCGATACCGCCCGTGTCGAGCAGCGTACCGACCTCGACAAGCTGATCATCGACCTCGAGACCGACGGCAGCGTCGATCCCGAGGAAACGATCCGTCGCGCCGCTCGTATTCTCAAGAACCAGCTGACCGTGTTCATCGATCTCGAGAGCCCGGAGCAGGAAGAGCCGGCGGCGATGCCCGAGGAGATCGATCCGATTCTGCTGCGCCCGGTCGACGATCTCGAGTTGACGGTGCGCTCGGCAAACTGCCTCAAGGCGGAAAATATCTACTACATCGGTGATCTGATCCAGCGCACTGAGGTCGAGCTGCTGAAGACCCCGAATCTCGGCAAGAAGTCGCTGACCGAGATCAAGGATGTCCTGGCCTCGCACGGCTTGTCCCTGGGTCTGCGCCTCGAGAACTGGCCGCCTGCGGGTCTGAAGAGCAGGGACAGGGAGAACGAACAGGAAGTGGCGTCCGTCTAGGACGCCGTCCCCGCCAGCCGCGGGCTATCCGGAGCATAACCATGCGTCATCGCAAGAGTGGCAGAAAACTGAGTCGCACCAGCAGTCATCGCAAGGCGATGTACCGCAACATGACCGTATCGCTGGTGCAGCACGAAATCATCCGTACGACCCTGCCGAAGGCCAAGGAGCTGCGGCGTGTCATCGAGCCGCTGATCACGCTGGCGAAGAACGACGGCGCAACCCGGCGGCGGATGGCCTTCGACCGCATCCGTGACCGCGCCGCCGTGACCAAGCTGTTTGACGAACTCGGCCCGCGCTACCGCGACCGCCCCGGCGGTTACCTGCGCATCCTCAAATGCGGCATCCGTCCAGGTGACAGCGCGCCGATGGCCTATGTGGAGCTGGTGAGCCGGCCCGCGCCAGGCGAAACCGGCGCACGACAGGGCGCCGAGTGACGAAAAAAACCGGGCCTCGGCCCGGTTTTTTTTTGTCGTCATTCATGCCTGCGGTTCCGCCGCCCCGAACTTGTATTGCCGGTGCAGACTGCATACCATCGATCAGGTATGACCGGTGCCAGGGTGATGATCGTGGGTGAGAAGAATTCCGGCGGTGCGGCGCGGACATGAGCAATATCCTCCGTCGCTGGGTTCGCAAGTATTTCTCCGATCCCGAGGGCGTCATCCTCGGTGTCCTGCTGCTGGCCGGCTTCGCGATCGTGATCTTCATGGGCAATATGCTGATGCCCGTGCTCGCGAGCATCATCGTCGCCTATCTGCTCGAAGGCCTGGTCGGCGTGCTGGAGCGGCACGGCGTGCCGAGATTTGCCGCGGTGATGATGGTGTTCCTGCCGTTCCTCGCCTTCCTGACCTTCCTGCTGCTCGGCCTGATGCCGCTGCTGACGACCCAGCTCACCGAGCTGGTGCAGTTGCTGCCGAGTATGATCGCGCGCGGGCAGCAGCTCCTGCTGTTGCTGCCCGAGCAGTATCCGAACTACGTCTCCGAGACCCAGATCCAGGAGGTCATGCAGCAGATCCGGTCCTCGGTCGGTACGATCGGCCAGAACCTGGTCACGCTGTCGGTTGCGACCATCACCAGCGCGGTCACGTGGATCGTCTACCTCGTGCTGCTGCCGGTACTGGTCTTCTTTTTTCTCCAGGACAAGCGGCTGATCCTCGACTGGATCGCCGGCTGCATGCCGCGCGAACGCGGTCTGGCCACGCGGGTATGGCGGGAGATGGAGCAGCAGATCGGCAATTACGTGCGCGGCAAGATCGTCGAGATCCTGATCGTCGGCGCGGTCTCGTATCTGGTGTTCGCGCTGCTCGGGCTCAATTTCGCGATGCTGCTCGGCGCCCTGGTCGGGCTGTCGGTGATCATCCCCTACGTCGGCGCGATCGTCGTCACCTTCCCGATCGCGGTCATCGCCTATTTCCAGTGGGGCTGGGGCGAGGAACTCGCCTGGGTCATGATCGCCTACGCGATCATCCAGGCGCTGGACGGAAACGTGCTGGTGCCGATGCTGTTTTCCGAAGCGGTCAATCTGCACCCGGTCGCGATCATCATCGCGGTGCTGGTGTTCGGCGGCATCTGGGGCTTCTGGGGCGTGTTCTTCGCGATCCCGCTGGCAACCCTGGTCAAGGCCGTCATCAATGCCTGGCCGCGCGCGCTGGAGGAGGAGCAATCATCCCACGGTGAGGGCGCCGCGCAGGACTTCAAAGGGTCTTGACCGCCTCCAGCACCTCGTCGGCATGCCCCTCGACCTTGACCTTGCGCCACTCGCGGCGCAGGACCCCCTCGCTGTCAATCAGAAAGGTGCTGCGCTCGATGCCGCGCACCTGCTTGCCGTACATGTTCTTCATGCGGATGACGTCGAACAGTACGCACAGCTTCTCATCGGCGTCGGACAGCAGGTCGAACGGAAAACCCTGTTTCTCGCAGAATGACTCATGCGACTTGACGCTGTCGCGTGACACGCCGAGGATCACGGTCTTCGCGCGTTTGAACGCAGCATGGCGGTCGCGGAAGTCCTGTCCTTCGAGGGTGCAGCCGGGGGTGTTGTCCTTCGGATAGAAATACAGGACGACATGCCTGCCGCGCAGGTCCGACAGCCGGATCGTCTTGCCGCCGGTCGCGGCGGACTCGAAATCGGGGACGGGCTTGTCGAGCACGATCTTTGCCATGCGGATCTCTCCCTTGGTTCACAGCGATGATGGCCGTGCCGGGCGCTGGGGAATCGCACGCAACATCGGCAGGGTCCGGGCCGGTGATGTCTTTTCAGGAGCCTCCGGGACAGGATGTCCCGGCGGTAGCCCCCAGGGATGGGTTCATGGCGGTCCTGAAATGACATCACCGGCCCGGACCCGGACCCTGCTGCGCTGAACATGCCCCAGCGCCCGGCACGGCCATCATAGCCCCGATCCGGACAGGCGCCAATTGTCATCGCGGTACGTGGAAAGTAATATGGAGGCCCAACCGGAAGTGGAGAAATCAATGTTCCGCGGCAGCATGGTCGCCCTGGTGACCCCGATGACGGAAGACGGGTCGCTGGATTTCGATGCATTGGGCAGGCTGGTCGAATTCCACATCGAAAACGGCACCAGCGCGATCGTCGCGGTCGGCACCACCGGTGAGTCGGCGACGCTCGACGAGGCCGAGCATTGTGAGGTCATTCGCCGCTGCGTCGAACTGGTGCGCGGACGCGTTCCGGTGATCGCCGGCACCGGTGCGAACTCTACCCGCGAGGCGATCGACCTGACCCGCTGTGCGATGGAGGGTGGCGCCGACGCCTGCCTGCTGGTGACCCCCTACTACAACAAGCCGACCCAGGAAGGACTCTACCTGCATCACAAGGCCGTTGCCGACGCCGTCCCGATCCCGCAGATCCTGTACAATGTCCCAGGCCGGACCGCCTGCGACATGCTGCCCGAGACCGTCGCGAGGCTGTCCCGGATCCCGAACATCGTCGGCCTCAAGGACGCCACCGGCGATCTGTCCCGGCTGGCGACCCTGCTCGACGGCTGCGGCGATCGCCTCGACCTGTACAGCGGCGACGACGCGACCGGGCGCGAGTTCATGCTTGCGGGCGGCAAGGGTGTGATCTCGGTGACGGCCAATGTCGCACCGGCCGCGATGCGGGCGCTGTGTGACGCCGCGCTGGCTGGAGATCGCGAACGCGCCACGGAGATCGACCTCCGTCTCGCGGCGCTGCATCGCGACCTGTTCGTCGAATCGAATCCGATACCGGTAAAATGGGCACTGTGCGAAATGGGGCTGATCCCGGGGGGTATCCGTTTGCCGCTGACGCCGTTGTCGCCGCGGCATCACGACACGGTGCGGCGCGCGCTGCAACAGGCGGGGGCGCTGTGACAGCGCTGTCACAGCGCGGGCGGCTTGTGCTGCTGCTGTGCGTGGCGGCACTGCTCGCGGCCTGCGCGAGCAAACCCGACACGCGCTACCGCGACAGCGTCGACGGACCGCAGCTGGCGATCCCGGCCGTCCTCGACACACCGGTATGGTCACGGGCGATGGAAATCCCGCCCGCGCGCGCCGCGACCGCGGACGGGATCGATGACGACATCGAGAAGCCGCCGAGCCTGCGGCAGGATCGCTAGCGCGCGGGCGAGCGCGGGAAGCAGACTATCATCCAGCAACGAGCGAGCGCGAGCGAGGCCATCATGGAAAGCGTAAAGGAACTGTACTCAGGCAAGGCCAAATCGGTCTATACCACCTCGGATCCCGATCTGCTGGTGCTGCGCTTTCGCGACGATACCTCGGCGTTCGACGGCCGCAAGATCGAACAGCTTGCGCACAAGGGCGCAGTCAACAACCGCACCAATGCCTTCATCATGCAGGAGATTGAGAAGGCCGGCATCCCGACCCACTTCGTCCGCCTGCTGTCCGACACCGAATCTCTGGTCAAGCGCCTTGACATGATCCCGGTCGAATGCGTTGTGCGCAACATCACCGCCGGCAGCATCTGCAAGCGCCTCGGCGTACCGGAAAGCATGGATCTCGATCCCCCGACCTTCGAGTTCTTCCTCAAGAACGACGAGCTGCACGACCCGATGGTCAATGAATACCATATCCGTTCCTTCGGCTGGGCGACCGACGACGAGATCGCGACGATGAAGCGCCTGACCTTCGAGGTCAACGATGTGCTGAAGCAGTTGTTCCTGAATGTCGGCATCCTGCTCGTCGACTACAAGCTGGAGTTCGGCCGTCATCATGGCGAGGTGCTGCTCGGCGACGAATTCACGGCTGACGGCTGCCGCCTGTGGGATGCGGAGACCCGGGAAAAGCTCGACAAGGACCGCTTCCGCCAGGGGCTCGGCGGTGTCGTCGAGGCCTACCAGGCGGTCGCCCGCCGCCTCGGCATCCCGCTCGAAGGTTGACCAGTTGCAAGCCGACATGCTCCGTCTGAACGGCGGGCCCGCACATTCCCGCTTCCGCATCGACAAGCTGGCCGAAGCCCTGCGCGAGCGGGTTCCTGCGGTCGGCGCTCTCGCCTCTACATGGGTTCACTTCGTCGATGTCGAACGCGCGCTGACCGCCGGCGAACACGCGGTCCTCGAACGTCTGCTGCGCTATGGACCTGCGGACGCGCCCGTCGCGATCACGGGCCATGACCTGCTGGTCGTGCCGCGACTCGGCACGATCTCGCCGTGGTCGAGCAAGGCGACCGATATTGCGCATGTGTGCGGGCTCGACGCCGTGCGGCGCATCGAGCGTGGCGTTGCCTGGACCCTCGCCCGGAGCGGCGGCGGCTTCGACGCGAATGAACTGGCGCGGATCACCCCGCTGTTGCACGACCGCATGACCGAAACAGTGCTGCTGTCGGCGGATGAGGCGGAAGGGCTGTTCCGCCAGGCCAGGCCGCAACCGCTGCGCGTCGTCGATGCGCTGACAGGCGGTCGCGACGCGCTGGTTGCGATCGACGCCGAACTCGGGCTTGCGCTCAGCGCTGATGAGATCGATTACCTGCTGGAGAGCTTCACCGGCCTTGGCCGCAATCCGACCGACGTTGAGCTGATGATGTTCGCGCAGGCCAATTCCGAACACTGCCGCCACAAGATCTTCAACGCCGATTGGATCATCGACGGCCGCGCGCAGGATCAGAGTCTGTTCGGCATGGTCCGCACGACCGCTCGGCGCGCGCCGGACGGCCTGTTTTCCGCCTATCGCGACAATGCCGCGGTGATCGCCGGCTCGCGCGGGCAGCGCTTCTTTCCTGATCCGGTCAGCGGCGAATATCGTCGTTCCGAAGAAGACATCCTCATCAACATCAAGGTCGAAACCCACAATCACCCGACCGCGATCTCGCCGTTCCCGGGCGCAGCGACCGGCGCCGGCGGCGAGATCCGCGACGAGGGTGCGACTGGACGCGGCGCCCGGCCCAAGGCCGGTCTGTGCGGGTTTTCGGTGTCGAATCTGCGCATCCCCGATGCACTGCGGCCGTGGGAGGCCGATCACGGTCGGCCGGGGCGCATCGTGTCCGCGCTGCAGATCATGCTCGACGGCCCGATCGGTGCCGCCGCATTCAACAACGAATTCGGCCGGCCGAACCTGACCGGTTATTTCCGTACCTACGAAGAGCAGGTCCCCGGCCCCGGCGGGCGGCAACTGCGTGGCTATCACAAGCCGATCATGATCGCCGGCGGGCTCGGCAACATCCGCGCCGGCCACGTCGCCAAGCTCGACCTGCCGCCGTCCGCGCAACTGGTCGTGCTCGGCGGTCCGGCGCTGCTGATCGGCCTCGGCGG
>CAYLKC010000034.1:0-19197 GCA_964384095.1 uncultured Chromatiales bacterium
GAAATCGCTGCCAAGCACCACTAGCGAGGTGTCCACCAAACCCTGGGAACTCCACTGTATGTTAGTTTGTACATCTTGATATATATCGTAGCCAGGTCTTCAGGGCTTCTGCGGAAGGTACCTTGCCATAAATTACTTTGACGACCTGTCAGGATAGCCTCGGCCCATTCTCGCAATACAGACTGCCTGATTGATTCAGGCAGCTTATGCCCAAGGATATTTTCCATGTGATAGATGGTCTGGTTGAGATGGTCTATTTCACCCCTTAATGCTTTTCGAGTCGTTCCGGATTCCTTATGAGCAACTGTAATGCCACCCAGGATACCTTTTGTAACCAAAAAGCCTTCCACATCAGCCAGTATTGTCATATATAAGTCAGTGACCACCAAGTTTACAAAAAGATTACCCTTAACAGAGCGCCAGCCCCAAAGATCAGGGAGTGCAGGATGAATTGGAAACTTATCCCGACAATATGAAGTTTTAGAATAGAGCCGTCCTGTTGCGCATCGACCATAACTTCAGCAACGCCTGGTCTCAGCAATGCATATGCCGCCCATGAAACACTTGCGGTGACAAAGATCCAGAAATAAGGGACTCCTTTGACACCTATCGTCAACGAAATTAACGCAATAATAAATGTAATTATTCCTGACAACATACAAAATGAGGGCCAATGCTATATCTGTTAACTGGCGTCGCCTTTGATCCCCGAGCACGCCCCTGACGCGCCGCCTGTGGCGGATTCACGTCCGGCTGCTGTCTCCTGGCCTTGCGTGTCTGCAAGGGCTGCAAGTGGCGTCTGAGCGGCTATGCAGCCTTGAGCTTCTCAACGTCCATATGCTTGCGCTGCTGTTCAGCGTGCCAGAGGTCATACTGGACCTGCTGAAGCAGCCAGCTTTCGGACGTTGTACCGGTCGCCTTGGACAGCCTGACAGCCATTTCGGGCGGAGTATAGGAAGAATAAACAGAGTATAGGAAGAATAAACACCTATTCTGACCGCGTCCAGCGGTCATTCACAGCCACTGCCTTGCTCGGTGGCCATGCGATACCGTGGAATCCTCCCTGAATACTGCTCCCGGCACCCCAAACTCGCGCCACTTCTTCCTGAAATACAGCCCCGCCTGACCGTGCGGCCTAACGGTACCCTGCCACATCGTCGGTCGCAGCATCGTCAGTCAATCTGTGGGTTCAGGGCGTCAGTGGAACAGGACGGCTTGCTCGCCGCCGGTCGGCGGCGCCCGGCTCTCAGGCAATGTGGTGTACGCTGTTGCCGCTTTATCCGTCAGGTGTTCCAGGATCTTCTGGATCACTTCGACCGCCTCGACCCGCCGCGCCGCATTCAACATGCGACGCCACTATGGCATCGACAACTCGTATCTGTTTATCGAGGCCCGCGACAGCGAGGCCGAGCTCGACGGCAGTGAGTTGGGTGGCAAGTCCTATCTGGGCGGACTCCTGTTCGAGTTCTGACGTCGCGCGATCAAGAGCACGATCATCAACGGGAGCATCAGGGCCAGCATCAGCGGATCGATCGGGAGAATTCCGCCATCGCCACGATTGTTGGGATCGGTTGTCGTGACGCTGAACGTAACCAGGTTGTTCGTGTTATCGCTGTCCGCAGGCTCTGAAGACACCAAAAATATCGAGATCGGCGTAATTGTTCTCCCATTCTCAAGGGTACCCGCGACCCACATTGTCAAATCGACTGTCACGCTCTCACCCGCCGGGATACTATCAATCGTGATCTCGGACTGAAGTGGTGCACTGATCCCTCGCACTCGCATCCCGCAACCGAGATCGAGGTCGATGGCGCAGGACAACCCCAACATCACTGACGAGGCATCTCGAGGGCCAAGATTAGTTACGAAAATCGTCGCACCGCCTCTATTTGGGTCTTGGGAAGACTTGGCATCGATTCGTAAAAAGATCGTTTCTCTATCGCCCGCCAGTCCGAGGTCCGTTCCGGTCGTGATCGGGATCGTGGTCTCGGCGTTGTTGTTTCCGGGCACCATATCGTCCGGATCCGCCGTCACGAAGGCAGTAACCTGGAGATTGCCGGTACTCCCGGCCACTTGCTGTCGATAGGTCAGCCGCAGGGTGGCCGAGGCACCTTGCGCAAGTGTCCCCACGGCCCACTGACCGGTGAGGGAATTGAACGTGCCGACGGCTGGATCGCTGTTGATCTGTTCGAACACCACCCCGCTCCTGGCAATGGAAACCTGGGTTCCCGTCGCCGGCTCCGGTCCGTCCTCATGCGTCACCGTGACCAGGAACTCCAGCACGAGGCGACCCTGGTCATCCTCGCCCGAGGAATCGAGCTCCACCGTGACCGCGAGATCGGCGCCGACATCATTGTCGCTAATCTGCACATAGGCGGTTTCAGGGATGCCGAGGACCGCGCCGCCGGTGACGTTCGACAACTCGACCCGGAAGACCTCCGCCACATTGCCTTCGAAGATCGTATCGTCAATGATCGTGACCACGATAGACTGCGATGTCTCACCCGCCTCGAAGGTCAGCGTGCCATTAGTCGTGACATAGTCGGCATTGGACCCCGGCGCGCCGCCAGTGGCCGTCTCGCCGAGGGTCTGGTAATCGACCGTGACCACGCTGTCCTCGTCGGCGCCGCGCAGCAGCTCCACCATCAACGTGACCGTCCCGGCGCCCTCGCTGGCTTGGTAACTGTCCTGCACGAACCTGACGACATTGACCGGCTCGGAAGGGATCAGGTCGCCGCCCTCGAGGCGGATCAGCGCGAAGCCGGTCAGCGGGTTCCCGATCTCGCCCGGATCGACACCATTGAAGCCCTGCCTTCCTGCGACGACGATCTTGCCATCGTCCTGCAGGTGCACGTCGATGCAATTGAAGGTCCGGTTCTCGATGTTCAGCTCACCGAACGGATCAACGATGTTGCTGCCAAGGAAGTCGATGAAGGTATCGTCTTCGCCGAGCGCATCGGCGACATAGCGGTAGATCAACAGGAAGCCCCCGCCATCCCGGGTCGTGATGATACGCCCGTCGGGCTGGACCGCGATCGCACAGGCGAAGGGAGGCGAGACACTGCTGAAGAAACCGTCCTCAACACCATCGTGGTCGCCGCTGAAGTCGCTGTCGAACTGGCCGTTCGCCAGCAGGCGCGCCATGAAGCCGATGCCGGTAAACAGCAGGCGCCCCTCGGGATCGAACACCGCGTCACCGAGGGCCTGCTGCCCGGATAATACCGTGTTGCGGACGAAGGTGTGGCCATCCACGGCGCCATAAGTCGTGTCAAGGACGCCTGAACTCGTCAGGCGCGAAAACGCAAGGTCGAGAAACGGCGTATCTCTCCGCGAGGCGATGACATGAACCGCGTCTCCCGCCCCGACCATCAGCCGCCAGCCGGGAGCATCCAGCGGCAGTTCGAGATTCGTTATCCCTGCGCCGCCCCATGAGGCATCGAGCACGCCCTGCGCTGTCAGGCGCAGCACATCGCGGTTGTCACCCGCCCCGGCAACATCAGCCGCCACCAACGCAACGATGCGCTGCGCGCTGTCGACAGCGATACCCTGGATGGTTCTGTCCGTCGTCCCTGAAATCAGGGATTGTTCCGGGCGACGCACATAGCCGGATGTGCCGAAGTCTGGATCGAGGATTCCGAGTGAAACCTCGGTCTTGCTCAATGAGATTCGCACGATGAAGTTGAAAGTACAGGGGCAAATGCCGGAATCGTCATTGATCGTCACATGCACACCGACCACGATTCCCGGGATACCCTCTCGCAGATGGTAGGCAGAACTATCGGCATTGATGCGTACAGCCTCTACTTGCGCACCGGGAATGTCATTGACCCAATTACTGGCCTGTTCCAGAAGGATGTTGCCCAGGCCCGGCAGGCCATAACCGGTATCGATATTTCCGTTCCCGTCATAAACTGCGGCGGCGAGGAAAGGCGGCGAGGACTCAATGGAACGTTCCTGACCGGTGCCGACGATGACATAACCGCCATCCGGCAACGGTATCAGCGAGATCGGTGTCAGATCGATGCCGGAAGCGTTAGTGACCGTCAAACCGAGGCTACCGAAATCCTGGTCGAGGTCGGTGGGATCGGCGTGGACTGATGAGGGTGGCCACAGCAATATCAGCAGCCACGCCATCATGAAATACTGACACAACCGGGAGAGAGCTATATCGGACGACCATCCCCGCCTGCTGACCGGCATGCCACCCTCCCGCTTTTCGGTTTATATGTTACTCAGTTTTCTATATCCCGATTGTCAGCGCGCGCGCAAGTGAAATTTTTATGGCCGTCCATTGCTGACTTGATAGTTATGTTTACAACTGTATGCAAGCCAGAGCGCCCTGATCAGGAATAGTAGAGCGCCGGCCCGGAATATCAGAATCGGTATGACAAGGATCCGAACAGACGCGGGCGCTTGCGGCCTGAATCCTCCGCGCGGCGTAACGATACGTTGTTCCCCAGCTGAGTATAGGAAGAGTAAACACCCATTCTGACCGCGTCCAGCGATCATTCACAGCCACTGCCTTGCTCGGTGGCCATGCGATACCGTGGATTCTGCCCTGAGCTCTACTCCCAGCCCCCCAAATTCGAGCCACTTCTTCCTGAAATACAGCCCCGCCTGACCGTGCGGCCGAACGGTACCCTGCCACATCGTCGGTCGCAGCATCGTAAGCCAATCGGAGAGTTCAGGGCGTCAGTGGAACAGGACGGCTTGCGCACCGGTCGGCGGCGCCCGGCTCTCGGGCTATGGAATAGGTTCGCAGGTTTCCTTCTTGCTCTTCAGGCCATCAACCCGATCCCCCACAGCCCCACCCCGGCGAGCGCGCATAGCCCCAGCGTCGTCAGCAACCCGAGCCTGAACAGGAACTGGCAGGCCAGCGCGAACAGCACCAGCGCGAGCGCGAGCAGGTCGAGACTCGCGAATGCCGGCAGCGTCGTCTCGACGATACCGGCCTCGACCTTCCCGACTTGCGCAAACACGACGTGCATGCCGAACCACAGCGCGAGATTCATTATCACGCCGACGACCGCGGCGGTGATCGCCGCGAGCGCTCCGCCGAACGCGGGTCGGCCGCGCAGTCGCTCGACGTACGGCGCGCCGAGGAAGATGAACAGAAAGCTCGGTACGAAGGTCGCCCATGTCGCAAGCAGGCCGCAGATGACCGCGCCGAGGATCGGGTCCATACCGCCCTCGCGAAAGCCAGCTAGGAAACCGACGAACTGCACGACCATGATCAACGGACCCGGCGTCGTCTCGGCAAGTCCGAGGCCGTCCATCATCTCGCCGGCGCTGACCCAGCCGTGATGCTCGACCGCCTGCTGCGCCATGTAACTCAGCACCGCGTACGCCCCGCCGAAGGTCACCAGCGCGAGCTTGCTGAAGAACAGACCGGCCTGCGTGAAGACATGATGCAGGCCGAGCGCCCATGCCGACAGCGCGGTCGGCAGGATCCACAGCGGCAGCCAGACCGCGAGCACGCGCAACGGATAGCCGCGCCCCGGCGCCGCGCCATCGAGGTGGGATTCATCGAGGTCGTCCCCGGCCTTGCCGTGGACCGGCGGTTCGAAGCCGCGCCACTGACGCCAGCCGCCCAGAAAGCCGACCACGGCCGCCGTCAACACGACCAGCGGGAACGGCACGCCGAACGCGAACAGCGCGACGAAGGCCGCGGCGGCGATGCCGTAACGCACCGGCGTGCCGAGCGCCTTGCGCGCGACCTTGATGACGGCCGCGATCACGATCGCGAGCACCGCCGCCTTGATGCCGAAGAACAGCGCCGCGACCAGCGGGACGTCGCCGGCCAGCGCATAGACCAGGCTCAGGACCATCAGCGCGACGACGCCCGGCAGCAGGAACAGCAGGCCCGCCATCAGTCCGCCGATCGTGCGGTGCATCATCCAGCCGATGTAGATCGCGAGCTGGATCGCCTCGGGACCGGGTAGCAGCATGCAGTAGTTCAGCGCATGCAGGAAGCGGCGCTCGCTGATCCAGCGCTTCTCGTCGATCAGGATCCGGTGCATCAGCGCGATCTGGCCGGCGGGACCGCCGAAGCTCAGCAGGCCGATGCGCAGCCACACGGCGAAGGCCTCGCGCAGCGAGATATTCAACGACGTCGATTGCGGTGCTTGCGTGCTCATGCCGTCGCCAACTATAGCAGTCCCGGGTGTTACCCAGATGACAGGCGTCTGCATCATCGCAGACGTCCGATTCGCAGAGTCAGACTCCCGCGGTCCGCCTCCGGGTCGCCGCCACGCCGACCGCATCGTAACCCGTCGTTGGCGACGTCGACCCGGCCTGGTCGTAGACTGAATACTGGAGCAGCCGCAGACGCAGTTGTGCACCGCGCTTGATGGACTGTGTGTCATGGTGCAGATGTGGAATCTCGATATTCACAGGCAGATCCCCCGTTACGGTGCGACCTTCAGCCCGCACCAGGGGACCGGTGCGAATGACGTCGCCGATGACGACGTCGAGCGACGGGTCATCATCGCCCGCGAGTCGCAAGTCAGCGGGGCGCACGTACAGCACCGCGCTGCCCTGCGGCGGGATGTGCCCGGTCACCAAGGGCCGCCCCCCGCCGGGCAGGGTCACTTCGCGCCCCCTGACCGTCACCGGCAAGACGTTCGCGTTGCCCAGAAACTCGAACACGAAGGGATTTGCCGGGTGTTCGTAGAGACTGTCCACCGACCCGACCTGGGCGATCTCACCCTTGTTCATCACGACGATGCGGTCGGCGACCTCCATCGCCTCTTCCTGGTCATGGGTGACGAACACCGTGGTGATGTGCAATTCCTCGTGCAGCAGGCGCAGCCAGCGGCGCAGGTCCTTGCGCACATTGGCATCGAGCGCGCCGAAGGGCTCGTCGAGCAGCAGCACGCGCGGCTCGACCGCCAGCGCGCGCGCCAATGCGACACGCTGGCGCTGTCCGCCGGAGAGCTGCGCCGGATAGCGGCCGCCCATGCCGTCGAGCTGCACCAGTCGCAGCAACTCGGCGACGCGCTTCTCGATCTGCGCCCGCGGCGGACGCTCGCGCCGGGGCAGCACCGACAGCCCGAAGGCGACATTGTCCGCCACGGCCATGTTGTTGAACAGCGCGTAGTGCTGGAACACGAAGCCCACGCGCCGGTGCCAGACGTGAACATCCGTCATGTCCTGGCCGAAGAACGCTATCCGGCCTTCGTCGGACTGCTCCAGTCCGGCGATGATGCGCAACAGCGTCGTCTTCCCGCAGCCGGAGGGACCGAGCAACGCCACCAGCTCGCCGCTGGCAATCTCCAGCGATACTCCCTTGAGCGCCCGGTATCGCTCGAAATCCTTGACGATGGACTGAATGGTAATGCTCATGAAATGATCTCCCTGGTTTTTCTGGAACGCCCGTTCACATTCTTGCCCGAGGCGCTCATGCGTAGGCTCCCGCAGGCGCCGGTACGGAATCGTCATCGGATCGCCGTTGCTGGGTCGCAGCCCGCCACTCGACCCAGGTCTTGAGCGCGAGGGTCACCAGCGCGAGCAGCGCCAGCACCGAGGCACAGGCGAATGCGGCAACGAAGCTGTACTCGTTGTAGAGGATCTCGACGTGCAGAGGCAGCGTATTCGTCTCGCCACGGATGTGCCCGCTCACCACCGACACCGCGCCGAACTCGCCCATGGCGCGCGCGTTGCACAGGATCACTCCGTAAAGCAGCCCCCACTTGACGTTCGGCAGCGTCACCCTCCAGAAGGTCTGCCAGCCGTTTGCCCCCAGCGTCAGCGCGGCCTCCTCTTCCTGCGTGCCCTGCTCCTGCATCAGCGGGATCAATTCGCGGGCGATGAAGGGCACGGTGACGAAGATGGTAGCGAGCACGATCCCGGGCACGGCGAACACGACCTTGATATCGTGCTCGGACAGCCAAGGGCCGAGCCAGCCCTGCAGGCCAAACACGAGCACGTAGATCAGACCCGCGATCACCGGCGAGACCGAGAACGGCAGATCGATCAACGTGATCAGCAGGCTCTTGCCCCTGAACTCGAACTTCGCGATCGCCCATGCCGCGCTCACCCCGAAGACGAGATTCAGGGGTACCGCAATAGCGGCGGCGAGCAGCGTGAGGCGCATGGCGGCCATCGCGTCGGGCTCCACGACCGCTTCGACAAAGGCGCCGAAGCCCTGGCGCAGCGCCTCGGTGAACACCGCCGCCAGCGGAAGGACGAGGAACAGCAGGAGAAAGGTCAATGCGGCCCCGATCAGAGTCAGGCGCAGCCAGCGCGGTTCGCTCAGGACCGGCGAAAGGTGCTTGCGGTGATTGCCACTCATCATCGTCCTCCTAGTTGATGCCGTTGCGGCGTCGCGCCCACCACTGGATCAGGTTGATCCCCAGTAGCAGCAGGAATGACACCACCAGCATCGCCACGGCGATGGCGGTAGCGCCCGCGTAATCGAACTGCTCGAGCTTGGTGATGATCAGGAGAGGCGTGATCTCCGAGACCATCGGCATGTTGCCGGCGATGAAGATCACCGAGCCGTATTCGCCCAGCGCGCGGGCAAACGCCAGCGCGAATCCGGTGAGCAGAGCCGGCCACAGCGTCGGCAGCAGCACCCTCACGAAGGTCTGCAACCGCGATGCGCCCAAGGTCGTGGCCGCTTCCTCGAGTTCCGGCTCCAGTTCCTGCAGCACGGGCTGCACCGTGCGAACCACGAAAGGCAACCCGATGAACACCAGGGCGACGAAAACGCCGGCCGGCGTGAATGCAATCTTGATGCCGATCATGTCGAAATACTGGCCGATCCATCCATTCACGGAATAGAGAGAGGCCAGCGCGATACCAGCCACCGCGGTGGGCAGCGCGAAAGGCAGGTCGATCAGGGCATCCACCAACCTGCGGCCCGGAAAGCGATAGCGTACCAGCACCCAGGCCACCAGCAGGCCGAACACCAGATTGAACAGCGCCGCCAACGCTGATGCGCCGAAGCTGAGCTTGTATGAGGCAACGACGCGCGGCGCGCTGATCGTTGCCCAGAACTGCGGCCAGCTCAGATCTATTGACTTCAGAAATGTCGCGGAAAGCGGAATGAACACGATCAGGCTCAGATAGAGCAGGGTAAAACCCATCGTGATCCCGAACCCGGGGATCACGCTGGGACGGCGCAGTACGAGTGTGCTCATCGTCTCTCTCCCAAACGCGCGCCCTCCCGGCGGGAGGGCGCGCTCGAATCAAAAAAATTGACTACCTGGGGTCGCCGAACACCCTCAGCCGCCCGGCGCGTAGATCTTGTCGAAGATGCCGCCGTCGTTGAAGTGCGTCTTCTGGGCCTTCTGCCAACCGCCGAAGACATCGTCGATGGTGATCAGCCTGACATTGACGAACCGGTCACGATCCTCGGCCGCGGCGTGCTGCGGCTCACGCGGGCGGTAGTAGTTCTTCGCCGCGATCCGCTGCCCCTCCGGGGAGTAAAGAAACTCCAGATACGCCTGCGCCACCTCCCGGGTGCCGTGCTTGTCGACGTTCTTGTCGACGATCGTCACCGGGGGCTCGGCGAGGATGCTGAGCGAGGGCACGATGATCTCGAACTTGTCCGGCCCCAGTTCGTTCAGCGCCAGGAAGGCCTCATTCTCCCAGGACAGGAAGACGTCGCCGATGCCACGCTGCACGAACGTCGTCGTCGAACCCCGCGCCCCGGAATCCAGCACCGGCACGTTCTTGTAGATCTTGCCGACGAAGTCCTGGGCAGCCGTCTCGGAACCGTACTTCTCCAGACCATAGGCCCAGGCCGCCAAGTAATTCCAGCGCGCGCCGCCGGAGGTCTTCGGATTCGGCGTGATCACGCCGACACCCGGCCTGGCCAGATCGTCCCAGTCCTTGATGCCCTTGGGATTGCCCTTGCGCACCAGAAAGACGATGGTGGAGGTATACGGCGAACTGTTATACGGAAGGCGGGTCTGCCAGTCCTTCGGAATCAGTCCCGCGATCTCATGGATCGCATCGATATCGTAGGCCAGCGCGAGCGTGACCACGTCCGCCTCCAGACCATCGATGACCGCGCGCGCCTGCTTGCCCGCGCCGCCGTGAGACTGCCGAACCCTCACGTTCTGACCGGTCTTTTTCTTCCAGTAATCGGCGAAAGCCTTGTTGAAATCAACGTAGAGCTCACGCGTTGGATCATAGGAAACGTTGAGAATATCCACGTTGCCGGCCGCCTGCGCGCCGGTCGCGAGACCGGCGGCGAGGGCCAGACCGGCAATCCATGCTGAAATTCCTTTCATTGTCATTACTCCCCGAATATTTTCTGGATCAGAAGCGATAAATGGCGCCGAGCGACAGCGCGCTGGCCTTCTCGCCGTTCGCGGCGATCAGGAGGTTGTCGCCGCGCCCTTCGCGATACGGCGTGATGCCGCGGTTCGCGTCGTTGTCCGCAAACGCATAATCGAGATAGACCGTCAGCGGTTTCGCCCATGCGTACTCGGCCCCGACCGCGACCAGCGTTGCGTCGCGGTCGTCTGCGTCCGCGCTCAACTGGTAGACCTGCGCCTTGTATGTCCACGCATCGTGGCGGTAACGCGCGCCGACGCCATAGACATCCTCGTCGTTCGCGTCCTGCGCGGCGGAGATCGACTGCCAGAGCGCGGTCAGGCGCCAATTGCCGAGATCGTAGTAGGCGCCCAGCCGCAGCGCCGACGGATCGTCCTGACCTGCTGCGGTATTGCCATTGCGCTCGAAACCCAGACCGACATAGAGCGGGCCTTCCGCATAGTTCAGGGCGAGGCTGACGGTATCGTTGTCATTGTCGGCGGTCGCACCGTCGTTGGTGTTGGTCGAGAGCTGGGCGCTCCCCTGGACACCGGCGTAGCGCTTCGAATCCCAGCCGATGCTGTTGTGCGGACGCTCGTCGAAGCGGTTCGGGGAGGCCTGATCGCGCGCCAGGTTGCGCAGGTCGCCGACCTGGTTCGCGAACAGCTCGACCTGGCGACCGATCAACTTGACCGGGGTGTCGAAGCGCCCCGCGCGCACGGTTCCGAACCCGCCCTGCAGGCCGATGAAGGTATTGCGCGAGGCCAGCGTGCCGGCATTCACACTGTTCGCACTGTCGGCACGAAGTTCCGATTCGATCTGCCAGATGCCCTTGATGCCTTCCTGGATGTCGAAATCCCCCTTGATGCCGAGTCGGCTGCGATTGCTCGACAGATTCAGCGCGCTGTCATCACCGTTGTCGAGTTGATCGAGCGAAAGATGTATCTGTCCATATAACGTCGGCCCGTCGGCAAGCGCGGCGGCGGGGATGCCGCCGGCCGCGAGTACGCCCGCGGCAATGCCGGCAGCCAACGTCGATTTCCGGTTCCTGATGTTCATTACTCCTGCTCCTTTTGTGAATGCAGATTCCTCCGGTGGTCCGGTAGGATCTTGTGCGCCTGATTTATCGGATTAAAAAACGAACCTCCGGTTGTCCGGTCGGCACAAAGGGAGAGGCTGTCAACAATCGATATGCCGGTTGTTCATTTGTCTTCCCGCAGCCTCTTGCGGCTGTCAGCAGCGAGCGGATCGACACGCAGTTTTTCCTTGCGGTCGACCTGCAACACACGGCCTTCGTGGATGATGAATTCCACCGACCCGAAGCGGATCGTCTTCAACGCGTCACGGAGATAGACGATGGCCTCTTCGGCGTCATCGATCGGCTTGTCCAGTTGCTTCGGTTCCATACTTGTACTGATTCCTCTGTCACTCTTTGCCAGGGGCTCATGCCGGCATGCCGTCCCTGGCGCGCATCCCTGTCTTTGCCAGCATGATGCAATTGGTATAGTCCACGAATCATGCCAACTCAGGAAAAATTAAATTAAGCTGTTGTTATTATTAATTTATTACTTGTCTATCGACAGTCCAGCCATACTCAAAAAGATTTTTATTTAACTGAATACTGTTTTTTTTAAATTAATGTCGTTACATTAAGCGGATTATGCTCAGCACTGACTCCTTACTCCTCGACGCCTGGCGTGAAGTAGGCCGGCATATCGATCTGGCCGAGGCGATAGAGACGCTCGCCGGACTCCTGGGTCCGGCCCTCCCCCTTCAGGCCATCGAGGTCCTGCGCCCGGACCCGGCACGAGCCGACCTGGAAACCATCGCCGTCAGCCGACGCGATGGCCAGCCGACCATGCATGGGCGCCGCATAGGCCTCACGCGCCCGCATTTCGACAGATTGATGGACTGGTGCAGAACGACACGGGTATTCGTACAGGCCCGCCAGGACCCCTGGCCGGAGGCGCTGGCGCCACTGCGGGATTTATATGCCGCGGGCGATGTCCTGTTCGGCGTACTGAAGGACCATGCCGGGCGGCCCGAAGGCATCGTGATCCTGATCGCGAAGTCCGGTGCATACCAGGCAGGCCACTCGGAACTGCTGGCAAGGCTGCTGGAACCCTTGACGGTGGCGCTCGAGAACGATGCCCGCCTGCGTGAACTGGAACAATTGCGCGCCGCGGCCGAGGCCGATCGCCAGTCTCTGCTTAGCCGGCTCGGCCGTGACCGCATCAGCGATGAGATCATCGGCGCAGCCGGCGGCCTCCGTGGCGTACTGACGCGGGTCGATCAGGTCGCACGCTCCGACAGCTCGGTACTGCTGCTCGGTGAAACCGGCTCGGGCAAGGAGGTCATCGCGCGGGCGATCCACGACCGTTCGCCGCGCGCCGATGCCCCGTTCATTCGCGTCAATTGCGGCGCCCTGCCGCCGGAACTGATCGATTCAGAGCTGTTCGGGCATGAAAAAGGCAGCTTCACCGGCGCCACTGCGCGGCGCAAGGGCTGGTTCGAGCAGGCCGACGGCGGCTCGCTGTTTCTCGATGAGATCGGCGAATTGCCGCCCGCGGTTCAGGTCCGCCTGCTGCGCGTGCTGCAGGACGGAATCATCACCCGCGTCGGCGGCGAGCAGGAAAACGAAGTCGACGTGCGCGTGATCGCGGCGACCCATCGCGATCTTGCGGCCATGGTGCAGCAGGGCGCGTTTCGCGAAGACCTGTGGTACCGTATCGCCGTATTCCCGATCCTTATCCCGCCGCTGCGCGAGCGCGCCGAGGATATTCCGGAACTCGCGCGTCACTTCGCGCGCAAGGCCTCTATCAGACTGGGCCTGCACCTGTGCCTGCCGACCGCCGGAGACATCGGTCTGCTGCAGGGCTATCATTGGCCCGGCAATGTAAGGGAGTTCTCATCGGTGATCGAGCGCGCCGCGATCCTGGGCGAAGGCAATCGACTCGAAGTCGCCGCCGCGCTGGGTCAGGGCGGTCCAGCGCAACGCGAGGCGCAGCCGACGGCCGGCGGCAGGACGTTCACGACGCTCGACCAGGCCATCGACCGTCATATTCGCGCGGCGTTGACGCGATCGCGCGGCAAGGTAGAGGGAGCGAGGGGCGCGGCGCGGCTCCTGGGACTGAATCCGCATACCCTGCGCTCGAAGATGCGCAAGCTCGGCATAGACCCACGACCCTTTCGCGAAGACTGAGACAACTGCAATGAATGCTTCAGTGATGGCCGCGCGCTTCCGCGGCTTCCTCCCGGTCGTCATCGACGTCGAGACCGGCGGCTTCGATCACCGCAGCGATGCGCTGCTCGAAGTCGCCGCGGTGCTGGTGGGATTCGACGATCACGGGCAGCTGCACCGGCTCGAAACGCTGGGACATCATGTACTGCCGTTCGAGGGCGCGAATCTCGACCCGAAGGCGCTGGCCTTCAACGGCATCAGCGACCCCTGGCATCCGTTTCGCGGCGCGGTCGATGAACGCCAGGCCCTGAGCGATATATTCAGCGCAGTCCGGCGCGTGATCCGCGAGACCGGCTGCACGCGCGCGATCCTGGTCGGCCACAATCCGATCCTCGATCTCAATTTCATCAATGCCGCGGCGGAACGGGCCAACCTGAAACGCAACCCGTTTCATCCATTCAGCACCTTCGACACCGCGACCCTGGCCGGCGTCGCCTATGGTCAGACCGTACTTGCGCGGGCGTTAAAGGCGGCAGGACTGGACTGGGATGCGGAAGAGGCGCACTCGGCAGTCTACGACGCCGAGCAGACCGCGGAACTGTTCTGCACGATCGTGAATCGCTGGGACCAAAGGGATCAAAAGAATCAAAAGGGTCAGACTCGTTTGATCCCGGATATCGAACCGAACCCCGGGACCTGCTGATCAAACGAGTCTGACCCTTTTGATTTTAGCGGGTGGAATCGACGAGCTTCTGCAGTTCACCGCTCTGGTAGAGTTCGAGCACGATGTCGCAGCCGCCAATGAGTTCGCCATTGACGTAGAGCTGGGGAAAGGTCGGCCAGTTTGCATAGCGTGGCAGGTTCTGGCGAATCTCGGGATCCTCGAGGACATTGACGTGGTGGAACTGCGCGTTGCAGGCGCGCAGGGCCTGCGAGGTGTAGCTCGAGAATCCGCATTGCGGCATCTCGGGAGTCCCCTTCATGTACAACACGATCGGATTGCCCTCGATCTGCTGCCTGATACGTTCCATGACATCCATACTTCGCGACCTCTGCTGGTTCTACAGGTACTGGTTCTACAGGTCCGCGGGCCCGTCCCGAACAGACCGACCCGATCATTGCCTGCATGATATAGCTTATATCCTACTGCTTCAATCGGGTATTAATAACATATTGTTTTTTATGAGTTAGCCCCATCCGCCACCACCCGGGGTCGCGACCGTGACACGGTCGAGGGCGGCAACCTCGAAACTGCATTTCGGCGGCAGCATACGATCGTTGTGACGATTCTCGCCGGTGGCGCCGGGCCGGCCGCCCGCGAGCCCCGGGGGGACATGACGACGTCGCTCGGTGATCAGCGTCACCGTGGCCGGCGCGAGGAATTCATACTCCCTCACCAGTCCGTCGCCGCCGCGACGACGTCCGTCCCCGCCGGACCCCCGGCGTATCCGGTAACCGCGGATGCGCAGCGGGTAATGCAGTTCGAGGCTCTCGATCGGCGTATTAAGTGTATTCGTCATATGCGTCTGCACTGCATCGAGCCCGCCGCCCGACGGCCCCGCGCCCATGCCGCCGCCCAGGGTCTCGTAGTAATCCCAGACAGGGCCGGCGCCACACCCGCCCAGCGCGACATTATTCATGCTGCCATGACTCGCGGCAGGAATTCGATCCGGCAACGCCGGCGCCAGCGCGCCGAGGATCACATCGACGACCCGTGTTGCGGTCTCGACATTGCCGGCCGCGACCGCGGCCGGGCGCCGCGCGTTCAGCAGGCTGCCTTCAAGCGCCGCCAGCGCCAGCGGACGCAGCGCCCCGGCGCAGGCCGGAGTCTCCGGCGGCATCAGGCAACGGAATGCGTAAAACACCGCCGCGGCGGTAACCGACAGCGGACAATTGATGTTGCCGCCGACCTGCGCGGAGGTCCCCGCGAAATCGACCCGGATATCGGCGCCATCGACCTCTATGCAGACCTCGACCGGAACGTCGAAGGCGCCGGCGCCGTCATCATCCATATAATCGCGACAGCGCCACAGCCCGTCAGGGATCCCCGCCAGCGCGCTCCGCGCGAGTCTCTCGGCATAGTCGTTGAGACGACGGACGCCTTCGCGCCAGCCCTCGACGCCAAAGACGCGGACGAGCCGTTCGAGACGCTCGGCGCCCCTGCGATTCGCGCTCAGTTGCGCGGCGAAATCGCCGCGGCTTTGCCATGGACTGCGCGTCGCCCGGGCGATTCCAGAGAGCACATCATCATCGATGACGCCGTGACGCATGATGAATGTAGGCGGGATCAGGACCCCTTCTTCTGCCAGCGTGCGCGACACCGGCATCGATCCCGGCGTCTCCGCCCCGATATCGGCATGGTGAGCCCGATTCGCGACGAATCCGATCAGGACGCCATCCACGAATACCGGCGCAACGACCGTGACGTCCGGCAGGTGCGTGCCACCGAGGTAGGGATCGTTGACGATCAGCATGTCGCCGGGCGACCACTGTTCGCGATCGACGATCGAGCGCATCGCGAAGGCCATGCTGCCGAGGTGGACCGGGATATGCGCGGCCTGCGCGCAGAGCTCGCCGGCCGCATCAAATACAGCACAGGAGAAATCAAGCCGGTCCTTGATATTCGGCGACAGCGCGACGCGGCGCAGCACCGCGCCCATCTCGTCGCAGACAGCGCCGATGCGGCCGGAAAATACCCTGAGTTCGATCGCGTTCATTCGGGCGACTCAACGCAGGGCGCCGGGGCCGGGCGCGTTTCCTTGAACCCCGGCCATGCCTGCTTTAGAATCCGTCTCAATCATCCCAAGGAGTCCGTCATGGCACACAAGCTTCCCGAATTACCCTATGCAATGTCCGCGCTCGCCCCGCATATCTCCGAGGAGACCCTCGAATATCACTACGGCAAGCATCATCAGACCTATGTGACCAACCTCAACAACCTGATCAAGGGCACCGAATTCGAGGGCCTGTCGCTCGAGGATATTATCAAAAAGTCGTCAGGCGGCATGTTCAACAACGCGGCCCAGGTCTGGAATCATACCTTCTACTGGAACAGCCTGAGTCCGAACGGCGGCGGTGCCCCGGGCGGCAAGCTCGGCGCGGCGATCGACAAGGCCTTCGGCTCGTTCGAGGACTTCAAGGGCAAGTTCAGCCAGACCGCGATCACGACCTTCGGCTCCGGCTGGGCGTGGCTGGTGAAGAAGTCCGACGGATCGCTCGACATCGTCAGCACCCCAAATGCCGGCACGCCGCTGACCTCGGGCCAGACCGCGCTTTTGACCTGCGACGTCTGGGAGCACGCCTACTACATCGATTACCGCAACGCGCGACCGAAGTACGTCGAGCACTTCTGGGAACTCGTCAACTGGGACTTCGTCGCGAAGAATCTCGGCTGAGCCCGACCACAAGACCCGCCGGCCCCGGACATCGTGGAAACGCTGAGCGTCACGCCGGAGCCGGCGGAGCTGCGCAGTTTCACGCCGTTCGCAACGCTCGATGAAGGCCAGCTGATCCTGCTCGCCAGCCGCGTCGAGCCCCTCGGCGCCGCCGAGGGCGAGCGCATCTTCTCGATCGGCGACCCGGTCGAAGGCTGGGTCTTCCTGCTGCGCGGGGTTGTCGAACTCGAGGCGGCCGACGGCACCCGCCGCGTCGTCGAGGGCGGCGGTGAGCGGGCCCGCGATCCGCTCAATCCCGGCCAGACCTGCCCGCATGGCGCGATCGCGCTCGATCCCTGCACCCTGCTGCGCGTCGACCCCGGCCTGATCGGCGCGTTGCAGTTCAGCGCCGCCGACACCGCCATCGACGACGACGCCCATCCGGTCATTCGCGAGATTCGCGAGGATCTGCGCCGCAACCATTTCAGCCTCCCCAGCCTGCCCGAGATCGCGCTGCGCATCCGCAAGGCGATCGAGGGCAACTCGGCGAGCGTCGGCCAGATCGCGAAGATCGTCAGCGCCGACCCCGTGATCACCGCGAAGCTGATCAAGGCCGCGAACAGCGCCTTCTATCACGGGCGCGATCCGATCGAGACCTGCCAGGCCGCGATCGTTCGCCTCGGCCTCAACACCACCAAGCAACTGGTCACCAGTTTTGCCTTGCGCGAGCTCTTCAGCCTCAAGGATCCGGCGCTGAAGAAACGCATGCAGCAGACCTGGCGTCACAGTACCGAGATCGGCGCGATCAGCATGATGCTGGCGCAACTCGACGGCCGGCTCGAACCCGAGCAGGCCTTGCTGGCCGGCCTCGTCCACGACATCGGCGTTGTCTCGCTGCTGTCGCACGTCCACCGCCATCCGGACATCGCCGCCGACGACAAGGCCCTCGGCGCGCTGATCCTCGCGCTGCGCGGCGAGGTCGGCGGCATGGTGCTGCGTCACTGGAAGTTCAGCGACGCCATCGTCGAGGCCGCGATCCACGCACGCGACTGGCGCCGCGACTCCGGCCCCGAACTCGATTATTGCGACCTCGTCATCATCGCCCAGCTGCACAGCCTGATGAAGGCCGGCAAGTCGGCGCGGCATCCGCCGCTCGACGAGATACCGGCCTGCCGCAAGCTCCCGCCCGAGGTCCTGACCCCCACGGCCAGTCTCGACATCCTCGATCGCGCCAATGGGCAGATCGGCGAGATCCTGCGAATGCTGTCCTGAGCGGCCTCCCCCGCTTCGAAATCCGCGCAATTCCCGGGTATAATCGGTCGTTTGACGTCAGCGGTGCGCCCATGTCCGAAGCATTGATGAATACCTACGATCGTCTGCCGGTCACGTTCGTGAGCGGCGAAGGCGCCTGGCTGCGCGACACCGCGGGCAGGGCCTGTCTCGACGCGCTGTCCGGCATCGCAGTGTGCGGACTCGGCCACGCCCATCCCGCGGTCAGCGAGGCGCTGTGCGCCCAGGCGAAGCGCCTCGTGCATACCTCGAATCTCTATCACATCGAGCGTCAGCAGGCGCTCGCGGAGGCATTGACGCGCGTGTCCGGCATGGACAACGCGTTCTTCTGCAATTCCGGCGCCGAGGCCATCGAGGCGGCGATCAAGCTCGCGCGCCTGCACGGCCATCGCCGCGGCATCGACCGGCCGGCGATCGCCGTGATGGAGAACAGCTTCCACGGCCGCACGCTGGCGACACTCTCCGCGACCGGCAACCGCAAGGTCCAGGCCGGCTTCGAACCTCTGGTGCAGGGTTTCGTGCGCGTCCCCTACAGCGATATCGAGGCGCTCAACAACGTCGCGCGCAATGCCCCGCAGGTGGTCGCCGTACTGCTTGAACCGGTGCAGGGCGAAGGCGGCATCAATATCCCGGACGCCGGCTATCTCGACGCCGTGCGCGCGCTGTGCGACCGCCACGGCTGGCTGATGATGCTCGACGAGATCCAGACCGGCATGGGCCGCACCGGGCACTGGTTTGCGTACCAGCACCATGACTGGCGGCCCGACGTCGTCGCGGTCGCCAAGGGCCTCGCCAATGGCGTGCCGATCGGCGCCTGCCTCGCCCGCGGCGCAGCCGCGCAGACCTTCCAGCCCGGCAATCACGGCTCGACCTTCGGCGGCAATCCGCTGGCCTGCGCGGCCGCGCTCGCGGTGATCGGCACGATCGAGGCCGACGGTCTGCTCGCGCGCGCAACCACGGCCGGCGAACGCATCGTTGGCGGACTGCGCGAGGCCCTCGCCGGCAATGACGCCGTCATCGACATTCGCGGCCTCGGACTGATGATCGGCATCGAGCTGAACCGGCCCTGCCGCGAGCTGGTACGCG
>CAYLKC010000035.1:0-18936 GCA_964384095.1 uncultured Chromatiales bacterium
AGGCGATCGAACTGCGCGACGACGACCCGAAGCGCTACGGCGGCAAGGGCGTGACCCGCGCCGTCGCCAATATCCGCAACGAACTCCGGCCGGCGCTGCTCGGCAAGGATGCGGCCGACCAGGCCGCGCTCGATCGTCTGATGATCAACCTCGACGGCACGCCGAACAAGTCGCGACTCGGCGCCAACGCGATCCTCGCGGTATCGCTGGCGGCTGCGCGCGCGCAGGCGAAGGCGCGCGGGCTGCCGCTGTTCCGCCACCTCGGCGGCGACGACGGCGTGACGATGCCGGTGCCGATGATGAACGTCATCAACGGCGGTGCCCATGCCGAGAACCGTCTCGACATGCAGGAGTTCATGATCATGCCGGTCGGCCTGCCGAACTTCGGCGAGGCCCTGCGCGCCGGCGCCGAGATCTTCCATGCACTGAAGAAGGTGCTCAGCAAGCGCGGGATGTCGACCGCAGTCGGCGATGAGGGCGGTTTCGCGCCCGACCTCGCGAGGAACGAGGAGGCGATCCGCGTCATCCTCGAGGCCGTCGACAAGGCCGGCTATCGCGCCGGCGAGGACATCTTCATCGGTCTCGACCCGGCCAGCTCCGAGTTCCATCGCGACGGCGCCTATCACCTGGTTGCCGAGGATCGCCATCTCGATTCCGCGGGCTTCGCCGATTACTTCGCCGACTGGGCCGCGCGTTACCCGGTGCTGTCGATCGAGGACGGCATGGCCGAGGATGACTGGGACGGCTGGAAACTGCTGACCGACCGCCTCGGCGAGCGCGTCCAGCTGGTCGGCGACGACCTGTTCGTCACCAACACCGGCATCCTCAAACAGGGCATCGAGCGCGGCGTCGCCAATTCGATCCTGATCAAGGTCAACCAGATCGGCACGCTGACCGAATCTCTGGCCGCGATCGCGATGGCGAAGCAGGCTGGTTACAGCGTCGTGATCTCGCATCGCTCCGGCGAGACTGCGGACACCTTCATCGCCGACCTCGCGGTCGCGACCAACGCCGGCCAGATCAAGACTGGCTCGCTGTCGCGTTCCGACCGGGTTGCGAAGTACAATCGTCTGCTCAGAATCTCGGAAATGCTCGGAGGACGTGAGCGCTATGCCGGTCGAGAGGCCTTTCCGGTCTTCGCCAAACGCTGAGGCGCGCCCGTGAGCGCCGGCTCGCTTTCTGCGGGCCGCGCCAGGGCGCGGCGCAAATCGCTGTGGCGACGCGCTGATGGCGGCGAATCGCGCTTTCTGCGCCTGCTCGTCGGCATATTCATCGTACTGCTGCTGATGCTCCAGTTCCGTCTCTGGTTCGGTGACGGCGGGGTCCAGGAACTGCTGCGCCTCAAGGCCGAGGTCGCGACGCAGCAGCAGGAGAACGACCAGCTGCGCGAGCGCAACGAGGCGCTCGATGCCGAGGTCCGTGACCTCAAGCAGGGCGAGGCTGCGGTCGAGGAGCGCGCGCGTCGCGAACTCGGCATGATCCGTCGTGATGAGACCTTCTTCCAGGCCGCCGGCGAATGATCGCCTGGGCCGTGATCCCCGCAGCCGGCAGCGGCCGCCGCATGGGCGGCAATCGCCCCAAGCAATATCTCCCGCTCGCCGGCAAGACCGTCATCGAACATGTGCTCGACCGCTTTCTCGCCCATCCGGCAATTCGCGGCATCGTCGTCGCGCTCGCTGAAGGCGATTCGTGGCATGAGCGCCTCGCGCGCGACAGCGGGGTGCCGGTGATGACCGTGGTCGGCGGCGCCGAGCGTCAGCTGTCGGTACTGAACGCACTGCATCGCCTGCGCGGTCTCGCGCGGCCGGACGACTGGGTGCTGGTGCATGACGCCGCGCGGCCATGCCTGCGTGCGGAGGATATCGATCGCCTGATCGACGAACTGCGCGATCACCCGGTCGGCGGACTGCTCGGCCTGCCGGTCGCGGATACGCTGAAACGCGTCGATGACGCGCATGAAGTCGTCGGTACATTGGGTCGCGAGCATCTCTGGTACGCATCGACGCCGCAGATGTTTCGCCATGGCGAACTGACCGCGGCGCTCGAGCGTGCGGTGCGCGAGGCGGTCATCGTCACCGACGAGGCGGCGGCGATCGAGCGCACCGCGCGCATGCCGCGCATGGTCATCGGCAGTCCGGACAACATCAAGATCACCCGCCCGGCCGACCTCGCGCTCGCCGAGCAGTTCCTCCGGCACCAGGCGCTCGAGGTCGCACGCTGATGCGCATCGGCAGCGGCTTCGACGCCCATCGTTTCGCGCCGGGCAGGCGGCTGGTCCTCGGTGGCGTCGAGATCCCGCATGACCAGGGCATGCTCGCCCATTCCGACGGCGACGTGCTGATCCACGCGCTGTGCGACGCGCTGCTCGGCGCGGCCGGTCTCGGCGATCTCGGCCGGCACTTTCCGGACAATGATCCGGCCTTCAAGGATCTCGACAGCCGCGTGTTGCTGCGCCGTATCGTCGCAATGCTGATCGATCGCGACAGCCGCGTCCTCAATGCAGACATGACCGTGATCGCCCAGGCGCCGAAACTCGCGCCGCATATCCCGCAGATGATCGGACACATCGCTGCCGACCTCGGCGTGGACCCTGCACAGGTCAATATCAAGGCGACGACGACGGAAGGCATGGGCTTCACCGGCCGCGGCGAAGGTATTGCGGCGCAGGCGGTGGCGCTGATTTCGATCAGCGAGCGGGATCGGTAGGGCTCGGCAGGACTCGCTGCGCTCGCATCCCCCCTGGCCCCCCTTCGCAAGCGAAGGGGGGAATGCGGGTATACTGCGCGCATCATATCGACACCCCCCTTAGCTCGGGAAGGGGACTTCATGCCACCCCCCTTCGCTTGCGAAGGGGGGCAGGGGGGATGTCAGATCAACCGCTGACCAGCTTCGACCGCCGCTCATACGCCTCGCGGGCGATGCGGATATCCTCGAGGAATATTGGCAGCTCCTTCAACAACAGCGCCTGCGGCCCGTCGACCAGGGCCTTCGCGGGATGCGGGTGGAAATCGACGAGGATCATGTTGGCGCCGGCGATGACGCCCTGTGCGGTGACATGCATGATGTCGAGCAGACCTTCGGGACCAACCGCGCGCGTGCCGACCGAGTGCGACGGATCGATGCACACCGGCATGCGCGTCAGCCGCTTGATCACCGGCACATGCGCGAAGTCGACGAAGTTGCGGTGCGGGTCGCCCATGTTGGTCTTCATGCCGCGCAGGCCGAAGATCACCTTGCGGTTGCCCTCGCTGGCCAGGTACTCGGCGGCGTTCAGAGACTCCTCCAGCGTGATGCCGAAGCCGCGTTTCAGCAATACAGGAAATTCGTGCTGGCGGCCGACGTTCTTCAGCAGCTCGAAGTTCTGCGTATTGCGCGTGCCGATCTGCAGCATGATGCCGGTGGGATTGCCGGTCTGTTCGAGCGCGGCGCGGATCTCGTCGATGTGATCCTCGTGGGTGATCTCCATCGCGATGCACTTGATGCCGTACTTGCCGGCAAGCTCGAACACATAGGGCAGACAGTCCTTGCCGTGACCCTGGAAAGAGTACGGATTGGTGCGCGGCTTGTAGGCGCCCATGCGCGTGCAGACCTGGCCGTGGTCGCGCAGCGCCTTCATCATCTCCTCGACATGCGCCGGATTGTCCACCGCGCACAGCCCGGCGAATACATGCAGCGTGTCCTGGCCGAAATGCAGGCCGTTGTACTCGAACGAGGTCGAGCGGTTGTCGCCCTTGTGACGTCCAAGGACGCGGTATTCTTCCGAGACGCGCACCACGCGCTCGATACAGGGCAGCGCGGCCATGTCGGCCTCATCGAGCGTCAGCGTGTCGCCGACGAGATAGATCTCGGTCAGCGTCTGTAGCGTGCCGACCTCCTGATGCACCCGCGCCTGGATGTTCGGCAGGTGGGAAAGGTAGTCCATCAGCTTGCGGTATTCCGCGCTGTTCTTGTCGGTATTGGGGGCGAGTATCAGGATCATGGTGGGAGTGAGTCCGGCGTTAAACGTGGAGCCATTATAGCGGAAAAGGAGCTTCGTCGAATTCCGGTCGGCTTTGCCTGCGCAAGCGCAGGCATCCCCCCCGGCCCCCCTTCGCAAGCGAAGGGGGGAGTTCTGTCCGCCTGGTTCGCAAGCGAAGGGGGGGAGTTCTGTCCGCCTGGTGCGCAAGCGAAGGGGGGGAGTTCTGTCCGCCTGGTGCGCAAGCGAAGGGGGAGATTCGCACGGAGAGTGAGGGGGAGGCTTTGTTTTCCCCCCTTCGCTTGCGAAGGGGGGCAGGGGGGATGCCCGGATACGGGGAGGCTAGTCCCGAAACCGCCGGGTCAGATCACCATACGCATCGATGCGCCGGTCGCGCAGAAACGGCCACCAGCGGCGTACCTGCTCGCTGCGGCCGAGGTCGACCGTGTGCACCAGCACTGCCGGCGCGTCGTCGCCGGCGCGTACGAGCCATTCGCCCTGCGGGCCGGCGATGAAGCTCGATCCCCAGAAACGGATGCCCGGTCCCTGCGCGGACGGGTCCGGCTCGTGGCCGATACGGTTGCAGACCACGACCGGTAGGCCGTTCGCGATCGCATGGGCGCGCTGGATCGTCTGCCAGGCCTCGCGCTGGCGCGTGCGCTCGGCGTCGTCGTCGCGCTCGTCCCAGCCGATCGCGGTCGGGTAGAGCAGCAGCTCGGCGCCGGCCAGGGCCATCAGCCGCGCGGCCTCCGGGTACCACTGGTCCCAGCACACCAGCACGCCGAGCCGGCCCACCGAGGTCGTGATCGGGTGAAAGCCGAGGTCGCCGGGCGTGAAATAGAACTTCTCGTAATAGCCCGGGTCGTCCGGGATATGCATCTTGCGATAGAGACCGGCGAGCGAACCATCACGCTCGAGCACGATCGCGGTATTGTGATAGAGGCCGGGCGCGCGCCGTTCGAACAGCGAGCCGACGATGACGACGCCGAGTTCGCGCGCGAGCGCGGCGAGCCGTTCACTGGTCGGTCCGGGGATCGGCTCCGCGCGGTCGAACAGCGCAGGGTCTTCGGTCTGGCAAAAGTACGGTCCCGCGTGCAGCTCCTGCAGCAGCACCAGCCGCGCGCCTTGCGCTGCCGCCTCGCGAATACCGGCCTCGCTGCGGCCGAGATTCTGCTCGCGGTCATCGCTGCAGGCCTGCTGAACCAGGCCGATGGTCAGGGTCTTGTTCGTCATGTCAGCACGCCTTCGGGAAGCTGCATCGTAGCACAATGCAGGCTGCCGAATTGCGCGATCAGCGGGAGGCAGGGGATCTCGACGATGTCACGGCCGGGAAAACATTCGCGCAGGCGTTCGAGCGCGACGTCATCGGCCGGATCGTTGTACACCGGCACCAGCACTGCGCCGTTGATGACGAGGAAGTTCGCGTAGCTCGCCGGCAGGCGCTCGCCGTCGCGATTGCGCTTGGCCTGCGGCAACGGCAGGGGCACCAGCCGGTAGGGCTCGCCGTCGGCCCTGCGCAGTGCGGCGAGCTCCGCGGCCATGCGGCCGAGCTCATCGAAGTGTTCATCGTCGGGAACATCGCAGGCGGTATAGGCGATCGTCCGCGCATCGCAGAAACGCGCAAGCATGTCGATATGACTGTCGGTATCGTCGCCGGCGAGCGCTCCATGCTCGAGCCACAGCACACGCTCGATGCCGAACGTCACGCGCAGTCGGGACTCGATGTCGGCGCGCGCGAGACCGGGATTGCGCGTCGGCGTCAGCAGGCATTGCGTCGTCGTCAGCAGTGTGCCTTCGCCGTCGCTGTCGATGCTGCCGCCCTCGAGCACGAAGTCCACGGCCTCCAGCGGCGTCGGCCCGTATATGCCCTCGACATGCAGCGTCCGCGTCAGTCGGTCATCGAGATCGGCGGGGTACTTGCCGCCCCAGCCGTTGAAACGGAAATCGAGCAGCCGTGGCGCGCCGGCATCCAGCACCGTGATCGGTCCGTGGTCGCGCGCCCAGACATCATTGGCGGGCGCCAGCGGGAACACGATCTTGCCGAGTCGCCCGCGCGCCTTGCCGATGAGTTCGCTGACGTGGGCCCGATGCGCGGCGTCGGCGCAGACGATGATGACCTTTTCATAATGACTGATGCGGGCGGCGATCGCCGCAAACACCGGCTCGACGGCGGCGAGGTCGTCGCCGAAGTCACTGTCGGGGCGGGGCCAGGTCAGCTGGACGCCGCTCTGCGGCGCCCATTCGGCCGGCAGGCGGCGCGCGGCCGGGCTCATGCGCGGGGCCGGGGCGCGACCCCGGCGGGTTCAGTCGGACGGGGGTGCGCCGGCGGAGCCGTTGTCCGCGGCCGCGGCCGGCATTGTCGGGAGATCGCGGGAGACCACACTGTGGATGACATGCCTGTGCTCGAAATAAACCGTATAACCCTCATAGACCCAGCGCGTGATCGGGGGCTCCCCGACCGGACCGCGGACCTCGAGGGGCTGTCCGAAGGCCTGTTCGACCCGGTCCATCGCCATCCCCTTGACCGGCATTTCGGCGCCGGCGAAGGCTGGATGCGCGAAGAGCCCCATTATCAGGCAACAGGCGGCGAGTGGTAAACACGGATTCTGGCGCATGACTTTCTCCCGCGGGTGACGCGATGCAGCGTTGTCTGGGCTTGCAGCAAGGGATATCGGCCGGATCGGCCGGGATTACAGTCCCGACGGGGGGGCTGGGCGGGTCTATTCGACAAATTTGACGCAGTTCCGCCCCGCGGACTTGGCCGCATAGAGGGCCATGTCGGCGCGCTCGAACAGGCGCTCACTGTCATCGCCCTTGTTGAAGCAGGCCACACCGAGGCTGGCCGTGACCGAGACCACGGCATTCCCATAGTCATATTCATTGGCCTCGATAGTCTGGCGGATACGCTCGGCGAGTTGCAGTGCGCCGTCCCGGCGGGTATTGCTGAGCAGGACCAGGAACTCCTCGCCGCCGGAACGAAACAGGATGTCGGAGCTGCGCGTGCAATCGGCGATCGCCTCGGCGACGTTCTTCAGGACATGGTCGCCGGCGAGATGGCCATGGCGGTCGTTGATCTCCTTGAAGCGGTCGATATCGAGCGCAATCAGCGACAGCGGCGTGCCGTGGCGGCGCGCGAGTTCGGTCTCGCGAATCAGCGCGCTGTTCATCGCGGTGCGGTTGTTGACGCCGGTGAGCGGGTCCCTGAGCGCGGCGGTCACCGCGATCTTGTACATGATCGCGTTGCGCAGCGGATAGACGAGACAGCACAGCAGGTGCTCGAGCAGCAGGGTCTCGTCTTCGGTGAATTTTTTGCGCCGCGTCACGGTGAGCTGGCCGAGGGTCTGCGCGGCGACGACGAGCTGGTAGGTACAGCTCGATTTTTCGACGCGGCCGTTCTCGACCATGATGTCGAGCGCCTTGTTCTCGTAACGGATGCTGCTGTGCGGGACCAAGCCCTGGACCTGGCGCGAGAACACCGCGATCAGCTGGTCGATGTCGAGCGTGGTCTGCAGGACGCTGGCGAGCTCCAGCGCCTTGTCGGGACCGCCGGGGAGGCCGCCGCGGGATTCGAGCGCATGCGACATCAGCGCGAGATCGCCGTGATCCCAGGCCTCGTCGACCTTCTGACTGCCTTGCCCGATGGGCATTCCGAGTCTCCTGACATGACTGCCTGGGCCGTATGCTGCAACCTCCATGCCAGCTGCAGGGTTTCGGAGAGACGGGCGTCGCGTTCGACACGCAGACATGGCCGGGAAACGCCCGCAAGCTAGTCTTAGCACAGAGCGGCGAACAAGGGAATATGAAGTTCGGCGGTAAAATCGTCAATTTTTCGTCATATTTCGCCCCGGAGAATCAGCCGGACGCCGATGGACCCACGCCGGCGCCGGCCTATGATTGCGTTGATGGACGACGCCCGCGCATCGGAACGCCCGCGCGTCAGGGACGCCGGCGACCTGCGGCGTGAACTGACGCAGCCGGCGCGGGCGCCGCTCGAGCGGCGACTCGGCGAGATCCTGCTGGAGGCCCGGTTGATCGACGCAGCCCAGCTCGAGCGTGCGCTGGCACGTCAGCGCGGTGACCGATCACGCCATCTCGGTCGCATCCTCGTGGACAGCGGTGTCCTCGAGCCCGGCCAGGTCCATGCCGCGCTGGCGCGGAAGTTCGGCTTTGCCTGTCTCAGCATCGACGGCCTCGACATCGAGCCCGGGGTCTTTGCCCGCATCCCCGAGGACCTCGCGATCCGTCACCGCGTGCTGCCGCTCGCCGAGATCGATGGCGCGCTGGTCGTCGCAATGGAGCGGCCCTTCGATACGACGATCACCGAGGACCTGCGCTTTCACGGCATCGCGCCGGTGTTGCCGGTGTACGCACCGGCCGCGGAGATCGCGCTCGCGCATGCGCGATTTCACGCTGGACTCGACGAGGCGGCGGAGATTGCGCGGACCTCGCCCCCGGACAGCGCGCGTGAGACCCGCGCCGCTTACGATGAAGAGGCCGGGGCACGCCGCAAGCCGATCGTGCGGCTGGTCCATGCGCTGCTGGTCCAGGGTGTGTTGCACGGCGCATCGGACATCAATATCCGGCCGGCAAGGGAGCGGATCATTGTCTGGTATCGCATCGATGGCGTGATGAGGCAGGTGCGGGCGCTGCACCGTTCGCTGTTGCCGGCGCTGGTCAGCCGCATCAAGATCCTCGGCGACATGAACATCGCCGAGCGGCGGCTGCCGCAGGAGGGCCGCGCGCGCCTCGATCATGAGGGGCGCAGCATCGACCTGCGGATCTCGGTCATCCCGACCGTCGCCGGCGAGAGCGTCGTCGTCCGCATCCTCGACCGCGCGGCCGGACTCAAGCCGCTGGCGAAGCTCGGCCTGCCGCCTGCGGCCCTGGCGACGCTGTCGGCGCTGATCACGCGACCGCACGGGCTGTTCCTCGTTACCGGGCCGACCGGTTCCGGAAAATCGACGACGCTGTATGCGGCGCTGAACGAGATCCGTGGCAGCGGCGCGCATGTGCTGACCGTCGAGGATCCGGTCGAGTACGACATCGAGGGTGTCGAGCAGGTCCTGATCAATGAACGCATCGGTCTCGGCTTTGCCGAGGTGCTGCGCCGCTTCCTGCGCCATGACCCCGACGTCATCATGGTTGGCGAGATCCGCGATCCGGAGACCGCGGCGATCGCCTGTCAGGCCGCGCTGACCGGCCATTTCGTGCTGAGCACGCTGCATACCAACGACGCGCCCGGTGCGATCGCGCGCCTGATCGACATGGGTGTCGAGCCATGCCTGCTGGCATCGACCCTGCTCGGCGTCGTCGCGCAGCGGCTCGTGCGGCGGGTGTGCGCGCATTGCGCCGAATGCGATCCTGCCGTGCCCGCGACGGCGGATGCGATGCCGATGCGCGGACGCGGCTGCGCGGCGTGCGGGCACAGCGGATATCGCGGTCGCGCGATGGTCTGCGAAGTGCTGGAGGTGACGCCGACGCTGTCGGCGCTGATCGGCCGCAATGCCGCCACCGGAGAGATCGCGCGCGAGGCCGCAGTCAGCGGCATGACCACGCTGCACGCGCACGCACTCGAACTGGCCCGTGCCGGCATCACGACCTTCGAGGAAGCCGCGAGCCTGCAAACCGCCTGAATCTTCCTAAATCCCCCCTTCGCAAGCGAAGGGGGGAGTGGGATCAGGCAGGGGGAGTGGGTTCGGTGATTGCGCGCGCGGCAGCAAGGCCGTTGACGACGGCACCTTCGAGCGTCGCCGGCCAGCCGTTCGCGACGGCGTCGCCGGCGAGCAGGCAATTGGTGAGCGGGGTGCGCATCGGCGGACGGCAATCTTCGATGCCGACGGTGCAGGCGAAGGTTGCGTGTTTTTCGCGGATGACATGGGTGGCGGCGGGGGGTGGCCAGTCCGGGAAGTGCGTCGCGAGTTCACCGGCGACGCGCGCAGCGAGGGTCTCGTGATCGAGTCGCAGGCAGTCGCCGGCAGCGCTGAGGACGATCGCGATCCGTCCCGGCCTGTCGGCGATGGCGTGGTCGAAGGCCCATTGCGCGAGGCCGCCTGTGAAACCGGTCATCGGTTGCGGCAGACGGACGGCGGGCGGGTAATCGAGGGTGATCGTGATGATCGGCGCATGCTCGAGCGCGCGCAGGCGTGCCGCCAGCGCCGCCGTCGCCTGATGCGGCGCGAGCAGTCGCGCGGCGGCGACGGGCGGAACGGCGAGGATCAGGTGTCCGGCGGCCAGTCTCCTGCCGTCGTCGAGCCGGATGCCGGTGATGCGGTCGTCGTCGATGTCGATCGCTGTGACGCGCCGTCCCATCAGTATCGTGGCGCCGCGGGCCTGGAGGTAGTGTTGTGCCGGTTCGGGCAGCAGCGCGCCGAGGTGTTTGCGTGGTAACAGCAGGTCGGAATCCGCCCGCCGGTGCGTGAAGGCATCGCGCAGCACGCGCGCGAAGACCCGTGCCGACGCGGACTCGATCGGCGTGTTCAGTGTTGCCAGACACAGCGGTCGCCACAGGCCGTCGATCAGTCGGGGCGTCTGCCGCAGTTCTGCGAGCAGGGTGGCGACGCTGCGATCGGGGCCCGTGAGCGGGGCGCGCAGCAATACGCGGACACGCAGCGTCGCGAGCCGGTCCCGCAGCGACAGGCCTGCAGCCAGTGACAGGCCCGCGAGCAGATGGAACGGCGCCGGCAGCCGCGGCAATCGCATGCGGAGACCCGCCTGCCCGACAGCGATCAGCGTCCAGTCGAGCGGGCGGCGGTCGAACAGCGCCGATTCATCTAGCCCGAGCACGCCGGTCAGGTAGCGGACGTGCGCGCAGGCGCCGAGCAGCAGGTGCTGACCGTTGTCGAGCGTTTCACCGTGATGGCTGATCGTGCGAGCGCGTCCGCCAGCGGTTGCGGCGGCCTCGATCAGCGTGACTGGCTGACCGCGTCGCGTCAGTTCGACCGCGGCGGCGAGGCCGGACCAGCCGGCGCCGACGACGATGTTCATCGCCTCAGCCGGCCGTGGACTGGCGCGCGAGCCTGCGGTGGCGGGACTTTTCCTGCCGTGTCGTCTTCCACGCCAGCCACAGCTTGCGCAGCGGTGTCAGACGGATGCGTCGCTCCAGCACGTTGTAGCCGTCCTTTTCGATCTCCGCGAGCAGTTCGAGATAGATCGCGGCCATCGCGAGCCCGCTGCGCTGGGTGTAGCGATCGACCTCCGGCAGCAGCTCGAAGGCCTTGCGGTAATATCCACGCGTGCGCTCGGCCTGGAAACGCAGCAGCGCGCGGAGACGGTCGCTGGTCTGCGCGCCCAGCAGCTCCTCCTCGCGCACGCCGAAGCGTTCGAGTTCATCGAGCGGGAGATAGAGCCGGCCTCGCCGCGCATCCTCACGGATATCGCGCAGGATATTGGTCAGCTGGAAGGCGGTGCCGAGATTGTGCGCGTATTTCAGTGTCAGCCGGTCCTCGTAACCGAAGATCTCGGCCGACATCATGCCGACCATGCTGGCGACGCGGTGGCAGTACAGACTCAGTTCGCGAAATCCGGGATAGCGGTCATGGTCGAGGTCCATCTCCATGCCGTCGATGATCTCGAGGAAATGCTCGCGCGGGAGATTGTGGGCGGCGATCGGCGCCGCCAGCGCCTTCGTCACCGGGTGCCGGGGCGCGCCTTCGAACAGGCGGCCGATCTCCTCGCGCCACCAGGCGAGCTTGACACGCGCGACACCCGGGTCGATCTGGCTGTCGACGACATCATCGACCTCGCGGCAGAACGCATACAGCGCGATGATCGCGCGGCGCTGGTCCGGCGGGAGGAACAGGAAGCTGTAATAGAAACTGGACCCGCTGCGCGCGGCCCGGTCCTGGCAATACTGGTCGGGATTCATGCGTCTTCGGCCGTTGGCGTCAAGTCTGTCAAGATACCCGATGCCACCAACCGCGCCAACCGCGCTAACCGCGCCGACGGGGCCGGCCCGCTGAACCCCCGGGTATCAGCAGGTCTGGTACCGCTGCGCGGTGGCGGCGCGCAGCGTGATCCACAGCCAGTCGCGGCGGCCGAGGCGGGGTCGACGGAAGACGTCGCGGCGTTCCTGCGCGATCCTGTCGGCGATGCGGGTGACGCCGAACAGGATCATGCGGCCTTCGAGTCCGGCGCGACCCGGCATGCGCCAGGCGAGCGGGGCGCCGGCGGCGAGCAGACGGCGGATGCGCGCGACCTGCTGCGCGACCAGCGCCAGCATTGCCTCGTCGGTGCGGCGCTCGCGGAAGTGCGCCTCGGTGACGCTGTGCAGTGCCATCTCGTCCTGCGGCAGGTAGATGCGGCCATGCTCGCGCCAGTCCTGTTCGAGGTCCTGGAGGAAATTGACCAGCTGGAACGCGCTGCACAGCTGGTCGGAGCAGGCCAGGTTGTCGTCATCGGCGAGGCCATGGAGGTGCAGGATCATGCGTCCAACCGGCGCGGCGGAACGGCGGCAATAGTCAAGCACCTCGGTGTGGTTCGCATAACGGTGCTTGTCGATGTCCTGGCTGAAGGCGTCGAGCAGGTCGTGCAGCGGCGCGAGCGGCAGATCGAAGCGGCGATGCACATCGGCAAGCGCGACGAAGATCGGATCGTCCGGGGTCTCGCCGCGGGCGAGGGCCCCGAGCCGCGCGCGATAATCGTCGAGCCGTGCGCGGCGCACCTCGGGCGGGTCGTTGCCCTCGTCGGCGAAGTCGTCTGCGCTGCGCGCGAAGGCATACAGCGCCGCGACCGGCCCGCGCAGCGAGGCCGGCAGCGCGTGCGATGCGACCGGGAAGTTCTCGTAGTGCCACCGCGCGAGGCCGAGACAGTGACGGTAGGCCGCGTCGATCGTGGCGGTCGGCGTTTGCATCAGCCCTGCGCGTTGTCCTCGCTGAGCTGGCGCGGCGCCTTCTCGATCTGCTCGGGCGGTTCGAGTGTCTTTGCCGGGTGGATGCCCATCTCGGTGAACTTGCGCGCGCCGGGCAGGAGTTGGCGTTCGAATGAGCCGACCGCGCGATTGTAGTGATCGAGGCTGCTGCCGAGGCTCTGACCGACCCTTGCGAGGTGATTGCTGAAGGTGGTGAGGCGCTTGTAGAGGTCCTCGCCGAGGTCGCGGATATGTTCGGCGTTCTCGGCGATGGCCTCCTGTTTCCAGCCGTAGGCGATTGCCCGCAGCAGCGCCATCAGGCTGATCGGTGTCGCGAGGATGACGCGGCGCCGCAGCGCGTCCTCGAGCAGCGTCGGATCGAGATCGATCGCCGCGCTGAGGAAGTGCTCGCCGGGGATGAACAGCACGACGAAGTCCGGGCTGTTTTTGAACTGCTTCCAGTAGGCCTTGCCGGACAGTTCGGCCACGCGCTCGCGGACGTTGCGACTGTGGCGTTCGAGATGGAGCTTGCGGGTCGTGTCGTCGGGGGCCTCGATCGCACTCAGATAGGCGTCGAGCGGCGTCTTGACGTCGATGACGACCTCGCGGCCGCCGGGCATGCGCAGGATCATGTCGGGACGCACCGCGCCGTCCTCGGTGCGGGTGTGCTCCTGCTCGTAGAAGTCGCAGTATTCGACCATGCCGGCGAGTTCGACGAGCCTGCGCAGCGTGATCTCGCCCCACTGGCCGCGTACCTCGGGCCGGCGCAAGGCCTGCACCAGGTTGCGGGTCTCGCCCTGCAGCTCGATCTGGGCCCTGGCGAGCATCTCCAGTTGCTTGGAGATCGAGCCGAAGGCCTCCTTGCGTTCGTGCTCGATCTGGCGGATCTGGCTGTGTGTCTTCTCGATCAGCTCGCGGATCGGCTTGACCATCTGCTCGACGGCCTGTTCCTTCTTGCCGAGTTCGTTGTGCGCCTGGATCTGGAACTGCTTGAGGTTCTCCTGCGCGAGACGCAGGAATTCGGCGTTGTTGTGCTTGAGCGCATCGCTCGACAGCTTCGCGAAGGTGTCGCCGAGCTGGCGGCGTTCATCGTCGTGGCGCTGCTGCTTTTCCTGCGCGGCCTTGCGTTCGTGCTCGAGCGTCGTCGCGAGGCCGGTATTTTCGAGTTGCAGCGCGGTGATGCGTTTCTGCGCGCGCAGATGGATGATCAACGCGCCGAGCGCGAGGCCGGCCAGTGCCGCGCCGAGCGCGATCAGCGCCTCAGCGCCCATGACCCTGCGCCGCGCCGGTTGCCGCCGGCGCGAGCCAGTCGAGGATCGCGAGCGGGTGATCGATCTGGCCGTCGGCCTCCCAGCTTGCCGGGTCGTCGCCAGCGTCGAGATAGCCGAACCGCGCGACCAGCGTGCGCATGCCGGCGCCGCGCCCGGCCTCGATATCGCGGTGCGCGTCGCCGACGTAGAGGCAGGCCGACGGCGGCAGCCCGACGAGTCGGCTTGCGTGCAGCAACGGTTCCGGGTGCGGCTTGCTGTGCGGCGTGGTGTCGCCGCTGACGATGCAGGCGGCCCGCGCCGACAGCCCGAGCGCATCGAGCAGCGGCCTGGTCAGCCAGCCAGGCTTGTTGGTGACGACGCCCCATGGCAGCACGCGTTCGGTGAGCGCATCGAGCAGCGCGTCCATGCCGGCGAACAAGCGGCTCTTGCGCGCGAGATTGCCTTCATAGAGTTCGAGCAGGCGTGCGCGTAATGGTTCGAAGCCTTCGTCGTCGATATCGATGCCGAAACCGGCGCGCACCAGCGCGCGCGCGCCGTGGGAGACATGCGGGCGGATCGCGGCGAAGTCCATCGGCACGAGGCCCTGTTCGGCGCGCAGCGCGTTCAGGCAAAAGGCGAGGTCCGGGGCGGTGTCGACCAGCGTGCCATCGAGATCGAAGAGGACGCAACGGACCGGGTCGGGGCCGCGCATCAGGCCTCCGGCCGGACGGCGTGGACGAGATAGTTGACGTCGATGTCGTCGACCAGCGCGTATCGGCCGCTCAGCGGGTGGTAGGTCAGGCCGGTGAGCTCGCAGGTATCGAGACCGGCCGCGCGCAGCCAGCGGCCGAGCTCCGACGGGCGGATGAAGCGGGCATAGTCATGCGTGCCGGTCGGCAGCATGCGCAGCAGGTATTCGGCGCCGATGATCGCGTGCAGGTATGATTTCGGATTGCGGTTGATCGTCGACAGGAAGACATGGCCGCCTGGCCTGACCAGGCGCGCGCAGGCGGCGACGATCGCGGCCGGGTCCGGCACATGCTCGAGCATCTCCATGCAGGTGACGATGTCCGCGCTTGCCGGCGACTCCGTGGCCAGGACCTCGGCGCTGATCGCGCGATAGTCGAGCACGAGTTCCGCTTCGCCTTCCGGTCGCTCCAGCCGGGTCTCGACCAGGTGCATGCGCGCCACCGCGAGCGAGGATTCGGCGAGGTCGATGCCGGTGACGTGCGCGCCGCGCAGCGCCATCGACTCGGCGAGGATGCCGCCGCCGCAACCGACGTCGATGACGGTCTTGTCCCGCAGTCCTGCGCGCTGATCGACATAGTCGAGGCGCAGCGGGTTGATGTCGTGCAGCGTCCTGAACTGGCCTTCGCGGTCCCACCAGCGCGCTGCGGCGGCATCGAACTTGGCGACCTCGGCGGGGTCGACGTTGGCGCGGGTCTCGCTCATCGTTCAGGCCTTCATGTCTTCGTCGGTTGCGGCGATGCGGTCGCGCCAGGCATCGGCCCAGCCACAGAGCTGCGTCTCGTCGAGCGTCGTCAGCCGGCGCTCGCGCAGCAAATGGCGACCGGCGACCCAGACATCGCTGACCTGGTGGCGGCCGGCCGCATAGACGATCTGCGACAGCGGGTGATAGACCGGCCGCGCCTCGAGCGCGGTGAGATCGATCGCGACGATGTCGGCGGACTTGCCGGCCTCGAGAGAACCGATGTCGGCATCGAGGCCGAGCGCGCGGGCGCCGTTCAGCGTCGCCATTTGCAGCGCGTCGGCCGCCGGCAGCGCGCTGGCGTTGCCGCTGACCGCCTTCGCCAGCAGCGCGGCGCTGCGCAGTTCGCCGAGCATGTCGAGGTCATTGTTGCTGGCGGCGCCGTCGGTGCCGAGCGCGACGTTGACGCCGGCCTCCAACAGTTTCTGCGCCGGGCAGAAGCCGCTCGCGAGCTTGAGGTTCGATTCCGGACAGTGGATCACATGGACACCGGCCGCAGCGCAACGCGCGATCTCGTCGTCGGTCAGTTGCGTCATGTGCACCGCGAGCAGGCGCGGCGACAGCAGGCCGATCGCCTCCAGCCGATCGAGCGGACGCGACTCGGCGACCTCGCCGGCGGTCTCGTGGACATGCATGTGGATCGGGATGTCGAGTTCTTCGCTGAGCGTGCGGATCTTCTGCAGTGGCGCGTCGGACACCGTATAGGGTGCGTGCGGCGCGAAAGCGGTATGGATCAGCGGGTCGTCGCGGTAATGGTCATGCAGGGCGAGGCCCTTGGACAGGTACTCGTCGGGATTGGCGGCCCATGCGGTCGGGAAGTCGATCATGATCAGCCCAAGCGTCGCGCGCAGGCCGGCGCGGCCGACCGCGCGCGCGGACTCATCGGCAAAGAAGTACATGTCGTTGAAGCAGGTGGTGCCGCCGCGCAGCATCTCGGCGCAGGCAAGCAGCGTCCCCTGGTAGACGAATTCCTCGCCGACCCAGGTCGATTCGGCCGGCCAGATATGGTGTTGCAGCCATTCCATCAGCGGCAGGTCGTCGGCGAGACCGCGGAACAGGCTCATCGAGGCATGGGTATGGGCGTTGACCAGGCCCGGGATCAGGGCGTGGCCATCGAGACGGACGAGCTGCGCGGCCTGGAACTGGCGATCGGCCTCCGCCGACGGCAGGATCGCCTGGATGCGTCCGTCACGGACTGCGATCGCATGCGCTTCGAGCACGACGCCACGGGGCACGACCGGGACCACCCAGCCGGCATGGATCAGGGTATCGACCTGTTGCATCGCGCCAGTATACAAGGATCGAGGCCCCGGGGTCAGATCCCGGAGGCCACAGGCCCGGCGCGGGAATCAGCCGCCGGGTTGCATGCGGATGATCGTGATCTCGGCGCGGCGATTGCGCGCGCGACCCTCGCGGGTCCATTCCTCATCAGCGGGCCGGCTCTTGCCATAACCGCTGACATGCAGCAGCCCCTCCGGTATGCCGCGCGCGAGCAGGTGATCACGCACCGCTGCCGCGCGGCGATCGGACAGCGAGTCGTTGTAGGCCTCGCTGGCGACGATGTCGGCATAACCCCTGACGAGGACGCGGGTCACGCCGGGCAGATGCCGGATCAGCAGCGCGGCGTCGTCGAGGGTCACGCGGGCGCGCTCACTGAGCGTGTCCTCGTCATGCGCGAAATGCACGGGATAGACCGGGATGTACTCGAAGCGTTCGCCGGGGCGGGGCGGATGCAGCAACTCGATGCCGGCCTGCGCCGGCGCGGCGAGCCGGGTCTCGTGCAGGCGCCCTTCGTCGGATCCGTCGGCGAGCGCCGAAGCGACACCCGCGAGCAGCCAGGCCAGCAGGACCAGCAGTGTCTTGACAGGGGAGGTCATACCCGCTCATATCGGCCGACGGGGCCGCGTCCCTGAGGACGCGCCGCGCATTTCCGCATCGCCGCGGCCGCAGGCCAGGGACAGTCCCGATGTGATAACATGGCGCGATGAACCGGCCCGCCCATGACTCTGTCCGTCCGATCGACTGGCGCGCTGACACCCTGTGGCTGATCGACCAGCGCCTGCTGCCCGCGGAGCGCGTCGAGATCGCCTGCCGCGATGTCGCTGCCGCCGCCGAGGCGATTCGCAACATGACCGTGCGCGGCGCGCCGGCGATCGGCATCACCGCCGCTTACGGCGTCGTGCTGGCGGCCCGGGCCCGGCTCGCCGGGGCCCCTGCAGGCTGGCGTGACGACATCGAGGCGGACCTCGCGCTGCTCGCCGGCACCCGGCCGACCGCGGTCAACCTGTTCTGGGCGATCGAACGCATGCGAGGCGCAATCGCGCGCGTCGGCAGCGACCCGCTCGCGGACCTGCTGGCCGAGGCCCGCCGCATCCACGAAGAGGACATCGCCGCTAACCGGCGCATGGGTGAACTCGGCGCCGCGCTGATCGAGACGCCCTGCGCGGTGCTGACCCATTGCAACGCCGGCTCGCTCGCGACCGGCGGCTACGGCACCGCGCTCGGCGTCATCCGCGCCGGCTGGAGCGCCGGGCGCATCGACGGCGTCTATGCCGACGAGACCCGGCCGTGGCTGCAGGGCGCGCGCCTGACCGCCTGGGAGCTGATCGAGGACGAGATCCCGGTGACGCTGGTTGCCGAGGGCGCCGCGGCCTGGCTGATGAAGCAGGGCAAGGTCGGCTGGCTGATCGTCGGCTCCGACCGCATCGCCGCCAATGGCGATGTCGCCAACAAGATTGGCACCTACACCGCGGCGCTCGCCGCCCGCGCCCACGGCGTCCGGGTCATGGTCGTCGCGCCGACCTCGACGATCGACATGGCGACCCCGAACGGCGACGCGATCCCGATCGAGACCCGTGCCACCGACGAGCTGCTGGCCCTTGGCGGCCGCCGCGTCGCCGCGACCGGGGCCGGCGCCTGGAACCCGGTCTTCGACGTGACCCCGGCCGCGCTGGTCGACGCGATCGTCACCGAGCGCGGCGTCGTGCTCGCCCCGGACGCCTGCAAGATGGCCCGGCTGATGTGCTGAGTTTTGGCAAGCGCCTCAGTATGGTAGAATTTCCCATTCCGCGCGTCCCCACGGAATAACAACAAGCGACTGGCTCCCGGGAGTCCCGAGACCTTCCCCGCAAGCAGGGAATGCGATACCCGTTTATGACCGATTCCGCCAAAGAGATCATCCCGACCAATATCGAAGACGAGATGCGTCAGTCCTACATGGACTACGCGATGAGCGTCATCGTCGGGCGCGCGCTGCCCGACGTGCGCGATGGTCTCAAGCCTGTGCATCGGCGCGTGCTCTATGCGATGCATGGCCTCAGCAACGACTGGAACAAGCCCTACAAGAAGTCCGCGCGCGTCGTCGGTGACGTGATCGGTAAATACCACCCGCATGGCG
>CAYLKC010000036.1:0-18821 GCA_964384095.1 uncultured Chromatiales bacterium
CCTGATCGGCGATACGCGGCAGGCTGAGCTTGATGTCGCCGACGACGCCGACATCAACACAGTAATGGCCATCGACCTCGGCCGGGCTCGCCGCGATGTGAATGATTTGGCGATCGCGGGTGCGGTGCCACAGATAAGGGTGATACTCGACGAGGTCATAGCCGATGCAGATAATCAGGTCGGCGTGGTCGAATCCGCAATTGACGTAATCGCGTGACTGCAGACCCACGGTGCCGAGCGCCATCGGGTGACGGAACGGGATTACGCCTTTGGCCATGAAGGTGTTGGCGACCGGGATGTTGAGTGTCTCGGCGAAGGCATCGAGCTGCGCCGAGGCCCGTGCGCGGATCACGCCGTTGCCGGCGAGGATGATCGGCGTCTTTGCCGCCGAGATCGCCTCGGCCGCGCGGCGCACGCTCTCGGCGGCCGGCTCCGGCGGCGTCGGCGCGCGCACCGGCAGCGGCTCGGCCTCGATATCCATCGAAGCGATGTTTTCGGGGAATTCGATGAAGGTCGCGCCGGTACGCTCCATCTGCGCGAGCTTGAAGGCCTTGCGCGTCACTTCCGGGATGATGTTCGGCGTCAGCAGTCGCGACGAATAACGGGTGATGTGATGGAAGATCGTCTCGAGGTCGAGGACCTGGTGCGATTCCTTGTGCAGCCGGTTGGTGCTCGCCTGTCCGGCGATCGCGACCAGCGGCGCATAGTCCATATTGGCGTCGGCGACTGCGGTGATCAGGTTGGTCGCGCCGGGGCCGAGCGTGGACAGGCAGACGCCGGCGCGACCGGTCAGGCGGCCATAGACGTCGGCCATGAAGCCGGCGCCCTGCTCATGACGGACGGTGACGAAGCGGATCGAGGAGTCAAGCAGGGCGTCCATCAGCTCGAGGTTCTCCTCGCCAGGCAGGCCGAAGATATACTCGACGCCTTCGTTCTCGAGACAGCGGACGAACAACCGGGCGGCGTTCATCGGGGCGCCGTCGCCTCGTTCGGTGACTACAGCGATTTCGCCTCCTCACTGACCAGGTGGTCCATGACGTCGATCAGCGTCTCGAAGCTGCCGGTCATCGCCGGCCCGGTGCGGTACTTGCCGTTGACGACGACCGCGGGGGTGCCGTCGATGCCATAACGGCGCGTCAGCTCGCGCGCACGCTGGACCTTGCTGTTGATTGCGAAGGAATTGAAGGTTGAGCGGAATTGCTGCTTGTCGACGCCGTGACGCTCAAAAAAGTCGGCAAGCTGGGCCTCGCTGCGCAGTTGTTCCTTACGATTGTGGATCGCGTCGAACAGCGCCTCATGAATCTTCTCGGTGACGCCGAGAGCCTCGGCGGTGTAATAGGCGCGGGCATGGATCGCCCAGCTCTCGTTCAGGATCGCCGGCAGGCGGATGAAGGTCACATGACTGTCGGCGCCGAGCAGCCAGCGTTCGACATAGGGCTGGAAGCGGTGGCAGTGCGGGCAACCGTACCAGAACACCTCGATGACTTCGATCTTTTCCGGGTTAGCGGTCGGTTGCGCCGGGACGATGCGCTCCCAGGCGATGTTCTCCTGGAAGCGCGCGTTGCCGGCGGCCAGGGCCAGGGCCGGCAGCAACAACAACACCAGGCCGGTGATCAGTCGGGACAGTTTCATGCTCACCTCTTCAGGGAAATGCGGGACGTCCGTCAGTGGACGCTGCTATGCCGATGATTATACGTTACTCTTGGAGTCTTTCCCTAGCCACGAGTTCACCCGCCGTCGCGCCGACATGGAAGCACCGAATCCCTTTCAGCAGGCCGAGTTCCTGCTCAGCGCGCCGCTCGGCGCGCCGCTGGCCCCCGACGAGGGCCGCGAGGTCGCCTTCGCGGGCCGCTCGAACTCGGGAAAATCCAGCGCGCTCAATACACTGACCGGTCGCCGCGGACTTGCGCGGACGAGCCGGACGCCCGGGCGCACGCAGCAAATCAACTTCTTCGGTGTCGGCGATGGCGCCCGTCTCGTCGACCTTCCCGGCTACGGCTATGCGAAGGTCCCCGAGGCGGTGCGGCGCCAGTGGCGGCCGCTGATCGAGCGCTACCTGCGGGAACGCCATTCGCTGAGGGGTTTGATGCTGACCGTTGATTGCCGCCGTGATTTCGGCGACCTGGAGGCGATGATGTTCGACTGGTGCGCCGGTACCGGCATGCCGGTGCATGTCCTGCTGACCAAGTCCGACAAACTCAAGCGCGGCCCGGCGCATGCGGCGCTGCATCGCTGGGAAAAGCTGCTGAGAGGGCAGCCGGGACTCGATGCCGGAGTGCAGTTGTTTTCGTCGCTGGACCGCACCGGTGTCGACGCCGCGCGCGCGCGGCTGGCCGAATGGCTGGATTTCAGGCAAAAAAAAGCCCCGGAGTAGAGAGAGGGAGGGAAAATCCGGGGCTAACAATGCCCGGCTTGGGGGCGCCGGGTACTCATTCCCCGCAAGGGAGGTTGACGGGGAAATCCAGGGGTAATTGCACCGATCTGTACATTGAGACCGCACCTTTCCCGCAAAGTTTCAGCCGCTGTGAAAAAAATTTCGGGAGCCGGGGCAAAGTTCCGGCAGAACAGCTGCTTGAGCGATGTGATTGGCGGTGGGGCGGGGGCGGCCGCCGGGTCAGTGGGCGAGGTCCCAGTTCTCGCCGATGCCGGTGTCGACGACCAGCGGGATGCAGAGTTCGGCGGCCGCGGCCATCTCGCGGGCGATCGCCTCCGCGGCCTCGTCACAGCGTGCTGCCGGTGCCTCGAACACCAGTTCGTCGTGGACCTGCATGATCATGCAGATGTCGTCGTTACCGTTACCGAGCCAGGCGTCGATGCGCAGCATCGCGCGCTTGATGATGTCGGCGGCGGTGCCCTGCATCGGCGCGTTGATCGCGGCGCGTTCAGCGTATTCGCGGCGCTGACGATTACGCGAACCGATCTCGGACAGATACAGCCGTCGCCCGAACAGCGTCTCGACGTAGCCCTGGTCGGCGGCGCGTCTGCGGGTCTCCTCCATGAAGCGCTGCACGCCCGGATAGCGCGCGAAGTAACGGTCCATGTAGTCCTGCGCCGCATTGCGGGTGACGCCGATCTGCCGCGCCAGTCCGAACGATGACATGCCGTAGATCAGGCCGAAATTGATCGCCTTGGCGCTACGGCGCTGTTCACTGTCGACCTCCTCGAGCGTGACGCCGAAGACCTCGGCGGCGGTTGCGCGATGGATGTCGAGCCCGTCGCGGAAGGCCTCGATCAGGCGTTCATCGCCGGACAGGTGGGCGAGGATGCGCAGCTCGATCTGTGAATAGTCGGCGGCAACCAGCTTGCAGCCGGGCGGTGCGATGAAGGCCTGGCGAATGCGGCGCCCGGCCTCGGTGCGCACCGGGATATTCTGCAGGTTCGGGTTGCTCGACGACAGTCGGCCGGTTGCGGCGACGGCCTGGTGATACGAGGTGTGGATGCGACCGGTCTCCGGATGCACGAGCTCGGGCAGTCGATCAGTATAGGTCGACTTCAGCTTGCTGAGCGCGCGATGCTCGAGGATCAGCTGCGGCAACGGGTAGTCGAGCGCAAGGTCCTGCAACACCGATTCGGCGGTCGACGGCTGGCCTTTGGGCGTCTTCTGCAGCACAGGCAGGCCCTGGTGCTCGAACAGGATCTCCTGGATCTGCTTCGGCGAGGCGAGGTTGAAGGGCGCCCCGGCGACCTCGAAGGCCTGCTGTTCCACCGCCTCGATCTGGTGACCCAGTTCCTCGCCCTGCGCGCGCAGCATCGCGGCGTCGACCAGTACGCCATGACGTTCGATGCGCGCGAGCACCGGCACCAGCGGAATCTCGATCTCCTCGTAGATGTAGCGCAGCCCCTCGACCGCGGCGACGCGCGGCCACAGGGTCTCGTGCAGGCGCAGCGTGATGTCGGCGTCCTCGGCCGCGTAGCGCGTAGCCGTCTCGATGTCGACCTCGCTGAACGGCTTCTGCTTGACGCCCTTGCCGGCGACCTCTTCGTACGTGATCGTCTTGTGGCCGAGGTATTTCAGCGCCAGCGAATCCATGTCGTGACGCGTCGCAGTGCTGTCGAGGACGTAGGACTCGAGCATCGTGTCATGACGCACCCCCCGCATCGCGATACCGCAACCGGCGAGTACGGTGAGGTCGTACTTGAGATTCTGCCCGATCTTGCCGATAGCCGCGTCCTCGAGCAGCGGCTTCAATTTTTCCAGTACGCGAGCGCGGTCGAGCTGGCGTGGTGCGCCTTCATAATCGTGCGCAAGCGGGACATAGGCGGCCTCGCCGGCCTTCAGCGCGAACGACAGCCCGACGAGTGCGGCGTCAAAGGCCTCGAGGCTCGTCGTCTCCGTATCGAAGGCGAACGCACCGGCCTGCGCCAGTCGCGCGATCCAGGCATCCAGCGCCGGTTCATCGAGCACGGTCTGATAGTGCGCGCGCGGCGTGTCTGCGGACGCTGTGCCAGCGGCCTCCGGCGGCTCTGCTCCGCCCCCCGCGGTGAGGATATCTTCGAGCAGGCGGCGGAATTCGAGGCGCTGGTACAGCGCCCGTAGCTCGTCGGTGTCCGGCGGGCTGCGCGTCAGCCCGTCGGGTTCGACATCGAGCGCGACGTCGCGCCTGATCGTGACCAGGCGGCGCGCCAGCGGCAGCTGTTCGAGATGCTCGCGAATGCGTTCGCCGGTCTTGCCCTTGATCGCATCGGCATGCTCGATGATGCCATCGAGCGAGCCGTATTCCCCGAGCAGTTTGACTGCGGTCTTCGGCCCGACGCCGGGGACGCCGGGGATATTGTCCGAGGTATCGCCGATCAGCGCGAGGTAATCGATGATGCGTTCCGGCGGCACGCCGAACTTCTGTGCGACGCCGTCAGCGTCGAGGACCTGACCGGTCATCGTATTGACCAGCGTCACATGCGCATCGACGAGCTGGGCCATGTCCTTGTCGCCGGTCGATATCAGCACGTCGATGCCATGGTCGCGCGCGCGCTCGGCAAGCGTGCCGATGACGTCGTCGGCCTCGACTCCATCGATGACGAGACAGGGCAGGCCGAGCGCGCGGACGACCGCGTGCAGCGGCTCGACCTGGCTGCGCAGCTCGTCCGGCATCGGCGGGCGGTTGGCCTTGTACTCGGCAAAGAGGTCGTCGCGGAAGGTCTTGCCCTTTGCATCGAATACGACCGCAACCAGCGCCGGGTCGTATTCCCGGAGCAGGGTCCGCAACATCTGGGTGACGCCGAAGACCGCGCCGGTGGCCTCGTTGCGTGAGTTGGTCAGCGGAGGCAGGGCATGGAAGGCGCGATACAGGTACGAGGACCCGTCGACCAGCACGAGCAGCTTCGCATCCGGGGTCCGCGTCATGGCGGCAGGGGTCCTTGGTGGGCTCGGCCGGTCATCAGGGATTCGATTATACTATGGGCAATCGCACGGCGTGGCACGGACAGGGACGCGCAATGACCCATCAGCACAAGACAGGACACCCGACACTGAGACCCGCGGACGAGGCGCTGCTGAACCGCGAGTCATGGAAGGTGTTCCAGATCATGGCCGAGTTCGTCGAGGGCTTCGAGCGCCTCGCGCGGATCAAGCCGTCGGTCAGCATTTTCGGCTCGGCGCGTTTCAGCCCCGAACACCGTTATTACAGGCTTGCCGAGGAGATCGCGCGCCTGCTCTCCGATGCCGGCTTCACGGTCGTCAGCGGCGGCGGCCCGGGCATCATGGAAGCCGCGAACAAGGGTGCCTATGCCGGCAAGTCGCCGACGGTCGGGCTCAATATCCAGCTGCCGAAGGAACAGGTTGCCAACGACTATCAGGACATCTCTCTGCAATTTCGCCACTTCTTCTCGCGCAAGGTCATGTTCGTCAAGTATGCTTCGGCCTATGTCGTGCTGCCTGGCGGTTTCGGCACGCTCGACGAGATGGCGGAGATCCTGACGCTGGTGCAGACCGGGCGCACGCGGCGTATCCCGATCCTGCTGGTCGGCAGCGAATTCTGGCAGGGATTGCTGGACTGGTTCCGGGCGACGTTGGTCGCCGAAGGCACGATCAACGACGGCGACCTGTCCCTGTTCGAGGTCATCGATGAGCCCCGTGAGGTGGTCAATGCGATATTCCGGTATTACGAGCATCGAGGCTTCGAGCCCTCCGCCGAGGAGCGCGAGATGCTGCTCGACCTCTGAAGCCATGTGCAGGCATCCGCGAGCGCCGCTCTGCATGACGCTGCTTGCCCTGACGCTCGCGCTGGTCTGCGCGATGCCCGCCGCTTTCGCCGCCGCTGCGGGGGCGGATGAGGGCGGGGAGGCGCCGGAGGTCACGATCATCCAGCAAGACGACGCGATCATCGAGGAGTACCGCATCGGCGGACAGCTCTACATGGTCAAGGTGACGCCACGCAAGGGCATTCCTTATTATCTCGTTGATACCGACGGCGATGGCCGGCTCGATTCGCGCCGCTCCGAGCTGGCCGAGGACATGATGATCCCGCGCTGGACACTGTTCCGCTGGTGACGGCGATGAAGACCGCGATCGACTGGAAGAAGGGCCTCGACCTGTTTTTCACCGACCGCGTGCAGCAGCGCGCATCTCGGCTCGTGTTCATCCTGCTGCTGGTGGTGATGGCGGCCGTGCTCGCGCAACTGACCTGGAAGCTGATCCCCGTGCCTGAACTGCAAGTCAGCGCGCCGCCGTTGCCGCGTGCGACGGCGCCTGCCGGCCCTGCCGGCGAGCGCGTGTGGAATCTCGCGCAATGGCAGCTGTTCGGCGCGAAGCCCGAGGGGGCGCGCCTCGAGGTGCCGGTCGAGGCGCTGCCGGAGACGACGCTGAATCTCGTCCTGCGCGGCGTCTTTGCCTCGTCTCGACCGGGCGATGTCAGCGGCGCGATCATCGGCGCGCCGAACGGCGTTGATTCGTTCTATGCGATCAACGCCCGCCTGCCCGGCGGGGCGACGCTGAAGGAGGTCCATGCCGACCGTGTCGTCCTCGAGCGCAGCGGCCGGCTCGAGACGCTGCGCCTGCCGAAGGAGACCCTAGACAGTGGCGCTGCCCCGTCGTCCGCGGCCCGCCAGGCGGCGCCGCCTCCGCGCCAGCCCGCGCAGTCCCTCGAATCGCGCACGCTGCGCGAGTACCGCGAGATCGCGCTGACCAATCCGCAGCAGCTGGGCGACGTCGTCAACGTGACCCCGCGCAGCGTCGATGGCAGCTTCGTTGGCTACGAGGTCCAGCCCGGCCGCGACCCCGGCCTGCTCGACCGCGTCGGCCTGATCCCGGGGGACGTCGTGACCTCGATCAACGGCATTTCGCTGGATACCCCGGCCCGCGCCCTCAGCGTGCTGCGCTCGCTGCAGGGGGCCGACCAGGTCCAGGTCGAGTTCCAGCGCGACGGGATCCCGCAGACGGCGACGGTCGGCATCAACGATTAGCTGGCTGTTGCAAGCCAGTACCCGCCGGGTTTGCGCAGCGAAGTCAAGCGCAGCCTCGCCGGAGCCCGAAGGGTGCCGCGCAGCGGCAGCGAGGCGAGCCATTCGCGGAGCAAACCCGGCGGGTACTGGCTTACAACAGCCCGCCACGGTTGGCCGCCCCGCCCCTTGCCCGCGCCCCCGGGATCGCCTAAAATGGCCGGTCTTTGCCCCGGTGATGCGATTATCGGGGATGCCTGAGGAAAACGATCATGAAGCCCGACATTCATCCCGCCTATGAAGAAGTGACGGTGACCTGTGGTTGCGGGAACACGTTCCAGACCCGCTCGACCGCCGGCAGGGAGCTGCACCTCGACGTCTGCTCGCAGTGCCACCCGTTCTATACCGGCAAGCAGAAGCTCGTCGATACTGCGGGCCGCGTCGACAAGTTCCGCCAGAAATACGGCGCGCGCCGCTGAGCCACGGCGAGTCCCGGCGGTACCGGAAGGGCGCGCCTCGGCGCGCCCTTTTCGATTCCGGCGCCGGGGGGGCATTTGCAGGGCCCCCGGCGATCGCGGATAATCGATTGTTCTATGTGACTTTATGCCGTTGTCATGAACCAGGAACGTAAACAGGCCGCACTCGAATATCACGCCTTGCCCGAACCCGGCAAGCTCGCGATCGCGATCACCAAGCCCTGCGCGACCCAGGCCGACCTCGGTCTGGCCTATACCCCGGGCGTCGCGGAGCCGGTGCGGGCGATCGCGCGCAATCCGGAGGACGCCTATCGCTACACGGCGAAGGGCAACCTCGTCGCGGTCATCACCGACGGCAGCGCGGTGCTCGGCCTCGGCAATGTCGGCGCGCTCGCCGGCAAGCCGGTGATGGAGGGCAAGGCGGTCCTGTTCAAGAAGTTCGCCGACATCGACGTCTTTGACATCGAGGTCGACGCCCCGGATCCGCAGGACTTCATCGACACCGTCGTGCGCATCGCGCCGACCTTCGGCGGCATCAATCTCGAGGACATCACCGCGCCGAAGTGTTTCGAGATCGAGCAGGCCTTGCGCGAGCGCCTCGATATCCCGGTGTTCCATGACGACCAGCACGGCACTGCGGTGATCACCGCGGCCGGTTTGCTGAATGCGCTCGAGTTGCAGGGCAAGCACCTCGCCGCCGCGAAGATCGTCTGCATCGGCGCCGGCGCCGCCGGCATCGCATCGATGCGCCTGCTGCTTGCGCTTGGTGCGAAGCGTGAACACCTGCGCCTGGTTGATCGCGCCGGCGTGATCCATGCCGGTCGCGCCGACCTGAACCGCTACAAGCAGGAATTCGCGGTCGAGACTGCTGATCGCACGCTGTCTGATGCGATGCGGGATGCCGATGTGCTGATCGGGCTGTCGGGGCCGGATCTCGTGACGCCGGAGCAGATCCTGTTGATGGCGCCGCGTCCGATCGTCTTCGCACTGTCGAATCCCGACCCCGAGATCGATCCTGCCCTTGCGCTGGCGACGCGCGGCGACCTGATCATGGCCACCGGGCGGTCCGATTACCCGAACCAGGTCAACAACGTCCTTGGCTTTCCGTTCATCTTCCGCGGCGCGCTCGACGTGCGCGCGGCATCGATCAACGAGGAGATGCTGATCGCGGCGGTGCGCGCGCTCGCCGAACTGGCCCACGAGCCGGTGCCGCAGGAAGTGCTGTCGGCGTATCGTCTCGATGCGCTGGAATTCGGCCCGGCCTATATCATTCCCAAGCCCCTCGATCCGCGCCTGATCGACCGCATCCCGCCCGCGGTCGCCGGCGCTGCCGTCGCCTCCGGCGCGGCGCGCAGGGACTATCCAGCCTTTTATCCCAGGCGTCATGCCCCGGTGGTGGTCGAGGAACGCGCTGCGGCTGTAGAGTAGTGCTTTTCCCGCGCGGGCCGATAAGCTTGCGGGGAACATCATCAGGCGGTCACGCCGGCGCCGGCCGGCGCGGGTTCATCAACGAAACCGGGAGCCAGCGATGAGGAAGATCACGATAGTCGGTGCGGGACGTGTCGGTGAATCGACCGCGCAGATACTTGCCCGCGACGAGCACTTCGAGGAGATCGTGCTCATCGACATCCGCGAGGGTGTCGGCCGCGGCACTGCGCTCGATATCCAGGAATCGTCGATGCTGTTCGGCTTCGATGTCCGTGTTCACGGCAGCGAGGACCCGGCGGCGATGGCCGATTCGGACATTGTCGTGATCACCGCGGGCGTGCCGCGCAAGCCCGGCATGTCGCGCTCGGACGTGCTCGAGACCAATCTCGCGGTCACCAGCGCGGTCGTCGCCGATGTCATGGAGCACGCGCCGGATGCGATCATCGTCATGGTGACGAATCCGGTCGATGTCCTGACCTATGCCGCGTGGAAGCAGACCGGCTGGTCCCGCCACCGCGTGTTCGGCCTGTCCGGTGTGCTCGACGCCGCGCGCATGGCGAGCTTCATTGCGGCAGAGACCGGGCTGTCGGTCAAGGATGTCACCGCGCTGGTGCTCGGCGGTCACGGCGACTCGATGGTGCCGATGCCGCGCTACACGACGATCAACGGCATCCCGATCAGCCATTTCCTCGACGATGCGCAGATCCGCGCGATCGTCGACCGCACCCGTCACGGCGGCGCCGAGATCCTCGCGCTGAAAAAGACCAGCAGCGCGAACGACTCGCCGGCGGCGGCGGTCGCGGTGATGGTCGATGCGGTGTGCATGAACCGCCGACGCATCCTTCCCTGTGTCGCGATCCTCGACGGCGAGTATGGGCAGGGCGACGTCGCGATCGGGGCGCCGGTCGTGCTCGGCTCGCGCGGGATGGAAAGCGTGGTCGAATTGCCGCTCAGCGACGGAGAACAGGAACAGTTCGCGCAATCCGTTGAACAGGTGCGCGCCGATCTGGCCCTATTGAAGTAAGCAACGGAGGTAGACGCCATGGCGGACCATACCGTCACCCTCACTGATAATGTCAGCGGCAAGAGCATAGAGCTGCCGGTGCTCAAGGGCACGACAGGGCCCTCGGCAATCGACATCACGCGCCTGTACCGGGATTTCGGCTGCCTGACCTACGATCCCGGCTTCCAGTCGACCGCGAGTTGCAGCAGCGGGATCACCTTCATCGACGGTGACGAGGGATTGCTGCTCTATCGCGGCTATCCGATCGAACAGCTGGCGGAGAAGAGCAGCTTTCTCGAGGTGGCCTACCTGTTGCTGTACGGCGAGCTGCCTGGCCGTGACGGGTTAGCGAATTTCGAGGCCTCGATCCGCCGCCACACGATGATCAAGGAAAGCCTGAAGGGTTTCTATCAGGGCTTCTATCACGACGCCCACCCGATGGCGAGCATGGTCGGCGTCGTGGGTTCGCTGTCGGCGTTCTATCACGATTCGACGGACATTCACGATCCGGCGCATCGCGAACTCGCTGCGCACCGGCTGATCGCCAAGATGCCGACGATCGCGGCCGGCAGCCACAAATACGCGATCGGTGAACCGTTCATCTACCCCAAGAACAGCCTGAGCTATTGCGGCAACCTGCTGCACATGATGTTTTCGGTGCCGAGCGAGGACTACGAGGTCGATCCTATCGCCGAGAAGGCGCTCGACATGATCTTCATCCTCCATGCCGACCACGAACAGAACGCCAGCACTGCGACCGTGCGCCTGTCCGGCAGTTCGGGCGCCAATCCGTTTGCATGTATTTCATCCGGCATCACCGCGCTGTGGGGCCCGGCGCACGGCGGCGCCAACGAGGCCGTGCTGCATATGCTGAGCGAGATCGGCAACGCCTCGAATATCCCGAAGTACATTGCCAAGGCCAAGGACAAGAACGATCCCTTCCGGCTGATGGGCTTTGGTCATCGTATCTACAAGAAGTATGATCCGCGCGCCAAGATCATCCGCCGCATGTGTCACGAGGTGCTGGCCAAATTCGGCGACTCCAACGATCCGTTCTTTGAGCTGGCGATGCGGCTCGAGGAGCTGGCGCTCAAGGACGAATACTTCATAGAGCGCAAGCTGTATCCGAACGTCGACTTCTACTCGGGCATCATCTACCGCGCGCTCGGCATCCCGGTCAGCATGTTCACGGTGATGTTCGCGATCGCGCGCACCGCGGGCTGGATTGCGCAATGGATGGAAATGATCGCCGAGCCCGACCAGCGCATCGGCCGGCCGCGCCAGCTCTACACCGGCCAGCAGAAGCGTGACTACATCGGTATGGAGGAGCGGGCGGGTAGCCGCTAGCGGGCGCCGCGCCCGACGCTCAGAAGATCTGCTCCGGCGACGGCGTCCCGCTGCGACCGGAGTTTTCACCGCGGTCCGTGCCCGCTCCGCCACGTACGATGGCATGCTGACGCGGCACATGCTCGACCTGGAAGGTCTCGAAGATCCCGTTGGACTGGTTGCTGGCCGCGAGCAGGCCGGTTTCAGGGTCGATGCGGACGGTGACCAGTCCGGGCGGCCGGTTCAGTGGTTGTTCCGGCATGCCGCGCAGGGCCTCCCGCATGTAATCGATCCACATCGGCAGGGCCGCGCGGCTGCCGGTCTCGCCGTTCCCGAGTGACTGTGACTGATCGAAGCCGACCCAGCTGATGGCGACGATATCGGCATTGTAACCGGCAAACCAGGCGTCGCGCAGGTCATTGGTAGTGCCGGTCTTGCCGGCGAGATCGCTGCGACCGAGCTGGCGCGCGCGCACCGCGGTGCCGCTCTGGATCACGTCACGCATCATCGAGGTCATCAGATAGGCGTTCTGTGGCGTGATCACGCGCGGCGCGGGCGGCAGCGGCGCCGGCATGTCCTCGACGAGCTCATCCATCACAGCTGCCTCATGATCGAGCGCGACAGCGACCGGACGCAGGTCGGCTTCGGCTTCGGACTCGCAGTCGGGGCAAACCGTATCGGGCGCGGCCTCATAGACCAGTTCATCATCGTGCCCGGTGATGCGGCTGATGAAATAAGGCCGCACGCGGTAGCCGCCATTGGCGAAGATCGCATAGGCCTCGGCGAGTTGCAGCGGCGTCACCTCGCCACTGCCGAGCGCCAGTGACAGGTCGCGTGGCATCATGCGGCCGTCGAAGCCGAAGCGAGTCATGTAATCGATGGAATAGTTGATGCCGATCGCCCGCAACAGGCGGATCGATACCAGGTTGCGCGAGTTCATCAGGCCGACGCGCAGCCGGGTCGGCCCGAAGAACTCACCACTGTAGTTGCCCGGGCGCCAGGTGCTTTCGAGCCCCGGATCATCGAAGACGACCGGCGCATCGTTGATGATCGACGCCGGGGTGTAGCCCTGCTCGAGCGCCGCCGAGTAGATGAATGGCTTGAAGCTCGAGCCCGGCTGGCGGGTAGCCTGGGTGACGCGATTGAAATGGCTGCGGCGGAAGTCATAGCCGCCGGCCAGCGCGGTGATCGCGCCGTTGTGCGGGTCCAGCGCGACCAGCGCGCCATCGACCTGGGGTATCTGCGCAAGCAGCCAGGCATCGCCTTCGCCGGGCGCAACGCGCACGATGTCGCCGGGGGCGAGGATATCGGCGGCCGTGCGCGGTACCGGCCCGCGGTGGCTGCTGTCGATATGGCGCCGGGCCCAGGACATACCGTCCCAGTCGATCTCGATGGCCTTGCCGTTCTCCAGCATCGCGCGGGCGCTGCGTTCCTCGACGTCGGTCACCAGCGCCGGCGTGAGACCGCCGATCGTCGTGATACGGGCGAGCCGCTGACCGATCGCCGCCTCGTCCTCGAGCTTGGACAGGTCCGCCTTTTGTTCCGGCCCACGCCAGCCGTGGCGGCGGTCGTAGTCGTGCAGGTTGCGGCGTAGCGCCGACACCGCAGCCTCTTGCTGCCGCGAGTCGATCGTCGTCCAGACCTTGAACCCCTCGGTATAGGCAAGCTCCTCGCCATAGCGCGCGATGACCTCGGCGCGCGCCATTTCGGCGACGTACTGGGCGTCCATCTCCAGCGCCAGGCCGTGGAGGCGGGCGTCGTCGGGGGCCTCGATCGCGGCGCGGAACGCCATCTCATCGATATGACCGAGTTCGCGCATGCGCCGAAGCACATAGTTACGGCGAATCACCGCGCGCTCGACGTCGGCGATCGGATTCGCGCGCGACGGCGCCTTCGGCAGGCCGGCGATCATCGCCATCTGCGCGAGGGTCAACTGGCCGAGATCGACGCCGTAGTAGGTCTGCGCGGCCGAAACGACGCCGTAGGCGCGATTACCGAGGTAGATCTTGTTCAGGTAGAGCTCGAGGATCTCCTCCTTGCTGAGCTGGTGCTCGATCTTGAGCGCGAGGTAGATCTCGCTGAGCTTGCGCATGTAGGTCTTGTCGCGGCTCAGGAAGAAGTTGCGGGCGACCTGCATCGTGATCGTGCTGCCGCCCTGGGTGCGCTCACGGGTGCGCACGAGGTTGACCGCGGCACGCAGCAGACCCTGGTAGTCGACCCCGGGGTGTTCGAAAAAGCGGTCGTCCTCGGCCGACAGGATCGCCTTGACCATCAGGTCGGGGGTGTCCTCGTAACGGACCGGGGTGCGCTTCATCTCGCCAAATTCGGCGATCAGCTTGCCATCGGCGCTGAACACCCGCATCGGCACCTGCATGCGGATGTCCCGCAGGGCCTCGATGGAGGGCAGGCCGGGGGCGACGACGAAATAGCCGGCCACGACCGCAATGCTGCCCAGGGCCGTGAGGCCGCCAAGGCCGATCAAGCCCGTCAGGATCAGTTTGCGGAACAAGTTCATCAGGGTGCGCCAGTTTCCGGTCACGGATAAGAATGGCGACCAGTTAACAAAATTCCAGCGGGAAGTATAAAACTTTTTCAGACAACGGACGATAACAGGCGTTGAGCAAACGGACTACGTTAGACGCAGGCACCGTGCGTCGGGTTCCCGGGAAATTGACCTCCGCGGGATCCGTTAAACCGAACAATACTCGATGGAAGTCGCCATGCTTCAGTTGCTTAACAGAGCGCCCACGGCCCTGATCGGGCTCGACATCAGCTCCACGTCAGTGAAATTGCTCGAATTGGGGCAGAGCGGCGGCCGCTTCCGGGTCGAAAGCTACGCCGTGGTGCCGCTGCCGCAGAACACCGTCGAGGAAAAGAGCATTGCCGACGTCGATGCGGTCGGGACGGCGATCAAGCGCGCCGTCAGCAAGGCTGGCACCCGGACCAAAAATGCCGCAGTCGCCGTCGCCGGCTCGGCGGTGATCACCAAGATCATCTCGATGCCGGACACCCTGTCGGACGACGAGCTGGCCGACCAGCTCCAGCTCGAGGCCGACCAGTACATTCCCTACCCGATGGAGGAGGTCAACCTCGATTTCGAGGTGCTCGGGCCGTCGGAGAAGCAGGAAGGCATGGTCGACGTGCTGCTGGCCGCCTCGCGCAGCGAGAACGTGGATATCCGCGTCGCCGCCCTCGAGCTCGGCGGACTGAGCGCGAAGATCGTCGATGTCGAGGCCTTCGCGATGGAGGCCGCATTCTCGCTGCTGTCAAACCAGCTGCCGGACAATGGCATCGGCAAGACCATCGCGGTCATCGACATCGGCGCGACGATGACGACGCTCAGCGTCTCTCACGATTTCAAGGTCATCTACACCCGCGAGCAGGTCTTCGGCGGCAAGCAGCTCACCGAGGAGATCATGCGTCGTTACGGCCTGTCCTACGAGGAGGCCGGGCTGGCCAAGAAGCAGGGCGGACTGCCGGACAATTACGAGCCGGAGGTGCTGCAGCCGTTCAAGGAGGCGATGGCCCAGCAGGTCAGCCGCTCGCTGCAGTTCTTCTTCTCGTCGAGCCAGCACAACACCGTCGACCACATCGTGCTTGCCGGCGGCTGCGCCGCGATCCCGGGCGTCGATGCCCTGATCGAGGACAAGGTAGGCATCACCACCTCGGTCGCCAATCCGTTCGCGAACATGTCGCTGACTTCCCGTATCAGCCCTGAAGGCATTCGCTCTGACGCCTCCTCGCTGATGATTGCCTGCGGACTTGCCCTGAGGAGGTTTGCAGACCGATGACACGCATCAATCTCTTGCCATGGCGCGAACTGCGGCGCAAGGAACAGCAGCGCCAGTTCATCTCGATCGCCGCCGGCGCGGTGATCCTGATGGGCGCGGTGCTGGTGTATATCCACCTGCACATGAACGCGTTGATCGAGGATCAAAACCAGCGCAACAAGTTCCTGCAGGATGAGATCGCCAAGGTCGAGCAAAAGATCGCCGAGATCAAGACGCTCGAGTCGAAGAAGCAGCAGCTGCTCGCGCGCATGGAGGTGATCCAGCAGTTGCAGACGCGTCGCCCCGAGATCGTCCATATCTTCGAAGAAGTGGTCAGGGCGATGCCGTCGGGCATGTACCTGACCGGCATATCTCAGTCCGGCAACCTCCTCGTCATCGAGGGCGCGGCGCAATCTAACGCGCGAATCTCCTCGCTGATGCGCAACCTCGACGGCTCGGTCTGGTTCAACGATCCGAAGCTGGATGTCATCGAGGCCGATGCCAGGGACCAGACGCGCGTGAGTCGCTTCAAGCTGACCGTTAACCATGTCAGCCCCGGTGCCGATCAAGATTCTATGGATTCGGAGCGCATATGAACCTGAACATCGATCTTGCGCAGCTGAGGGACATCGATTTCAACGATGTTGCCCGCTGGCCCAAGCCGGTCAAGATCGCCGCGATCCTCCTGCTCTCCATCGCCGTGCTCGGCGCCGGACTGTGGTTCGATACCCGCGCGCAGGTCGATACCCTGGAGGCGACACGCAGCAAGGAAGACACCCTCAAGCGCGAGTTCCTCGTCAAGCAGAACAAGGCAGCGGCACTCGACGCCTATATCGAGCAGATGGAAGAGATGCGCCGGTCCTTCGGTACGATGCTGCGCCAGTTGCCTAGCCGGACCGAGGTTGCCGAGCTGCTGGTCGATATCTCGCAGACAGGCATCGAGAACGGACTCGAATTCGAGCTGTTCAAGCCGGAGGATGAGCGGCCCGCCGAGTTTTACGCCGAGCTGCCGATAAAGATCAAGGTGACCGGCGGCTACCACGATTTCGGCCGTTTCGTCAGCGATGTCGCGACGCTGCCCCGAATCGTCACGCTGCAGGATTTCAGCATCAACCCTGTCAGCCAGTCGGGCAGCCGCAGCAACGCCGCTGCGCGTGGGCCGGCCGCCCAGGGTGCCCTGGTGATGGAGATCACCGCCAAAACCTATCGCTATCTCGACGAAGAAGAACTGCTGGATGGAGGTGAGCCGCAGTGAGCGTATCGAAATATCACCGCGTCCCGTCCCTGCGCCTGACCGCCGTACTGTCGATGGCAGTGCTGCTTGGAGCCTGCGGCGGCAGCGCCGTTTCCGACCTGCGGTCATTCGTCGATGAGGCCAAACAGAAGCAGGGACGCATCGATCCGCTGCCGGAATTCAAGCCGGTAGAGTCCTTTGCCTACAGCGCGCATACCAGCAAGGATCCGTTCATGTCGTGGAGTTCCGATCCGGCCAGCACTGTGACGGAGCGCAGCGATAACGGCGTCCGTCCCGACGTCGATCGCAGCCGTGAAGTTCTCGAGGGTTATCCGCTGGATACGCTGCGCATGATGGGCGCGCTCGAGTTCCAGGGCGTGCGCTGGGGGCTGGTGCGGGCGCCGGACGGCATTGTTTATCGGGTAAGGCAGGGCAACTACATGGGGCAGAACTACGGGAAGATCCAGTCCATCAGCGACAACAAGTTGATGTTGACCGAGATCGTGCCTGACGGACTCGGGGGGTGGGAGGAACGTAACGCGTCCCTCGCCATCAGCGAGCAGTGACCCCGCAACGGAGGATGTGGAGCATGGTAACCCCGGGTTTCAGCCAACAGGATCGGATACAGCATATGGCGCCAGATACAACCAGTGGAATTGACCACTTCTTCCGCAAGGCCTGCTTGCTCGCGGCCGCGCTGCTGCTGGCCGTGATGGTTGCTCCGGCGCATGCCGAAGACCAGCATCTCGAGGCCTGGGATTTCGCCGCCCTGCCCGGTAACAAGGTCCAGATCCGGCTCGGCATCACCGGCGCCGCGGAACCGAACATGCTGTCCTTTTCGATCGACAATCCCGCGCGCATCGCCCTCGATTTCCCCGGCACCACCAGCAGCGTGCCGCGACAGAAGACCGTCAATGTCGGCGTCGTCCGCAGCATCAATGCCGTCCAGTCCGGCAACCGTACCCGCGTCGTTCTGAACCTCGATCGCATGGTGCCCTACGAGACCCGCATCGAGGATGGCAATGTCTACATCACGGTCGAGGGACCGGCGACGCGCGTCGCCAGCGAGCAGCGCTCGGAGTTCACGATGGGTGATACCGCGGCGCCGGCGCGCGGCGGCAACCAGATCGCCAGGATCGATTTCAACCGAGGCGAGCAGGGCGAGGGCCGCGTCCTCGTCACGCTGCCCGACGAAAACATCCCGGTCAATATCGAGCAGGCGGGCCGCCGCATCACCGTCGATTTCATGAATGTGCGCCTGCCGGAAGAGCTCAAGCGCCGCATGGAGGTCGTCGACTTTGCAACCCCGGTGACACGCATCGACAGCTTCCCCGAAGGCGACAATACCCGTCTCGTGATCCTGACCGAGGGCCTGTTCGAGCACCTGGCGTATCAGTCAGACCGCACCTTCACGATCGAGGTCAAGCCGATCACCCAGGCCGAGCACGAGCGTCAGCAGAAGGAAGAATACACCGGCGAACGCCTGTCGCTGAACTTCCAGGACATCGAGGTCCGGGCGGTATTGCAGATCATCGCGGACTTCACCGGCATGAACATGGTCACCAGCGATTCGGTGCAGGGCAATGTCACACTGCGCCTGCATAACGTGCCCTGGGACCAGGCGCTGGATATCGTGCTGAAGAGCCGCGGCCTCGGCATGCGCCAGGTCGGCAACGTCATCATGGTAGCGCCGGCCACCGAGATCGCTGCGCGGGAGAAACAGGAGTTCGAGTCGCGTCAGCAACTGGACGAGCTTGCGCCGCTGCTGTCCGACCTGATACAGGTCAATTACGCCAAGGCCGAGGATATGGCGTCATTGCTGAAGGCGCGTGAGAACTCGATGCTGTCTGAGCGGGGCAATGTCACCGTTGACCTGCGCACCAATACGCTGCTGGTCCGCGACACCGCCGACAAGCTGTCCGATATTCGCAACCTGATCACCAAGCTCGACATACCGGTCCGGCAGGTGCTGATCGAGTCACGCGTCGTCGTCGCCAATGACGACTTTAGCCGCGACCTCGGAGCCCGCGTCGGCCTGACCGGCGTCCGCAGCCACAGCTCCGGCGGCATCATCGGCACCTCCGGCTCGGTGGCTGGTACCGGCCAGATGGTCGATACCGCGCCGCTGCCGGTCAGCTTCCCGAGCCTGGATAATCGTCTGAACGTGAATCTGCCGGCCTCGAACACCTCCGGCACGCCGGCGAACTTCG
>CAYLKC010000037.1:0-16811 GCA_964384095.1 uncultured Chromatiales bacterium
CCTCGTCCCGGATGCCGTACAGCGTGTCGTTGCCGGCGTGATAGGCGAGGGCGCGCAGCGCGCCGACACCCTCGACCGGGCCGAGGATCGTGTATTCGCCGCTGTCGATATCGAGCGTCGCGAGTTCGCCGAAGCGATCGAGCCAGGCGTACATCACGTCCGCGCCGGAATCATAGGCCAGCATCGCCTCGCCGCGCCCGGGCAGGCCGGGCGCGGTCAGGCGCTGGACTGCGGAGGCGTCCTGGTCGATCTTCGCGAAGAATTCACCGGACCCGGCGACGATGACCGAGAAGTCGCCTCCCTGTCCCGCAGGCCCGTTGCCGCCACCACCACCGCCACATGCGGCAAGCATCACCGCCAGGATTCCGATCGCCAGTAGGGTGCGCATGAGGGCTGCTCCTGAAGGTGGATACCGCAATTATGCCCGTCCCTGCTCCGGCGATACCACCCTAGTATCCCCCTTCGCAAGCGAAGGGGGGTAGGGGGGATGCGAGCGCAGCGAGTCGAGTCGATCGCGCTCACTGCACTCGCATCCCCCTGGCCGGCGAGTTCCAGCAACTATTTATTCGTACCAAGCCCGGTCGATGCACGATCGCCTGTTGTGCGGACGGCACGCGCAGCGGCCGCATGTATCGCCAAGGCGGACGCTGTTGATTATCACGATCCAGGGGCTGTTCAAACGCAGCGGATTCAGACAAAGCCGGATGATATTTCGACGGCCCGCAGGATACCCTGCTGTTTTCACCGCCATATTATGGTCGTTTACACCATAATAACTATGGTCTAGGATACCCTAATGCGAGCACGGATGCTCTTTCGCTATAAAGCGGTACAGGGATCGCTTTGCGTTGAAATGGTCTTGTGGGAGCTGCCTGGGATCACGCCGGGCCGGCCGCATCGGCTGAAATACCGACTGCACTGTGGAGACGGCGATAGATGCATTGTTCGCTATGACAATGAAGCCGGCAAGGGAGATCATCGCCATTATGGTGATCGTGAAGAGCCATATCGGTTTCAGGATGTAGAGCAGTTGATACAGGATTTCCGCGATGACTGTTCAAGGCTTTCCGGATGGAGATGGATCGAATGAGCCGAATCGAATTTGAAGTGTTGAAGCCGGGCGCGGCGCTTGAGGAATTCAGGAATTTCTGGCGAAGCCGGAAATCCGGGACTGCTTCCGCGCCGCGTATTGTGTTCGGCAGCCTGCGGGAACTCTTCTCCGCGATCACGGAGAAGCGTCTCGAACTGGTCCGGTTCATCGCGGATCATGAAGGGCTGAACACCCGCCAGGTCGCGCTGCAGCTGGGGCGCGACTACAAGAATATCTACGTCGACGTCAACGAGCTCGTCGAGTTGGGCCTGCTCGACAAGGACAGTGGAGGTGGCCTGTCGGCGCCGTTCGACGAAATCGTGATTCATGCAAGCCTGCGCGATGCCGCATAGAATCTCCCCTCGCTATCATGAACGGCGCTCCAGCTCCGCCATCCTGTCCGCGATGAACCGCCGCCTGCTCGGCGACTTCACCCGCGCGAGATAACCGCGCAGCCTCGACCAGCGGAAATCCCGGGGGATCTCCAGCTCGGGAAGACGGGCGAACAGCCGCGAGCGGCCGGGCGCCAGGTAGAACAGATCGAACAGCGCCTTTTCCGGCCGGGCCATCTTCGCGCCGTGGTCGATGATGTCGTAGTCGTCGAATAACTCTGCCGGTATGCGATGAAATGATACGGTGCCGAGCGGCGTCGGCACGCGACGCGTGCGCGCTGTCGTCACCGCGTAGATCACTGCCGGGATCTGTTCGATCAGTCCGTGGTGATACAGCGCGGACTGCAACGAGATGCAGGCCGGCGAGGGGGCCGACAGCAGTTCCGGCAGCGCGAGGCGGTTGATGCCGTCGGCCAGCGCCCAGCGCCCGCGCGCAAGATGCAGCAGAAACCCCTCGTTGGCGAGGCGCCGAAGAATCGTAGGGGCAGTGGCAGGCGTGACCTGCAACAGTGCGGCGGCGTCCCGCGTCGTGAATCCCGGCACGCCCAGCTTGCGCAAGCGCTTCAGAGCCTCGATCTGCGTCACCGGAGCGCCTCCAGGGTATTGACCACCGACTCCTGAAGCGTGTCCCAGACGGCGCGCGACCGGTAGTACTGCTGATAATCCGGCTCCAGGAAGGCCAGCACCTGGGCGGCGAATTCGTCGTAGCCGATCGACATCGCGTTATCCATCGCCTTCGCCGGTATTTTCAATGATGCCGGCGCGCCCGATTGCGCGCCGGCATCGAGCAACAGTTTGAGATCGAACAGGTCTCGTGCCTGGGGTGTCGCGCGGCCGCCGAGGGCGGCCAGTTTCTGTTCGAACGCCGTGGATAAGGTGTAATGCGTAGCGAGGACCGGATAAAGGCGATAACGGCGGATGATTTCCGGGTCCACCGCCTCGTAGGCCGCTTCCCCAGCGGCGCGGCGCCGCGAGAATTCAATCTTCGTCGGTAATTCACCGCCTCCCGCGCGGATGCGGGCCTTCCAGCGCTGGGTCGTCGCGGTCTGCTTGGGGGCTGTGAAGTCCGTGAGCTCGAGGCCATGCGCCCCCAGCGTCTGCCGGAACCCCGTGCTCTCAAACACATGTTCCACGTTCCTGCGCAGCGTGGTCACCGCGATCGTGTGGACGTCGAGGTCCATGGCTTCCGAATAGCGGATGCTCTTGCAGAAGAAGCGCAGATTGCAACCGCCCTTGAGCACATACAATGACGGGTCGACCCGCGTTGCCAGGGCGCGCAGGAACAGAAGGTGGAAGACCTCGACGGACTGACGATCGCTCAGCATGGGCGGTTCAGCCATAATTACGCTTAATCGACAATAATGTCGATTAAGCGTAATGTTAAATCAGCTTGCTATGGAAGCAGGCTGGAAACCGCTATCGCGCTCGAGGGTGCGGCGAGGGGCTGCACGGTTGCGTCCGGTCCATAATCCCGTCTCGTCTTGTATGCCTCGCCGGCCGGCTCGCGATAAACCTCCAGTCGGGCCTCGTCGAGATTGAGAATCCAGTACTCCGCGATGCCGCTGCGTGCATAGAGGCGCATTTTCCGGTCGCGCTCCAGCGACAGGGTGGTGTCGGAGACTTCGATGATCAGCAGCGCGGCGGTCGGGTGCAGATCCCTGTAATCGCGAGGGGATCCATAAACCACGGCGACGTCCGGTTCCGGCTCCGACCGTTCATCGAGCGCGAGCGGCATCTGTATGCGGATGCTGTAGCCGGCTGAAGGCGGGAAGGCGTTGCGCAGCAACTCTTCCGTGAGTTGAACCGCGGTTGCATGCCGGCTTCCCTGCGGCGTCATCGTAACGATTTCCCCATCGATCAGTTGCAGGCGATCCTCGGAATTGAATACGCCGGCCGCGATCATGCGGTCGTATTCGGCCCGGGAATATCGGCGGCATTGGCCGGCGCCAGGTCTCATGATCTGTATCCTCAATACGGGAGAGACATCGTATTCGTCAGTCTATCCACGCGCACGGGCGCACTCAAGTCAAGGATGACGCCGGGCAGGGGGTGGCGGTATCGGGCGCTGTCTGAGCGAGGTCTCCGCTCTGTTCCGAGGCCGGCCATGATGACCCTCCGTCAGTGTCGGATGAATCGCCTTGCCTCCCCGACGCCATTCCTTTCCGACCCACCGGCGATCTCCAGCAACTGTTCGTAGTAGGTCCCCGCGCTACTTTCATCTCCGGCCGCCCGCGCGGCGCGCGCGGCGCCGAGCACGGTGTTGTAGCGGCCCGGCCACACCGCCTCCGAGGCGCGGTAGGCCTCGAGCGCGTCCGCGGGTCTGTCGAGCACCATCAGCAGGTCGCCGAGCGCCTCGTTCGGCGGCAAGAGCGCGCCCGGCGTGACCGGATGCTTGTTGATGCCGGCCTCGAGGGCGGCGGCCGATTCCATCAACTCGACGGCCCGTTCGTCGTCGACATCGTGCCGGGCGATCCAGCCGGCGAGGATCAGTCGGTCGATTTCGATATAGGTCGCGAATCCCATGTCGCCTTCGGCCGTCGCGCGGTCGCGCAGGTTCGCGAGCCGGCGTTCGGCGTCGCGCGCGGCGGTGATATTGCCGCGGTGGATGCTGCCGAGACCGCGCGCATACCAGATCAACCCTTCGGCCCAGCGCGCCTGTTCCCAAGGCAGCCAGGCCGGCGTGCGCGGTTCGAGCCGAGATGCCTCGTCCCAGCGATGTGCTTCGACGGCGACCCGGGCCGGCATCGCGGCGTAGTGGAAGGCGCTGATGAACGATCCCTGGTGGCGGCCGTGATCGTCGACGTGGGCGAGCAGGGCGCGCGCCTGTGCGTCATCGCCCTGTTGCAGGCGGGCGTACAACTGATAGTCGAGGGCGTGGATATGGTGATGCGATACCGCGCCGTTGACCGGATGTTCGAGCGCGGCCTCGGCCGAGCGCTCGTTCCATTCGATGACCGCGGGCCAGTCGCCGAGGCGCACGTAGATATGCGACGGCATGTGCAAGGCGTGCGCGACTTCGGGCGCAATTCGGCTGTAGCGCTCGACGATGTCGAGCGCGTTTTCGGCGCGGCCGTCGGCGTCGGTTGCGTGGATCGTGTAGTGGATCGCGCCCGGGTGATCGGGGTGCTGCTCGTGGATCGCGCGAAGGATCCGTTCGGCCTCGTCGTTCAGCGCGTCGCGCCGGTCCGGCGTCCGCGCCGCGAGCGTCAGGCGCGACAGCGCGTAGAGGGCCGCGGTATCGGCATCCTCCGGGTGCGCGCGCCAGGCCGCGGCCATGCCGTCAATCCAGCGTTCGATGCGGAGCGGGAATTCGGCGGTCTCGGGCTGCTCGAAGAAGCCGGCGGTCGCCTCGATCAGGCGGCGCTCTCGTTCGTTGCCGGCGCGAGCCTGCGCCTGGCGGGACAGGTCCCAGCCGCGCAGCAGGTCATGCGGGCCCGGACGCGTGCCCCACAGCGGCTGGAACAGCGTGGTCGCGGCGCCCCAGTACGCCATTGCGCAGTCCGGATCGGTCTCGATGATGGCCTCGAACAGTGTGCGCGACTGTTCGTACATCATGTGGTGGATGAGTCCGAGGCCGCGATCGAAATCGCCGCGCACGGATTCGGCGCAGTCGACGCGGAAATCGACGACGCCGATGTCGTCGTCGGCATGGACGGGGAGCGCGAGGACCGACGCAAGGACAACGGCGGGGAGGGTCTTCAGGAGTGGGGTCGACATGTTCACCTCCGGTGAGGGTGGTGATGCGGTGTGGTGCTGGAATACATGATAACCCTCTCCCCCCTTCTTCAGAAGGGGGCATCCCCCCTGGCCTCCCTTCGCTCTCGCGAAGGGGGGAAGACGGTGGTATATATGTAGCCCGTGAATATCCTCCTGACCGGCGCAAGCGGCTTCATCGGGACCGGTCTGCTCGATCGCATGACCTCCGTGCATGCGTTGTCGCTGCGCACTGCGCATCGCCGGCCGGACCCCGAATTGCCTCCCAATGTCGATGCGGTGCGTATCGACGATATCGACGCCGGTACCGACTGGCGGCGCGCGCTCGCCGGTATCGATGTCGTCGTGCATGCGGCCGCGCGCGTGCATGTGATGCACGAGACGGCGACCGACCCGCTGGTGGCATATCGCGCGGTCAATACCGCCGGGACGCTCAATCTGGCGCGCCAGGCGGCGGCGGCCGGGGTGCGGCGATTCGTGTTCCTGAGCACGATCAAGGTCAATGGCGATGCCTCGCCACCGGGGCGGCCGTTCACGCCGGGGGATCCGCCGGCGCCGCCGGATGCCTACGGACTCTCCAAGCACGAGGCCGAGGCGGGGTTGCGCGCGATCGCCGATGATACCGGGCTCGAGGTCGTCGTGATCCGTCCGCCGCTGGTGTACGGGCCGGGGGTCGGCGGCAATTTCCTGCGCCTGATGCAGGCGGTCGCGCGCGGTACGCCGTTGCCGTTCGGCGCGGTCGACAATCGCCGCAGCCTGTGCGCGCTCGACAATCTCGTCGATCTCGTCGTGCGCTGCCTCGGTCATTCGGCCGCGGCCGGGCGCGTGTTCATGGTCAGCGACGACGAGGATCTGTCGACGCCGGCGCTGATCCGTCACATTGCGCGGGCGACCGGGGGACGGGCGCGATTGTTGCCGGTGCCGGTCGGGCTGTTGCGGGCGGGCGCGACGCTGGTCGGCAGGCGCGTGGAACTCGAACGGCTGATCGGCACCCTGCAGGTTGACATCGCGGACACGCGGAGCCGGCTCGGCTGGTCGCCGCCGCTCAGTGTCGAGGAGGGCATGCGCAGGGCGGCGGCCGGTCTCGTATACTCGGGCTGATGTGGATCGCCGTGACAACCGCGTTTGCGCTGGCCTGCGCCGGGTCCTGGTGGCTATGCCGGGCCGGGGCGCGGCTGGCGCTGGTCGATCACCCGAACGCGCGCTCGCTGCATGATCGGCCGATGCCGCGCAGCGGGGGGCTCGCGATCTGGGGCGGGATCGCGACCGGCGGGTTGCTGGTCGTTGCGATCGGCGGCGCGCGTCCGGAGCTTGCGTGGATCGCTGCCGCGACGGCGATCGTCGGCCTCGTGTCGTTGATCGACGATCGTTCCCATGTGCCGGCGGGTCTGCGGCTGCTCGCGCATGCGGCGGCAGCGGGTTTGCTCGCGGTCGGCGGGCTGGGCCTCGGTGGGCTGGCGATACCCGGATGGTCGGTCGAATTATCATCGGCTTACGGCGGCTTCCTCGCGCTGGTTTTCATCATCTGGATGACCAACCTCTATAACTTCATGGACGGCATCGACGGCCTGGCAGGGGCGATGGCGGCGATCGGGTTCGCGACGCTCGGGGTGCTCGGGTGGCTTGGCGACGATCCGGGCTACGCCGCGCTGTGCGGAGTCGTCGCGGCGGCGGCCGGCGGGTTCCTGGTGTGGAATTTCCCGCCGGCGCGGATCTTCATGGGCGACAGCGGGGCGTCGGTGCTCGGTCTGCTGGCGGCGGTGTTCGCGCTGTGGGGCGATCGCCTCGGGCTGTTTCCGTTGTGGATCGCGCTGCTGGTGTTCTCGCCTTTCATCGTCGATGCGACGGTGACCCTGGCTCGCCGTCTGCTGCGCCGGGAGCGCGTGTGGGAGGCGCATCGCAGCCATTATTACCAGCGGCTCGCGCAGGAGTGGGGTCACCGGCGCACGATGCTGTGGGCCACCGCACTGATGCTCGCATGCGCGGCGGCGGCCTTGTTCGCGCATCGGGCGGGGGCGGGGGCGCAATGGGCAGTGATCGCGGGGGTGTCGATCGTCTATGTAGCGGTCGCGCTGGCGGTCAGGCGGGCCGGTCTGCGATATTGACCCCGAAAATCGACCGGGAGGGCACCAAACAGGCCATTTTTTCGTTCAATATCATTATTGCTCAACAACTTGCCACGGTCCGACCCCGGCGGGTACACTGGGTCCGGCGGGTGGGTTATGGAGGCGGGAATTGGTAAGCAGGCGGCGCATCGGGATTATCACGCACGATGTATGTGTCATCGCGATTGCGTGGCTGCTGGCCTTTCTGTACCGCTATGACTTCAACCTGGGGCCGGCGCAGTGGGAGGCCTTCTGGCGCACGCTGCCGGTGGTCCTTGCGATCCAGGCGCTGATCTTCTGGCGCTTCGGTCTCTATCGCGGGCTGTGGCGCTTCGCGAGCATCCCCGATCTCTGGAACATCCTTCGCGCCGCCTTTCTCGGCGTCCTGATCGCGGCGGTTTCGCTATATCTGTATAACCGGCTCCAGGGCGTCCCGCGGACCGTCATCGGCGTCTACCCGTTCGTGCTGATCCTGCTGCTCGGTACGCCGCGTCTGATCTACCGGATCTGGCGCGAGCACGGGCTCGGCCTGCTCAATCACGCGAACAGCATGCGTGTGCTGATCCTCGGCGCCGGCCGTTCCGGCGAGATGCTCGCGCGCGACATGCGCCGCGACGCGGTCTATTCACCGGTCGGTTTTCTCGACGATTCCCGCACGCTGAAGGGTTCGAACGTACACGGGATTCCGGTCCTCGGCCGCGTCGACCAGTTGCCGGTGATCGCCGGGCGGTTGCGCCCGGACCTCGTGATCATCGCGATGCCGTCGGCGACCAACGCCGAGATGCGCCGCATCGTCGGCATCTGCGAACGCGCCGGGGTGCAGTTTCGCACCCTGCCGCGCCTGCAGGACCTAGCCAGCGATGAGCCGTCGGTGTCGGAGCTGCGCGAGGTGAACATCGAGGACCTGCTCGGGCGCGACCCGGTCGTGCTCGACTGGCCGGGCATCTGCGACGGCATGGTCGGACGCACGATCCTGATCAGCGGCGCCGGCGGCTCGATCGGCTCGGAGCTGTCGCGCCAGATCGCGCGCATCCGTCCCGCGGCGCTGGTGCTGTTCGAGAACAACGAGTTCAACCTGTACCGCGTCGAGAATGAGTTGCGGCAGAAGTATCCGTCGCTGGCGCTGCATGCCTGCCTCGGCGACGTCCGCGACCGCATTTCCGTGGCGCAGGCCTTCGAGAAGTTTCGCCCCGAGATCGTGTTTCATGCCGCCGCCTACAAGCATGTGCCGATGCTCGAGTTCCAGGCCGCGGAGGCGGTGCGCAACAATGTCATCGGCACCGGGGTCATCGCCCGGGCCGCCGACCAGTACGGCTGCGCGACCTTCGTGATGATCTCGACCGACAAGGCGGTCAACCCGACCAATGTCATGGGCGCGACCAAGCGCATTGCCGAGGTCCTGTGCCAGGGCCTGAGCCATGACTCGAAGACGCGCTACATGACCGTGCGCTTCGGCAACGTGCTCGGATCGGCCGGCAGCGTCGTGCCACTGTTCCAGGAACAGATCCGCAAGGGTGGTCCGGTGACGGTGACGCACCCCGAGATCACCCGCTACTTCATGACGATCTCCGAGGCCTCGCAACTGATCATGCAAGCGGCGGTGATCGGGCAGGGCGGCGAGACCTTCGTCCTCGACATGGGCGAACCGGTGTCTATCACCTATCTCGCGGAACAGCTGATCCGCCTGTCGGGCAAGATCCCGAACAAGGACATCCCGATCGTCTATACCGCGCTCAGGCCGGGCGAGAAACTGGCCGAGGAACTGTTCTATGACGATGAGCAGCGCATCCCGACTGCTCACAGCAAGATCCTGCAGGCGCGCGGCCTCGATCTGAACCGGGACCTGTTCCAGCAGGACCTGCGGTCGCTCGAGGAGGCCGCGGAAAATCACGATGAAAAAGGAGTCCGCACCTTGCTGAAAAAGATCGTGCCGATGCTCGAGAGTCACGAAGCCGTCAGACCCGCGAGCGGCAAGGTCGTTGCGCTGAACAGGGTCAAGTCATGAGCGTCCCTGCACGGATTCGCAAGGCGGTCTTCCCGGTGGCCGGTATGGGCACGCGCTTTCTGCCTGCGACCAAGGCCAATCCGAAAGAGATGCTGCCGATCGTCGACAAGCCGCTGATCCAGTATGCGGCCGAGGAGGCGATCGCGGCCGGTATCACCGAACTCGTGTTCGTGACCAGCAGCGCCAAGCGCGCGATCGAGGATCACTTCGACAAGAACTACGAACTCGAGGCGGAACTGAAGGCGCGCGAGAAACATGAACTGCTGAAGCTGGTGCACGACGTGCTGCCCGATGGCGTATCCTGCGCCTATGTGCGCCAGCCCGAGGCGCTTGGACTCGGTCACGCGGTACTGTGCGCGCGACCGATCGTCGGCCACGAACCCTTCGCGGTGATCCTCGCCGACGACCTGATTTATTCATCGGGTGACAACTGCCTGGCGCAGATGACGCGCATCCATGCCGAACAAGGCTGCAGTGTGCTCGGCGTCGAAGAGGTCGCGCCGTCGGAGACCGACAAGTACGGCATCATCAGCGGCGAGACCGCCGGCGAGCGCCTGTCACGCGTGACCCGCATCGTCGAGAAGCCCGCGCCCGACAAGGCGCCGTCGACACTCGGCGTGGTCGGCCGCTACATCCTGACCCCGCGGATCTTCGAATTCCTCGAAACGATCGGCGCCGGCGCCGGCGGCGAGATCCAGCTCACCGATGCGATCGCCGCGCTGATCGGGGTCGAACAGGTCCTCGGCTACGAATTCGAGGGCATCCGCTACGACTGCGGCAGCAAACTCGGCTATCTGCAGGCGACCGTCGAATACGCGCTCAGGCATCCGGAACTGAAAGAACCCTTCCGCGACTACCTCACCCGTTACTGCAATTCATAACGCATCCCCCCCGGCCCCCCTTCTTTCAGAAGGGGGGGGGAATTAATCTGACTTCCCCCTTCGCTTGCGCAGAGAGCACTAACAGCTCCCCCCCTTCGCTTGCGAAGGGGGGCAGGGGGGATGTCGCCCGCAGCACTACGCCATTACATCACTCGCTGCGCTCGCATCCCCCCTGCCCCCCTTCTTTCAGAAGGGGGGAGATTAATATGACTTCCCCCTTCGCTTGCGAAGGGGGGTCAGGGGGGATGCCGGCGGGTTTTGAACAACACCTTCGCCCGCAAACCCCGCGGTTGCAGATTCTCCAGCGTGACTTCCGCCTTGTGCATGTCGGCGATCCAGCGGACCATCGCCAGTCCGAGGCCGCTGCCGTTATCGTCGTCATCGGCGCGCGGGATGCGGTAAAAGCGGTCGAACACGCGCTCCTGCAACTCCATCGGGATGCCGGGGCCGCTGTCGCTGACGATGAATGCCGGCCAACCCTGTTCGCGAGTCACCGTGACGCCGATCGTAGTGCCGGCCGGCGAATACTTGAGCGCATTGTCGATCAGGTTCCGGATCAGGACGGCGAGCGCGGCGGCCGCGCCGGTCACCTCGATACCGGGGGTGATGTCGGCCCTGATATCCCTGTGCTCACGCATCGCCTGCGGCGCAAGTTCGCGGACGGCATCGCTGACGAGTTCGCCGATGTCCACGGGCGCAAACGGCATGTCCATGTGTTGCAGGCGCGAGAAGGCCAGCAACTGTTCCACCATCCGCGTCGAACGGTCGATGGATTCGATCAGGTTGTCGACGCCCTCGCGGTCATCGCGACGCAAGCCCGCCTGTTTCTTCAGCACCTGGGCCTGGGTCTTCATTGCCGCCAGCGGGGTCCGCAGTTCATGGGCGGCGTTGTCGGTAAACTCCCGTTCTATCCGCATCGCCCGCTCGACGCGGCCGAACAGACGATTCAGTGCGTTGATGAACGGCGCGATCTCGCCGGGTACGCGTTCCATCGCCAGCGGCGTCAGGTCGGCGGCGTATCGCTGATTCAGCTCGCGGGCGAGGGCGACCATCGGCCACAGGCTGCGGGTGACGCCCAACCAGACCAGGGCCAGGATCAACGGCACGAACAGCAGCGCCGGCGCCAGCACGCTGCCGAGCAGTTGCAGTATCAGTTCCGTGCGCACCACGGCATGTTCCGCCACCTCGACGACGATCTCGCTGCGTTCGTCGACATGGACGAAGAAGTGCCAGTCCTCGCCGTCGATCTGTTGCAGTGAGAACCCCGGCGGCGCCATCGCCGATCCCAGGATCGATGCGCTGGCCGACTCGGCGATCAGTATCTCGTCCTTCCATACCCGGAACAGCAGCTTCTGCTCATAGTAGTGCGACAGCGTTTCGTCATGCGGATGGGGCGCGACATTGAGCCGGTCGTCATCGGCGAGGCCGTGCTCGGCGAGATCGTGCAGCAGGTGCGCGGCATGAACGAGCTGGACATCATAGATTTCGTCTATCTCGTGATAGGCGAAATACAGCGCCAGGCCGCCGATCGCGCTTCCGGCCAGAATCACCGGGACGCTGATCAGCGCCAGCAGATGCAGCCTCAGTGAGTAGGGCCGCGGATTCATTCAGGAATCGTGTAGCCGAGGCCGCGAACCGTGCGGATGAGATCTCGGCCAAGTTTTCGCCGCAGCGCCGATATGTGCACCTCGATGGTGTTGCTTTCGATATCCTCTCCCGACCAGTCGTAGACATGGGTCTCGATCTCGGTGCGGTTGACGATGCGGCCGATATTGTTGAGCAGGATTTCCAGCACCGAGAATTCCCGCGCCGACAGCGATACCGTTGCGCCGTCGCGCAGTACGCTGCGGCCTGCGGGGTCGATGACCAGGTCGCGATGACGGATCAGCGCGATGGCGCGGCCGTGGCGACGCCGCAGCAGCGCGGCGGCCCTGGCAAGCAGCTCATCGAGGTCGAATGGCTTTACCAGATAGTCGTCGGCGCCGGCATTGAGTCCTTCCACCCGGTGTTCGATCGCGTCACGCGCGGTCAGTATCAATACCGGGCGCAGGTCGCCGCCGGCGCGCAGCGATTTCAGCAGTTCCAGACCGGAACGGTCCGGCAATCCGATGTCGAGGACCACGAGGTCATAGTCGGTGGTGGCGAGCGCCGCCTCGGCCGAGGCGGCGTCGCGGCACCAGTCGACCGCGTAGGCTGTGCGAAGACCGGCCGCGGTGGCCTTGCCGAGCTGCCTGTCGTCCTCGACCAGCAATACGCGCATCTTTCCTCGAGACTATCTGGCATTGACGTGACTGGCCGCGGCGGGCGACCTCCGTTCCACTTCGGCGAGCGCCGCCTTGATCTCCTGGCGCCTGCCGGCGTCAGCGAGTTCCCGGCCCGCGCGGGGCGCCGCCTCGAGCGCATGCTTCAATACCGATGCCGCCTTGTCGTACTGTTTGCGGCTCATCAGATAATCGCCGTAGAAATAGTTCGGGTCAATCCCGTCCGGGTTGATTTCGAGGGCGGCCTTGAGATGATGCTCGGCCTTTTCGTTGCTGCCGAAACTGATCGGCCAGCCGGGCACCTGGTAATAGAGCGAGCCGAGCGAGGCGTGAGCCGAGCCGCCGAGCGCGGTCTCGTCTATCGTGATCGCATGCTCCAGCAATTCCCTCGCGCGTATCACCATGCGCAGCGACGACAGGCTTTTTTTAACGCCGGCCTCGGATGACAGGATGATCGCTTCCCAGATCTTCGGCTCGGCGTGTTGCGGATAGACCGAACTGACGCGCGCGGCGTATTCTCCGAGGCCTTTATAGGCGGCGATCTTTGCATTGTCCTCAGGCACCTGGTATTTGATGCGCGCCCACTCGGTCTGCAGCCAGGCGATGTCCTCCGCCAGCGTCGGCTTGAGGTCGAGCGGGTCACCGGCGTGCGCCTGCGCGCCGGTGATGGCGATCAGCAGCAACGCGAACAGAATATGACTACGCAATCTTTGCACGAGAGTTCTCCTTCGGAGTGAGTGTTGAATCAAGCAGGGCGTCGGCGATGTCGCGCTTGCCGATGAGTCCGTGATCGATCAGGGACGGGACTATGCCGTTCAGCGCCGCGAACAGCCGATCCGGGAAACCGATGGTCAGACGCTTGCGGTCATCGCGTATCGCCCTGAACAGCAGACCGGCGACCTTGTCCGCGCTGTCGCTGACGACGCCGGTGCGCCGGTGCAACTCGGGGATCAGGCCGCTGTTCAGCGCGGTGGCGACCGCGCGCGGGGCGACATGCGTCACGGTGATGCCGGTGCCGGCGTATTCACGACCGAGCGCCTCGGAGAATCCCCGCAGTCCGGCCTTGGTCGCCGAGTAGGTCGCGAAATGTGGATAGGGCAGGGCGCCGAACACAGAACCGACGTTGACGATCTGCCCCTGTCCGCGCGCAAGCATGCCCGGCAATACCGCCCGGGCGAGGCGGATCGGCGCCTCGAGATTGACCCGGATCATTGCATCCAGATGGGCGGTCGGCTGATCCGGGAGACGGCCGAACCAGAGCAGACCGGCAAGATTGACGAGGATATCGATGCGTTCCTGCGCCAGCCGCGCGCACAGCAGCTCGACGGCCTCCGGATCGGCGAGATCGGCCTGGATGACCCCGGACTCGCTCGCCCGATCGACGACCCGCACCTGCGCGCCGGCGGCGCGCAGGCGAGCGACCAGCGCGCTGCCGATGCCGCCGAGTCCGCCGGTGACGACCACGGTCCTGCCGTCAGGCTGCATCGCGGCTGCCCTGTTGCGATGAAGCCCGGGGGATCGCGCGCAGCACGTCCGCGAACAGCAGGAACGTCGTCTGCGCGACCTCGATGATCGCGGCGCGGTCCTCCGGCGCGGTGATGCGCTCGACGGTGTCGCGGTAAAATTCGAGGTGCCCGACATCGAGGGCCCCATGCGAACGCAGGTAGGAGAAGGCCTCCGGCGGCAGGCCGAGCGAGGCCTTGATCGCCTCCGCGCCGCGATGGGCGATCGCGACGCTGGTGCTCTCGAGCATGAAGACCATGCCGAAGAAGCCGACCGGATTGCGACGGGCGATGAAGTCGTAGTTCCAGGCGACCAGCAGCTCGGTCGGGCGGCGCGGACGGCCGGCGCGGACGGCGTCGGGGTCGCCGCCAGCGGCCCGGATGTCGTTGAGGATCCAGTCGTCGTGACCGATCTCCTCGCTGATGTAATCGGCGATCGGCCGGCGCAACCAGGCGCGGTCGTCCGCGAGGCGCGCGCCGGTCGCCATCAGCAACGGGACGGTGTGGCGGACATGGTGCCAGGCCTCGGTCAGGTAGGCGACGTAGGTCTCGCGCGTGATCCTGCCCTGCAGCGCGTCGACGAGTTGCGGCACCGCGTACAGGTGGTGACGTTGTGATTCGGTTTCAGTGACGAGTCGATCGTAGAATCCCATCGTGTGGCTCCTGTGCAATGAATGTGTGGAAGTGGTCGAGCACCGCGTCCCGCCGCATGCGGCCGTTGGCGGTCATCAGGCCGTCGGCGACGGTGAACGGCGGCACCCTTTGCCAGCGCGTGATCCTCGCGTATTCCGGTAGACGCTGGTTCGCGCGCGCGATCGCCGCCCCCGGATCGGCGTTGGCCGAGGCCGGGACGACCAGCGCGCAGGGCGCCGGCAGGCCGTCGCCGTAGACGCAGGCCTGCGCGATCGCGGGCTCGTCGAGCAGCACGCTCTCGACCCATTCCGGGGCGATATTGCGACCGAACGAGGTGATGATCAGGTTGCGCGCGCGGCCGCGGATCTCGACGAAGCCGTCCGCGGCAAGCGCGCCGAGATCGCCGGTCGCGAATGGCCCGGCATGGGGGGCGCCGATGTAGCCGGTGAAGATCGGCTTGTCGATGATGATCTCGCCGTCGCGCACCGACACGCCGGCATGCGGCAGCGGTTTGCCCGCGCTGCCGGCGCGACAGGCGCCGGGCGTGTTCAGCGTGACGACCGAGCCGCACTCGCTGAGGCCGTAGCCCTCAAAGACCGGCAGGCCGAGATCGCGGGCGCGCTGGATCAGACCGTGGCTGACCCTGGCGCCGCCGACCGCGACGAAGCGCAGCGACGGCAGTCTCATCCCGCCGCGCTCGAGCGCCTCGACCAGTCCGCGCAGCAGCTCCGGGACGAGGATCAGGGTATGGATGTCATCGTTGCGAACCACCTCGACCAGCCGGCGGTAATCCGGCGAGAACGGCCGCGCGAAGCCCAGCGCGGCAAGCGGCCGGACGACCACCTGTTGACCGGACAGCAGGGCGGCCATGACACCGGCGACGTTCTCGAGCAGGATCCCGAGCGGCAGCACCGACAGATGGCGCACCGGTTCCGTTGCATCAATCACGGTGATGATCGACGATGCGACGCGCTCGAGTCCCGCCTGCGGCAAACAGACCCCCTTCGGTGCGCCGGTGCTGCCGGAGGTGAAGGTGATCTTGTCGGTGCCGGCGGGAAACAGCGCGACATCGGCGATGATGCCGGTGGCGTGGATGCCGTCGACAGCGACCAGGTGATCGATGCCGGCGGTTGCGATGGCGTGTCGCAATTGGTCGGCATGAAAGAACACCGGCAACGGCACGCAGACGATGCCGGCGTAAAGCGCGGCGAGATCCCACAACACCCAGTCGATGCCGTTGTCGAGCCTCAAGCCGATCACCCGGCAGCCGCGGTCGCGCAGGCGGCGGGCGCGCTCTTCGATCAACGCGGGCAGTTCGCCATAGCGGACCCCGGCATCGCCGTCCGTCAGCGCGATCGCCCGCGGGCGCGCCCTGGCGTGACGCTCGAGCACGGAGCGTATCTCACTCATGGCCGGCCTCATCATGGATGCGAACCCGCAGCGGACTGCCGGCGAAGCGGATCATCGCCGGCAATGCGCCGAGCCGGGTGATCGCGTCATCGAGACTGCCGCCGAGCACCCTCGGTTGTGTCTCGTAGTAGCGTCCCCAGTGATCGACCCGTCCGACCAGCAGGTCGGGGGCGGCCTCGCAGACCAGAAACGGATGCAGGCCGAGGCGCATGAAGCGCCGGTGCAGGCCTTCGGTCACCGTCACCATCACATGGGTGATGCCGGCATGCCGCAGACAGATCGCCAGCGTCATGTAGAGGTGCAGCGAGGCGCCGCCGCTGGCGGACACGAAATTGCCGATCTCCGCGATGCGTCCGCGGGCGATCGCCTGGCCGGACAGCCGGCTCATGACCTTTTCGACGGGTTCGCGGGTGTATTGCTCGAGGAAAAGCGCGCCGCTGTCGGCGCGACGATAACCGGCGGCGGCGACGATCTCGCCGGCGGCGTCCTGCAGACTGATCAGTACCGGATAGTCGACGTCAATCGCCGCGTCGTAGGCACGCGCGTAGGCGTTCCTGATCCACGACTCGACGGCGTCGCGCGCGGGCGCCTCCGCCTTTGAAGGCGAAGCGGATAACGGGCATTCGAACGGCTGCGGTATCGACGGCGGCATGGACGGTGTCTCCGTAATTGACGGAGCCCATACTGAGCCGGGAGTCTGAAGCCGATATGAAGGGGGGAGAATGAATCTGAAGTCCCCCCCTTCGCTTGCGAAGGGGGGCAGGGGGGGATGTCGCCCGCGGCACTACGCCATTGCATCACTCGCTGCGCTCGCATCC
>CAYLKC010000037.1:16911-18078 GCA_964384095.1 uncultured Chromatiales bacterium
GGGGGGATGTCGCCCGCGGCACTACGCCATTGCATCACTCGCTGCGCTCGCATCCCCCCCGGCCCCCCTTCTTTCAGAAGGGGGGAGAATTGAGCTGACTTCCCCCCTCACTTGCGAAGAGGGTGATGATCGGTTTCCCCCCCTTCGCTTGCGAAGGGGGGCAGGGGGGATGCGAGCGCAGCGAGGCTTCGCCTACTCCTGGCCACCCCTCTCCGGCCCGGACCCCGACGTACCCGGTTCCGGTCTCTGCACAGGCGCGGAGGGTGCCGGTGGCTGCCCGCTGACCGCCGAGTGCAGCGGGTTCGGACGGAAGTCGGGCTTCAGCGGCGGCACGGTAGAGGAAGTAGAGGAGGTAGCGGCGCTGTAGGCCGGGCTCGAGGCAGCGGGGGCGGCCGGGGCCGGTGCGGGCGTCGCGGTGTTCGACTCCGGGCGTGGCGTGGCCGCTGTGGCCGCCGGTGATCCGCTGCCGTTCACCGGCGCGGCGCTGTCCTGTCGCGCCGGGATGTCGCGGCCCCTGTCCTCGCCGCCCTGTGCACTGTCCGGGCCGCTGTCCTGGCCCTGCGATCCGCCGGCATTGGCCTGTTCGCCGCGATCACGGTCGCGGCCGCGTCCGCCCCGGCCGCGACGGCGGCGTCCACGACCGGAACCCTGTGCCGGTGTCTGGGTCGCTGTCTGGCCGGACGTGGCGCCCTGGCCGGCGGACTGGGCAGCCGACGGGGACTCTGCGGCCTCGCCGCCCTGCGGCGCGGCCTCTGCGGAGACAGGCTGCGCGGGTCGCGATTCGGCCGCCGTCTGCGGCGGCCGGGCGCCATCGCCGCGACCCTCGTGACGCGAACGCTGTGACGACGGGCCATCGCCCTGGCCGCTGCGTCGGGTGCGTCCCCCGCGTCCGCCACGGCGATTGCCCTGACCCTGCTGTCCCTGGGATTGCGGGCGGCCGGAGGAGGTGCGTGCCTCGCCGGTCTGCGCCGGCCGGGATGGCCTGGGCGCGGCTTCGGCGGTCTCGGCGACGGTCCCGGACTCGGTCTCGGCCGGGCGCGCCCCGAACAGTGATGACCACAGCTGGCGGATGAAGCCTCCCGCCGCGGCGCCCTCGACCTTCGCCGCCGGCTTGAGGCGATCATCCTCGACATATGCGGGCGCAGGCGGTCGGTCGGGGCCGACCGC
>CAYLKC010000038.1:0-17973 GCA_964384095.1 uncultured Chromatiales bacterium
CCTGCGCGGCGGCCTCTTCGTAACCGGTGGTGCCGTTGATCTGGCCGGCGAAGAACAGCCCCTCGATGAAGCGCGTCTCGAGCGTCGGCGCCAGATCGCGCGGATCGAAGTAGTCGTACTCGATCGCGTAGCCGGGGCGCGTCATGTGCGCATGCTCGAAGCCGGTGATCGAGCGCACCAGCGCGAGCTGTACATCATAGGGCAGGCTCGTCGAGATCCCGTTCGGGTAGACCTCGTGGACGTCGAGGCCTTCCGGTTCGACGAAGACCTGGTGCGAGTTCTTGTCGGCGAAGCGCACGACCTTGTCCTCGATCGACGGACAGTAACGCGGCCCGACGCCTTCGATGACGCCGCTATATAAAGGAGAGCGGTCGAGGCCGGCGCGGATGATCTCGTGCGTGCGTTCGGTCGTCGCGGTGATATGGCAGGCCACCTGGCTCGGGTGCTCGTCGCGGTGGCCGAGGAACGAGAACACCGGGCGCGGCTCGTCGCCGGGCTGTGCCTTCATGAGCGCATAGTCGAGGCTGCGGCCGTCGAGGCGCGGCGGCGTGCCGGTCTTGAGGCGGCCGACGCGGAACGGCAGTTCGCGCAGCCGCGCCGCGAGTGCGATCGACGGCGGGTCGCCGGCCCGGCCGCCGGCATGATTCGCCTCGCCGATATGGATGCGGCCGCCGAGGAAGGTGCCGACGGTCAGCACGACGGCCGGCGCATGAAAGCGCAGGCCGGCCTCGGTGACGACGCCGCGCACCTGTTCGCCGTCGACGATCAGGTCGCCGACCGCCTGCTGGAACAGGCGCAGGTTCGGGGCATTTTCGACCGCGCGGCGGACCGCGGCCCGGTACAGCGCGCGGTCGGCCTGGGCGCGGGTCGCACGCACCGCCGGGCCCTTGCTCGCGTTCAGGGTGCGGAAATGGATGCCGGCCCGGTCGGCGGCGCCGGCCATCAGGCCGCCGAGCGCATCGATCTCGCGGACCAGGTGGCCCTTGCCGATGCCGCCGATCGCCGGGTTGCAGCTCATCTGGCCGACGGTCTCGACGTTGTGGGTCAGGAGCAGGGTGCGGACCCCGGCGCGGGCGGACGCGAGCGCGGCCTCGACGCCGGCATGGCCGCCGCCGACGACGATGACATCGAAGCTGTCGTCCTGGACCTGCATGATCGCGGAAAAACCCGGGCTATCCAAAGGAAATCAGCATGATACAGGAATTTCAGTGGGCATCGAAGGGCCAGGGGCGGTTCCGGATCAAGGGATTGCCCCGCGCGGCCGTTAAATGGAGGATGGCGCAGCCGCGCCGCCGTAACTCTATATATACCGCCATGCGCCAGCCGACCACCGCCGAGACCCTCGATACCCCCCCCGCCCGCATCCTCGACAAGGTCATCGCCGACATCGGCCGCATCGTCCTCGGCAAGGAGGACATCGTCCGTCTCGCCGTGGCCTGCCTGATCGCTCGCGGCCACCTGCTGATCGAGGACCTGCCGGGCGTCGGCAAGACCACGCTGGCGCATGTGCTCGCGCGCAGCCTCGGGCTCGAATTCCAGCGCATCCAGTTCACCAGCGACATCCTGCCGGCGGACATCCTCGGGGTGTCGATCTACGATACCCACGGCCAGCAGTTCAAATTCCATCCCGGGCCTGTGTTCTCGCAGGTGGTCCTCGCCGACGAGGTCAATCGCGCGACGCCGAAGGCGCAGAGCGCACTGCTCGAGGCGATGGAAGAGGGCCAGGTCACGACCGAGGGAGAGACCTGGCCACTGCCGCAGCCGTTCTTCGTCATCGCGACGCAGAACCCGACGCACCAGCTCGGCACCTTCAATCTGCCCGAATCGCAGCTCGATCGCTTTCTGATGTGCCTGCACATGGGCTATCCGGACCGCGCCGCAGAGCGCCAGTTGCTGAAGGGCGCAGACCGCCGCGACCTGGTGAAGTCGCTGACGCCGAGCCTCGATCCCGAAGCAATGCTGGCGATCCAGGCACGCGTCGGCACGATCCTCGCGTCCGATGCGATGATCGATTACCTGCAGGCCCTGCTCGCGTTCAGCCGGGAGAGCGCGTGGTTCCGTCACGGGCTGTCACCGCGCGCCGGTCTCGCCTTGCTGCGCAGCGCGCAGGCCTGGGCGCTGATGGACGGACGCAGCCACACGATCCCCGAAGACCTCCAGGCCGTGCTGCCGAGTGTCGTCCACCATCGCCTGCAAGCGGGACAGGACCACCCCGGCGCCACGCCCGCTGAACTGATCGCGCAACTCGCCTCCGTGCCGATTCCCTGAGCGATCACATGGACCTGTCGCTCGGCTCGCTCGCGCACAGACTCCATCGATGGCTCGACATCGATCGCCGTCGCGCGCCGCGCGATCAGCCGGTGCGCCTGCAGCGCAACCGGATCTTCATCCTGCCGACACGCTATGGCGTACTGTTTGCGGTGCTGACCTTCGTGATGCTGATTGGCGCGGCAAACTACGGCAACAGCGCCGGTTTTCTGCTGACCTTCCTGCTGATCGGCGCCGGACTGGTCTCGTTGCTGCACACCTACCGCAATCTCGCCGGACTGAGTTTTCGCGCCGGTCGCAGTGAACCCGTCTATTGCGGCGACCGTGCCCGCTACAGGATCCTGGTCCACAATGATGGCGCGGCGCCGCGCTGCGCGCTCGGCATCCAGGCCGAAGGCGAGCCACCTCGATTCGTCGATGTCGCGGGCAACGGCGAGAGCCGTCTCGAGATCGCTGCGCCGACGCGCCGACGCGGCCGCCGCCCGCTTGGACTCGTGACCGTGTTCAGCACCTGGCCGCTCGGCCTGTTCCGCGCCTGGTCGCTGGTCGCGCTCGAGACCAGCTGCATCGTCTATCCGCGGCCCGCGAGCGCGGCGGCGCCGCCGCGACCGGCCGGCGACCAGGGCGAGTCACGCACGCACCCATCCCCCGGCAATGACGACTTCCACGGCTATCGCGACTTCCGGCCCGGCGATTCGCCGCGTCATATCGACTGGAAGGCTGCCGCGCGCGGGCAGAAGCTCTATACCAAGGTCTTCGCCGAGGACCAGGGCGGCGAGGTCTGGCTCGACTGGCGTGATCATGAAGGACACGACACGGAGGCGCGGCTGAGCCGACTGTGCCGCGCGGTACTCGATGCCGACCGGCAGAGACGCCATTACGGTCTGCGACTGCCCGGGGTCACGATCGCGCCGGGGCAGGGTGAACCACACCGCGATGCCTGCCTCGAGACGCTGGCGCTGTTCGGGGGCGCGAGATGATCGGCTGGTCTGCGCGATACGACCCGCCACTCGGGCGGCGCTCGGTCGATCTCATGTTGCTCGCGCTCACGGTTGCACTGTTGCCGCACACGACACACCTGCCGTTGATCGTGATCCTCTTCTTTGCCGCCTTCGCGGCCTGGCGCTGGTTCGCCGCGCATCGCGGCTGGCCATTGCCCGGAATGCCGGCGCGCACACTGCTGACGGCAGTGGCGCTGTCGGGCGTGTTCCTGAGCTTTGGCACGGTCTTCGGACGCGATGCCGGCGCGGCGCTGCTGGTCATCATGCTCGGGCTCAAGCTGCTCGAGGTGCGCCGTCATCGCGACGCCGTCATCGTCGTCTTCCTCGGTTACTTTCTCACCGTGACGATGGTGCTGTTCTCCCAGGAACTCGTGACCTTCACGATCCTCGCGGTCGCGCTGGTGCTGCTGACCGCGACGCTGATCGAACTGAATCATCCGGCCCCGGTGGCAACGGCGGGCGCAACCGCGCTGCGTCCGCTGATCCGGCACAGCGGTATCCTGCTGGCACAGGCCCTGCCACTGATGCTGATCATGTTCGTGCTGTTCCCGCGTCTGCCGGCGCCGCTGTGGAATCTGCCCGACGATGCCTGGAGCGGGATGACCGGCCTGTCGGACTCGATGTCGCCGGGGAGCATCAGCGCGCTCGGGCAGTCCGACCGCGTCGCCTTCCGCGTCAGCTTTGAAGGGATGCCGCCGGCGCAGGAACAGCTCTACTGGCGTGGCCCGGTGTTCTGGCATACCGACGGACGCGAGTGGTCGCCCGACGGGCGCGACGAGTCGATACCGCTCGCGCTCGAGGCGCCGGCATTCATGCCGGCCGGCCCGTCGATCGCCTATACCGTCACGCTCGAACCGCACGATCGTCGCTGGCTGTTCGCGCTGGAGATGCCGGCCACCGCGCCGGAAGGCAGCCGTCACAGCGCCGACCTGTTGCTGCTCGCGAACCGGCCGGTGCGCCAGTTGACCCGCTATCGCGTCGAATCGCATACCGGTTATCGCGCGCTTCGCATGACCGCTAGTGAACGCGCCCGCGCGCTGCAACTGCCGGCCGCGAACCCGCGCGCCCGTGCGCTCGGCGACCAGTGGCGCCGAGAGGGCGGCGGCGGCGAGGCGATCGTGCAGCGTGCGCTCGATCACTTTGGTAACGAGCCGTTTCATTACACGCTGAACCCGCCGTTGCTGCCCGGGCGCGATCCGGTTGACGACTTCCTGTTCGGCACCCGCCACGGTTTTTGCGAACATTACGCGGCTGCTTTCACGGTGCTGATGCGGGCTGCGGGCATCCCGGCGCGCGTCGTCACCGGCTACCAGGGCGGCGAGCTGAATCCTATCGGCGACTACCTGATCGTGCGCCAGCGCGACGCGCATGCCTGGGCCGAGATCTGGCTCGACGGCCGCGGCTGGGTGCGCATCGACCCGACCGCCGCGGTCGCACCGCAACGCATCGAACGCGGCAGCGGCGAATCGCTGCTCGACGAGCGGTCAGCGATGCGCGGCGGCCTCGAAAGGGGTATGCTCGGTCAACTGTGGCGCCAGGCAAGTTTTGGCTGGGATACGCTGAACAACCGCTGGAATCTGTGGGTGCTCGCCTATGGACCGGACAATCAGCTCGCCCTGCTGTCTAATCTCGGTCTGCGTTCGTGGCTGGGCATGACGCTGGCGATGCTTGCCGCTGTCGCCGTGCTGTTACTGCTGATCGCATTCGCGCTGCTGTTCCGACGCAGTAACGATGGCGATCCGGCGGCCCGTCTCTACGAACGCTTCTGCGCAAAACTTGCACGCCGCGGCATTCGCCGCGCGCCGGCGGAAGGACCAGTCGAGTTCGCGATCCGCGCACGTGGCCAGCGCCCGGATCTGGCCGCCGCGATCGACTCGATCAACCGCCGCTATGTCGCGATTCGCTACGGCGGCATCGGCACCCTGCAGCAGTTGCGGCGCCTGCGCCGCGAGATCGCGCTGTTTCGGCCCTGACACACGGATGAGCGTGATGCACAGACATGAACTGATCCCGAGACTCGAACGCACGCCGATGTTCGCGCAGTTCAGCCGCGACGAGATCGCCGCGCTGATCGATTACCTGACCGTGCTCTCGGTCGCGAAGGGGGCGACGATCTTCCGCGAGGGCGAACGCAACGCACATATGTGCCTGCTGCTCGAGGGCAAGCTCGAGGTGCACAAGGACAGCGGGAAGGGCGCAATGAAAAAGATCGCCGACGTCGCCGCCGGCAAGCCGATCGGCGAGATGTCGGTCATCGACGGCCAGCCATATTCGGCAACGGTCGTCGCCGCCCAGGATTCGACGCTGGTACTGCTGTCGCGCGACAACCTCCAGCGCATCTGCGAGGAGCGCGCCCGCATCGGCAATCGCCTGCTGTGGCAGATCGCCACGATGGTCAGCCTGCGCCTGCGCCAGACCACCGGCAAACTCGTGGACCATCTATAGATCCCCCCTTCGCAAGCGAAAGGGGGTAGGGGGGATGTGATCAAATCCCGGTCAGATGCTCCGCCAGCCAGTCGATGAAGTAGCGCGTGTTCAGCGGCGGACGGCGGGTCGCGGCGTAGATGGCGTGGATCTCGGCGTCGATCGCGTAATCCTCGAGTACGTAGACCATCCCCTCCTTGCCATAGGCCTGCTCGTAGATCGCCGGCAGACGCGCGATGCCGAGTCCGTCCTTCGCGGCCAGGTACAGCGGCGCGCCGTTGTTCGCGGTCAGGTTGGCGTGGATCTCGACGGACTCGCGCCCGTTCGGCCCGGCAAAATCCCACTCGTAGGCGTCGCCGCTCTTGAAGCGATAGGCGAGACAGTTGTGACCCTCCAGATCCCTCGGTGTTTTCGGCATGCCGCGTCGTGCGATATAGTCCTCGTGGGCATACAGGTGCAGCCGCGTCTTGCCGAGGGTACGCGCGCGCAGGCTGGAATCCTTCAGCTTGCCTACACGGATCACAACGTCGTAACCTCCCTCGATGATATCGACGTAATGATCGTTGAGATCGAGCACGATATGGACATCGGGATATTTCGCGAGAAAGCCGCCGATGATCGACGGCAGCACGATCTGGCCGATCATGACCGGCGCGTTGATCCGCAGCGTGCCGCGCGGTTCGCGGCGGATCTCACCGACCGCGGCCTCGGCCTCCTGCCAGGTCGCCTCCATCTGGCGACAATACTCATAGAAGGTGCGGCCGGCCTCGGTCATCTCGAGGCGGCGCGTCGTGCGGTTGATCAGCTGGACGCCGAGCCTGTCCTCGAGGCGGCTGATGCGCTTGCTGACCAGCGAGCGCGAGATATTCTCGCTCGCGGCCACTGCGCTGAAGCTTTTCTGCTCGACCAGGCGCGTGAAGAGCAGCATGTCATCGATCGGACCCATTAGATAGATTATGGAAACAATGTTTTTATATTGTACATGATTGTTGTCGACCGATCTTTCTGTATCATGGTCTAAGACTTATCAGAACACTAGGACATCCCGAGGCCACAGACAAGCATGCTCGACGCCTGGCTCAACAATCCGCTGTTCCAGTCCGCGATCGCGCCGTTCACGATCGCGTTCGTCGTGGCGCTGTTGCTGCGCCCGCTCGGCGGCTGGGTCGCCGGCCTCGGCTTCGCGGCCGCGTTCTACACCGCGGTCTATATGATCGTCGGCTTCCAGTTCATGCCGCTGACCAGCACGCGCAAGCTGTTGCTCGCCGGCCTCGGCGCGGTCGCGATCGGACTCCTGATCGAACTGCTGCCGCGTTTCGTCGACAAGGTCCGTCCGTGGCTGCTCGGCGCCGCGGCAGCCGGCGCCGCGCTGTGGATGATCTGGCCGATGGTGCTGCGCCGTGAGGGCATGGAGCTGTGGCTGCTCGCAATCCCGGCGACGGCCTATGCCGCCTGGCTGGTCGGCGGCGTCGACACGCTGCGCGACAAGCCGGTCGCAACCATCGTCGCCTGTCTCGCGCTCGGCATCGGCACCGGCGTCAGCGCCCTGCTCGGCTCGTCGGCACTGCTCGGCCAGCTCGGCGGCGCGGTTGCCGCGGCGGTCGGCGCCTATACCCTCGTCTTCCTGATCCGCGGCGAATTCGCGCCGCGCGGCGGCTTCTCGGTGCCGATCCCGCTGCTGTGCGCGCTGATCGGCATCGCCTCGGTCGTGTTCGCGCGCCTGCCGTGGTACAGCCTGCTGCCGCTGGTGCTGGTGCCGGTACTCGCGCACCTGCCGGTGCCGCAGCGATTCGGCGTCATCGGCAAAGGGCTCGTCGCCTGCCTGTGGGTGCTGCCGGCCGCCGGCGCCGCGATCGCCATCACCCTGGTTTTCTGATCCACCCAACCCAAGGAGCAACCCATGCTACGCAAGGCACTTATCGCAGTCCCGCTGTCCCTGGCCCTGGTCGGCCTGTCGTTCAACGCTTCGGCCGCCGGCGCCTCATACACGATCGACCCGACTCACACCTATCCGTATTTCAAGATCGATCACCTCGGCTTCTCGACGATGCAGGGCCGCTTCAACAAGACCACCGGCAAGCTGACCGTCGATCTCGCCGGCAAGACCGGCTCGGTCGATATCACGATCGATGCGGACTCGATCGACACCGCGCACGAGAAGCGCGACGACCATCTGCGCTCGCCGGACTTCATCAATGCGGCCGAGTTCCCGGACATCACCTACAAGTCGACCAAGGTCACGATCCATGACGACAACACTGCGACCGTCGAGGGTAACCTGACGATCATGGGTGTCAGCAAGCCGGTCAAGCTGAACGTCACCCGCATCAACTGCGGCAAGAACCCGATGAACGACCGCGAGCTGTGCGGCTTCGACGCGCATACGACGATCAAGCGCTCGGACTTCGGCGTGAACTACGCGTTGCCGGCGATCGGCGACGAGATGCGTCTCGAATTTGCGGTAGAGGCGTACAAGGACTGATCTGACCGGCATCCCCCCTGCCCCCCTTCGCAAGCGAAGGGGGGTGGCGGGTGTCTCCATCACTCCCTTCGCTTGCGATGAGCGGAGGTCTCCATTACCCCCTTCGCTTGCGAAGTGCGGGTGTCTCCATTACCCCCCTTCGCTTGCGAAGTGCGGGTGTCTCCATTACCCCCCCTTCGCTTGCGAAGGGGGGCCAGGGGGGATGCTCACTTGCCGATGCAAAAACTCGAAAAAATCCTCCCCAGCAATTCCTCGCTCCCGACCTCCCCGGTAATCTCACCCAACACCCGTTGCGCCTGGCGCAGATCCTCGGCGGAGAGTTCGAACGCGCGCTTCCGTTCCAGGCTGTCCCGCCCGCTACGCAGAAACTCCCCGGCGCGCCGCAAGACGTCGATATGGCGTTCACGCGCGATGAACGCGGAAGACTCCGCGTCGAGATAGCCGGCGCATTCCTTGAGATGCCGCCGTAACAGATCGAGGCCGGCGCCGGTGCGCGCCGATATGCCTATGCGGGTCACGCCATCCGCGCCGGTCGAGATCGCGGGCGCGCCCCCGCTGAGATCGATCTTGTTGTGCAGCACCGTCATGCGCGCCGCGATGCCGGGATCGGCGACAAGTTCATCAGGGCGCCGGTCCGCATGCGGGCCGGCATCGTCGAGCACGAGCAGGATGCGATCGGCTTCGGCGATCTCGGCACGCGCGCGATCGATACCGATGCGCTCGACCGGATCGTCGCTGTCACGCAGCCCGGCGGTATCGACGACGTGCAGCGGCAGCCCGTCGATCGAGATGTACTCGCGCAGCAGGTCGCGCGTGGTGCCGGGGATGTCGGTGACGATCGCCGTCTCACGCTCACTGAGCCGGTTCAGCAGACTCGACTTGCCGACGTTCGGCGCGCCGGCAATGACGACGGTGATGCCTTCGCGCAGCAACCGCCCCTGGCGCGCCGCGGCGGTCAGCCCCTCAAGATCCTGTTCGAGTTCGCGGAAGCGCGCGCGCAGTGTCTCGTCGGCGAGGAAGTCGATATCCTCATCGGAAAAATCGATCGCGGCTTCGACGTGGACGCGCAGCAGGGTCAGCTGTTCGACCAGCGTGTGCACGCGCGCGGAGAATTCCCCTTGCAGCGAGCGCAGCGCCGAGCGTGCGGCCGCGCGCGAGCCGCTGTCGATCAGGTCGGCGATCGCCTCGGCCTGGGCGAGGTCGATCCTGTCATTCAGAAACGCGCGTTCGGAGAATTCGCCGGGGCGCGCATGCCGGGCGCCGAGCGTGATGAGGCGTTCGAGCAGCATGTCGAGCGCGACCGGACTGCCGTGACCGTGCAGTTCGAGCACGTCCTCGCCGGTGAAGGAATGCGGTGCGGGAAACAGCAGCGCGAGTCCGCTGTCGATCGGTTCGCCGTGTGCATCGATGAAGGTGCACAGCGTCGCGCGGCGCGGCGCCGGCTCGCGTCCGGTCACCGCGACCGCGATCCGCCGCGCCAGCGGACCGGAGATGCGCACAATGCCGATGCCGCCGCGCCCCGGCGGCGTCGCGATCGCGGCAATGGTGTCGGCGTTCAGGTCCATGCGCCCTCTAACGGGGTCAGACGGGTTCGTTCGCGCAGAGTGCGGTGGCGGAAGCCAGCGGGTCGGAGTCCACTGGCGGGAATCGCTGTGAATACATCCCTGTACGCTTAACGGCCGCATCCCTGCGGCCGTAAATTCCCGCCAGTGGACTCCGACCCGCTGGCTTCAGGCGAATTCGCAGCGCGAACGAACCCGTCTGACCGGCAGCGACAGTGGTTAATCCTTGGCGGCCGCCTTGTCCGACTTCGCCGCCTTCGCGGCCTCGGCGGCCTTGTCGATGCGACGCATGATGAACCACTGCTGGCCGATCGACAGCACGCTGTTCGTGACCCAGTACAGCACGAGGCCGGCCGGGAAGAACGCGAAGAACAGCGTGAACACGAACGGCAGGACCTTCAGCAACTTCGCCTGCAGCGGGTCCGGCGGCGGCGGGTTCAGCTGCATCTGCACGAACATCGAGATACCCATCAGCACCGGCAGCACGTAGAACGGATCGCGCACCGACAGGTCCTGGATCCACAGCATGAACGGGGCCTGACGCATCTCGACACTCTCGAGCAGCACCCAGTACAGCGCGATGAAGACCGGGATCTGCACCAGGATCGGCAGGCAGCCGCCGAGCGGATTGATCTTTTCCTTCTTGTAGATCTCCATCATCGCCTGGCTCATGCGCTGGCGGTCGTCACCGTAACGCTCGCGGATCTGGGTGATCTGGGGCGTCAGGCGACGCATGTTTGCCATCGATCGATAGCTGGCCTCGGACAACTTGTAGAACACGATCTTGATCAGCAGCGTCAGGATCATGATCGCGACACCCCAGTTGCCGACCAGATCGAAGATGTGGCCGAGCAGCCAGAACAGCGGCTGGGCGAGGAAGGTCAGGATGCCGTAGTCGACGGTCAGGCGCAGGCCCTCGGCGACCTCCTTCAGGCGATCCTGCTCCTTCGGGCCGATGTAGAAACGGGCATTGAAGCTGTCGACGGCGCCGGCCGCAATCTCCTTCGAACCGGACAGCATGCCGATGACATAGGGACGGTCCTTCGGCGCCTTCGTATAGAAGGTGTTCGTGTCGTTCGGGTCGGGCAGCATCGCACCGAGGAAATAGTGCTGCAGCACCGCGAGCCAGCCGCCGTTGACCTGGACGTTCAGGTCGGCGCTGTCCATGTCGTCGAAGTCGAACTTCTCGTATTTCTTGTCGGGCGTGTTGATGACCGCGCCGGTATAGGTATAGAGGAAGAACGAACCCTCCTCGCTGCCCGGCCGCGTGCGCTGGAGCTGGCGATACTGATAGCCGGTCCAGGCGGCGTCGCTCCGGTTTTCGACCCGGTGCTCGACATCGATGACATAGCTGTCGCGGGTGAAGGTATAGCGCTTGGTGACGACGATGCCTTCGGGACTTTCCCAGCGCAGCGGCACGACGAGGCGGTCGGCGCCGTCTTCGAGACGGTACTCGCTGCGCTCGGCGCTGTAGTGCGCATAGTGGTCGGGCGCGGCGCGGTCGGAAAGCAGGCCGCTCTGCGCGATGAAGATACGATGGGCGCGATCTTCCATCAACCGGAACGGCCGGTCACGTTCGCGTGCCGAGATCGGATGCGCGAGCAGCAGCAGTTCGCGGATGTCGCCGCCGGTGGTATCGAGTTCGACCTCCATCAGGTCGGTGACGACCTTGATACGGTCACCGCGCGGCAGGGTCTCCGGGATGCGCGGTGTCTCGGGCGCTGCCGCATCCGGCGCTTCGGCCATCTCCGGCGACGGCGCCGCTGGTCCCGACGTCACCGACGGCATGTCCGCCGGCGGCTGCACACCGTTCTCGATCGCGACCGGGGGTTGTTCGGTGGTCGTGCTTTCCGAGGTCCAGGCCTGCCAGATCATCAGCAGGACGAACGACAGGGCGAAGAACAACAGGATGCGCTGGTTATCCATGGCGGCTCACGTGTCCCGGGTGCTTGTGGCCGGAGGGTTCGGGGACCGGATCGACGCCGCCTTCATGAAACGGATGACAACGCGCGAGCCGGCGCAGGGCCAGCCAGCCGCCGCGCAGCACGCCATGGCGCATGACCGCCTCCTCGGCGTAGCAGGAGCAGCTGGGATAAAAGCGGCAGCGATCCCCCAGAAACGGGCTGATCGCGTAGCGATAGACCTTGATGATGCCTGTCAGGAGCGTTCGCATCTTTCGATCCCGGCAAAATGACTCTCAAAAATCGCGCGCAATCGCTTCGCGTCATGCGTCGCGGCGCCTGCGTGGGCGAGAAATACGATATCGATACCGCCCAGCCCTTCCTTGCGTACCCGAAACGCCTCCCTGGCGATGCGCTTGATCCGATTGCGGACCACGGCGCTGCGCGTGCACTTGCGCGAGATCGCGATGCCGAGGCGGGGATGGGCGAGCGAATTCGGGCGCCAGTATACCGCGAACTGGCTGGCGGAGCGCCGCTGTCCACCCTGGAACACATGCTGGAACTCAGCCGGCTTCAGTAGCCGGTATGATTTCCCGAATCCGTGACGGGCCTCTGCCAATACGGTATCGGTCGGACCGGCGGGACTAAGCGCTCAACCGCACCCGGCCCTTCGCGCGGCGACGACTCAGCACGGCGCGTCCGGTTGCCGTCTGCATGCGCGCGCGGAAGCCGTGGGTTCTCTTGCGTTTGAGGACACTGGGTTGATATGGCCTTTTCATGATCCTTGCACACCACCAACTAGATGACAGAATGGGTTTGAAAATCCCCTGAAAATCAGGTCATTGCCGAGCGAAAAACAAAGGGTGAAACAGTAGCAGTTATCCCTGCCCGGTGTCAATCGCGAAGGCCGTGGCGGCGGGGGCGGAGGTATGGATTACACCCGGAAAGAGGTATACACTCCGTGATCTTCACCCGCGTCACCCTTACCGGCATCCGCGCTCGCGAAAGCACAGGAGGTTTTGTTTTCCGTGGAAAGCTCGCTCTGGAAAAAATGCCTCGACCACCTGGAAACCGAGCTCACCTCACAGCAATTCAATACCTGGATCCGTCCGCTGCAGGCGATCGAGGACGACTCCACGCTGCGCCTCCTTGCCCCGAACCGCTTCGTCCTCGACTGGGTCAACGAACGCTTCAAGGAGCAGATCTCGGAGATCACCGGCCGCCTGCGCGACGGTGAATCGCTGCAGGTCTCGCTCGAGGTCGGCACCTCAGTCGTGACCAACGGTACGGCCGGCGTCGGCAACGCGGGCGGGGCACCCGGGGCCAACAACAATGGCCTGCACGGAAGGACGTCCGTGCCAGACAACGCCGCGCAGTTCGGCCAGGGCACCGAATTCAGTCGCCAGAACGACCGTGACCGGACCCCTCATGTCCACGGGCTCAAGCGCGAGTTCACCTTCGAGAGCTTCGTCGAGGGCAAGTCGAACCAGCTCGCGCGCGCCGCCGCGAACCAGGTCGCCGATAATCCGGGCACATCCTATAACCCGTTGTTCATTTACGGCGGGGTCGGCCTCGGCAAGACGCACCTGATGCATTCGATCGGCAATATGATGGTCAGCCGCAATCCGCGCGCGCGCGTCGTCTATGTCCATTCCGAGCGCTTCGTCGGTGACATGATCAAGGCCCTGCGCCACAACACGATCAACGAATTCAAGCGCTATTACCGCTCGGTCGACGCGCTGCTGATCGACGACATCCAGTTCTTCGCCAACAAGGAACGCTCCCAGGAGGAGTTCTTTCACACCTTCAATACGCTGATCGAAGGCCAGAGCCAGATTGTCATGACCTGCGACCGCTACCCGAAGGAGGTCGGCGGCCTCGAGGAGCGCCTGAAATCGCGTTTCGGCTGGGGGCTGACGGTCTCGATCGACCCGCCGGAGCTCGAGACCTGCGTCGCGATCCTGAAGAGCAAGGCGGTGCAGCTCGGCGTCGAGCTGCCGGACGAGGTCGCATTCTTCATCGGCAAGCATATCCGCTCGAATATTCGCGAACTCGAGGGCTCGCTGCGCCGCGTCGTCGCCAGCGCGCGCTTCACCAGCCAACCGATCTCGCTCGCGCTCGCGCGCGAGGCCCTGAAGGACCTGCTCGCGTTGCAGGACAAACTGGTCTCGATCGACAATATCCAGCGCACGGTCGCCGACTACTGCAAGATCCGTTATTCGGACCTGCTGTCGAAGCGGCGCTCGCGGTCGGTCGCGCGCCCGCGCCAGCTCGCGATGGCGCTGGCAAAGGAACTGACCCGGCACAGCCTGCCGGAGATCGGCGAGGCCTTCGGGGGCCGCGATCACACGACGGTGCTGCATGCCTGCCGCAAGATTGCGGAGCTCAGGCAGTCCGATTCACGGACCAACGAGGACTATTCAAATCTGTTGAGGATGCTGACCGGTTGATGTGGGCAAACTGTGGACAACTCGGGCCGGCCGGCATCACCGGGTTTTATCCACAATCGATCCACAGCTTGAACGGCCCTTTGCAGGCCCTTGGCCAACAGGAATGAGATCTGTCAGGTTGTTGATTATAAAAATGAAATTTGGCTTATCCCGGATTCGGCGTGCGCTTGTTATGACTACTATCAGGGAATTAGAATAATGAAATTCATAATAACCAGAGAGCAACTGGTGCGACCGCTGCAGATGGTCAATGGCATCGTCGAACGCCGGCAGACCCTGCCGATCCTGTCGAACGTACTCGTCCGGGTCGCCGACCAGGCCCTGAGCCTGACCAGCACCGACCTCGAGATCGAGATGCAGACCCGGGTCGAGGTCGGCAAGTCGCAGCCCGGTGATACCACGCTCCCGGCGCGCAAGTTTCTCGACATCTGCCGCTCGCTGACCGACGACGCCACGATCGAGGTGACGGTCAGCGGCGAACGTGCAACGATCCGTTCCGGCAAGAGCCGCTTCGTCCTGTCGACGCTGCCGGCCAGTGATTTCCCGGCGATCGAGGTCGACCGTGACCTGTCCCGCTTTCGCCTGCCGCAGCGCGCCCTGCGCGACGCGATCAGCTGCACCCATTTCGCGATGGCGCAGCAGGATGTTCGCTATTACCTGAACGGCATGCTCGTCGAGGTCGAGCGCCAGCGCGTCCGCCTGGTCGCGACCGACGGCCACCGGCTCGCCATGTCCGAGGTCGACAGCGCCAAGAAAATAGAAACAAAACATAGTGTTATAGTTCCTCGCAAGGCCATCCAGGAGCTCCTGCGCCTGCTCGCCGACAGCGATGACGAGGCCGAGCTGTGCGTCGGCAGCAACTTCATCCAGGTCAATACGCCGGAGATGCACTTTACGTCCAAGTTGATCGACGGCCGCTTTCCGGACTACCAGAACGTCATCCCGAGCGGTGGCGACAAGGTGGCGCAGTGTCAGCGCGATGCGCTGAGCCGGGCCCTGAATCGCGTGTCGATCCTCTCTAACGAGAAATACCGCGGCGTTCGCCTGCACTTCTCGGACAACCTGCTGCGCATCACCGCACACAATCCGGAGCAGGAAGAGGCCGAGGAAGAACTCGAGGTCCGCTATGCCGGCGAGACGCTCGAGATCGGTTTCAACGTCAATTACCTGCTCGATGCGCTGTCGGCCGGCCACAGCGATGAGGTGACGCTGACCATGCTCGACGCCAACAGCTCCTGCCTGGTCCAGGGCATCGGCGAGGCCGGTTCCAAGCACATCGTCATGCCGATACGGCTCTAGTCGCCGTTGATCGACCCCTGCGCAGCGATGGCGGGACCGCGCAGCCGGTCCACGCCGGTTGCGCAGGGGGATCGTCCCCGCCGTCTTCCCGACCGATGAGACTCACGCGGCTCCAGCTCTCGCGGGTCCGGAATCTGGCCGATCTCGACATGCGCCTCTCACCGGCGCTGAATATCATCCAGGGCGTGAACGCGAGCGGCAAATCGAGCCTGCTCGAGGCCATTCACATCCTCTCCTGCGGCAAGTCTTTTCGCACCCGCCAGCTCGTAAACGTGCTCCGGCATGACGCCGTGGCCATGACGATCAGCGCGGAACTGGCGATTCCCGCGCAGGGGATGCAGCCGATAGGCCTCGAATTCGAGCGTGGTCGCTCCCGCATCCGGCTGCGCGCGCAAGGCAAACCCGTGACCAGGATCTCCGAACTGGCGCGCCTGCTCCCGCTGGTGACGCTGCATCAAGAGAGCCACCGCGTCTTCACCGAGGGGCCGGCCTGGCGCCGACAGTTGCTCGACCGCGGATTGTTCCACGTGGAACAGGCGTTCCTGCCGGCATGGCAGCGCTATCGGCGGGCCTTGCGCCAGCGCAATTCGATGCTGCAACAGGGCAATGATCCCCGGGTTCAGGTCTGGGATCCCGATCTCGCGGAATCGGCGAGCCTGATCGATGCCCAGCGTCAGCGTTATCTCGAGGCCCTGTTACCGGCCTTCATTGAGCTGGGGGCCTTGCTGGAGATCGACGACGAGATCACGGCCGACCATCTGCCCGGCTGGGACCGCGAGATCCCGTATCCAGAACTCCTCCACCAGGCCCTGCGCGGCGATCGCGCCGCCCGCTTCACCCGCTTTGGACCGCACCGGGCCGATATCGTGTTCCGGGTCGGTGGCGTTCCCATCCACGAGCGCCTGTCACGCGGGCAGCTCAAGGTCATGGTCTACGCGCTGAATCTTGCCCAGGCCCTGACCCTGCATGCGATGACCGGGCGCCAGCCGTTGCTGCTGCTCGATGACCTGACCGCCGAACTCGATGACCGCCACAGCCGGCGCCTGCTCGACCGGGTCGGCGAATGCGGGCTCCAGGTCATCGTGACCAGCAGCGAGGCGCGGCTCGCCGACTTCCTGCGGGACCGCGAATGCCGCATGTTTCACGTGGAACATGGCAGGCTCGAGGAAGTGCTATAATCCTGCCCGGACAGGTGTTTCAAGCGGAGAAGGCGATGTCGACGGAAGAGACCGGGAGTTACGATTCATCGCGGATCAAGGTCTTGCGAGGGCTGGACGCGGTGCGCAAGCGCCCGGGCATGTACATCGGTGATACCGACGATGGCACCGGCCTGCACCACATGGTCTTCGAGGTCGTCGACAACTCGATCGACGAGGCGCTGGCCGGTCACTGTAACGACATCAGTGTCACGATCCACAGCGACGGCGCGGTCACCGTCGTCGACAACGGTCGCGGCATCCCGGTCGACATCCATCCCGAGGAACAGCGGTCCGCGGCCGAGGTCATCATGACTGTGCTGCACGCGGGCGGCAAGTTCGACGACAACAGTTACAAGGTCTCCGGTGGGCTCCACGGCGTCGGCGTCTCGGTCGTCAACGCCCTGTCCGAGTCGCTGAAGCTGACGATCCGCCGGAACGGCCATATCCACGAACAGCATTATGTGATGGGTGAGCCCCAGGCGCCGCTGGTCGTCGTTGGGGATTCCGACCAGACCGGTACCGAGATCCGCTTCAAGCCGAGCCCATCGATCTTCACCGACACCGAGTTCCATTATGACATTCTGGCCAAGCGTCTTCGAGAATTATCCTTTCTAAACAATGGGGTACGCATTCGCCTCCAGGACGAGCGCAGCGGGAAGGTCGATGTCTTCGAGTACGAGGGCGGCATCCGCGCCTTCGTCGAGCACCTGAATCGCAACAAGACGCCGTTGCACCCGACCGTCGTCCATTTCTGCAGCGAGCGCAACGACGTGACTGTCGAGGTCGCGATGCAGTGGAATGACTCGTATCAGGAAAATATTTTCTGCTACACCAATAACATACCGCAACGGGATGGCGGCACGCACCTGGCCGGCTTCCGTTCGGCGCTGACCCGCACGCTGAATCAATATATAGAGAATGAGGGGTTTGCGAAGAAGGCCAAGGTCAGCATGGTCGGCGACGATGCCCGCGAGGGCCTCACCGCGGTGATCTCGGTCAAGTGCCCTGATCCGAAGTTCTCGTCGCAGACCAAGGAAAAACTGGTCTCGTCCGAGGTCCGTACCGTGGTCGAGTCGGTAAGTGCCGAGAAAATGGAGGAATTTTTACTCGAGTCGCCGGCCGAGGCGAAGGCGATCACGGCCAAGATCATCGATGCGGCGCGTGCCCGCGAGGCCGCGCGTAAGGCCCGCGAGATGACGCGGCGCAAGGGCGTGCTCGATATCGCCGGCCTGCCGGGCAAGCTTGCAGATTGCCAGGAAAAGGATCCGGCGCGCTCCGAGCTGTTCCTCGTCGAGGGTGACTCGGCCGGCGGCTCGGCGAAGCAGGGTCGCGATCGCCGCTACCAGGCGATCCTGCCGCTCAAGGGCAAGATCCTCAACGTCGAGAA
>CAYLKC010000039.1:0-17274 GCA_964384095.1 uncultured Chromatiales bacterium
GCCGATCATCATGCACGACTTCCTCACCGGCGGCTTCACCGCAAACACCTCGCTGGCGAACTGGTGCCGCAAGAACGGCATCCTGCTGCACATCCACCGCGCCATGCACGCGGTCATCGACCGTAACCCGTACCACGGCATTCACTTCCGTGTGCTGACCAAGTGTCTGCGCCTGTCGGGCGGCGACCACCTGCATTCGGGCACCGTCGTCGGCAAGCTCGAGGGCGACCGCGAGGCGACGCTGGGCTGGATTGACCTGATGCGTGAGCCGTATGTCCCCGAGAACCGCGGCCGCGGCATCTTCTTCGATCAGGACTGGGCCTCGATGCCGGGTGTCATGCCGGTCGCGTCGGGCGGTATCCATGTCTGGCACATGCCGGCGCTGGTCGCGATCTTCGGTGATGACTCCTGCCTGCAGTTCGGCGGCGGTACGCTGGGCCATCCGTGGGGCAACGCGGCCGGCGCCGCGGCCAACCGCGTCGCGCTCGAGGCCTGCACCGATGCGCGCAACGAAGGCCGCCAGGTCGAGCGTGAGGGCAAGGAGATCCTGACCGCCGCCGCCCAGCACAGCCCGGAGCTGAAGATCGCGCTGGAGACCTGGAAGGAGATCAAGTTCGAGTTCGACACCGTGGACAAGCTCGACGTCAAGTAAGACGGACGAAGCCTGCTAACCCACGATTTGCCATGAGGAGTGACCGACGTGTCTGACATCCAACCGTATAAAGCGACCGAGCGTAAGGGCGAGACATTTTCCTATCTGCCGCCGATGACGCCGGAAAAGATCCGCAAGCAGATCACCTATCTGATCAGCCAGGGGTGGAATCCTGCTGTCGAGCATACCGAGCCCGAGAAGTCGTTCTCGAACTACTGGTATCTGTGGAAGCTCCCGTTCTTCGGCGAGACCTCGGTCGACCGGATCCTCGCCGAGCTCGAGGCCTGCCATCGCGCCAATCCGGGGCACTTGGTGCGCCTGCTTGGCTACGACAACTTTGCCCAGAGCCAGGGGACATCATTCATCGTGTACCGCGGCGGACGCTGATCCGCCTGACATAAAGGTTCACGCGAAAGAGGGAGTCCGACGATCATGCAGCAAGCGATGACCAGGCCAGCAGCGCCGAATGTGCTCACCGGAAGCGATGCCTCGCGCGCGCGCCGCCTTGCCATGTCCCAAGGCAAGCGGGCGTTGCCGCAGAAGTCCGAGCGTACCCGTAACGGCTTGCGCAGCGCGGTCAGCGGGGCGGGCGCCGCCCCGGCGGCACCGCAGGCAGTCCCTGCCGCGCCGGCCAGCGTCAAAGCGGCTGCACCGGCTGCCGCGAGCGCGGGCGCTTCGGCGCCTGTGCGCTCCGTCAAGGGCAGTGTCGATGGCCGCGAGTTGTCGATCGCCAGACGGCGCGCCTTGGTCGAGGGCAAGGGCGGCCTCGTCAACTGGCAGTCTGGCGCGGACGCCGTCTCTGCTGTCGCCGTGTCAGCACCTGCGCCGCAGGGCGACGGTTCCTGCCACGAGACCGCGCGCGCACTGCGCGCAGAGCGGGCGCGTCGCGGCCGCGGCAACGCCGCACCGGCGAGACCCACGCGGCCGCCGCGCGAGAAACAGCAGCTGAATTATCCGCCGAAGGTGGCGGGTTCCTCGACCTATCAGCAGGTACGCCTCACCGGCGTACGCATCGGTCGCGGCACCAATGTCACCGGCGACGAGCCGGGCTCGGCGCTGCCGGTGACCGGCACCCAGTATATCGGCACCGAAAGCGGCTATGCACCGCGCGCAGGCGGACCCAAGGTCGGCGCCGCGCGCACCGGCGCGGGCCTCGTCGTCACCGGCAGCCAGGTACGCAGCGGTGTGAGCATCACCGGCGACGAGTCTAATGCCGGCATTCGCATCACCGGAGAGGCCGATCAGGAGATCGCCGATGACCTGATCGCCCGCGAGGGCACCGCGGCGTCGTCCGCGCAATTCCAGCGCCAGAACAATCCGCATGGTCACAGCGTGTTCGGCGCCAACCTCGGACGCTCGATCAAGTCGATCGGCTCGCGCGAACGCGACCGGAGCCGAGCCATTGAACAAACCGACGGTGGTCAGCCCATCTCCGGGACGGCGGTCGGCCGCAGCGCCCGCATCACCGGCGACGAGGCCGGCAGTTGCCGCCCGATCACCGGTGACCAGTACCTGATGCCGGCGACGCGCCAGCCGCTGTGCGACGGCAGTGCCGCGATGGCTCCTGCCGCGCGCATGGCGTCGGCCATCGGCAGGATCGACCCGGTGACCGGCGAGAAGGTCACGGTCTCCGAGGCCTGGTCGCGCCAGTATGTCACCGGCGTCAAGGTTGAGCAGGATACCCGCGTCACCGGAGATGAGTACGGCACCTGCTCTGCCGTCACCGGCACGCCCTATGTGGGGCCCGCGCAATACGAGACCTTCTGCAAGGACGAGGCAGCGAGGGCGGCTGAAGGCCGGGTCGCGCCGGGCATGAGCGTTGCCAAGCGCATCACCGGGGATACCCCGCTGAGCGTCAACCATGTCACCGGCACGCAGCGCGGCAGCGAACGCTCGATTACAGGCACCCCGTACTATCGGGAGGATGCTGTGGAAACAACGGTCGATAACCCGATCGAACAGATAGCGCGCGGTTTCAGCGTCCATTCGCCGCAGCGCGAGGCGCATCTGCGCACCGCAGTCGCGGAAGGCGGCAGGTCACCCGCCGGTAGCCGAATCACCGGTTCCTTCGCGGTCGGCGATGGCAAGATCACCGGTAACCAGGAGTTCCATTTCGCGCCGCGCGCGACCACCCGCGAACCGGGCCGTCTCAAGCTTACCGGCGAAGGACGCAGCAGCGGTCTTGCGATCACCGGGTACGCGTGGTCCGAGCACAAGCACGTGACCGGCACCGAGGGCAGGTACGCCGTCGACCGCAATCCGAGCGAGCGGGCAGGCAACCCGCAGCGCTTCGCCGGCAGCGCATACTTCAGCGACAAGGGCAAGCACGAGCCGTCGAAACAGATGGTAACCGGCATGGTCGGCTGGTCGTCGACGTCGGCGGCCAAGGTAACGCTGTCGGGCGGCGCGCAGGGCTGAGGCGAGGGCGCGGATGATGCTGGCAACCATGCGGAATCGACGTCAGCGACGCGGCATAGGCATGCCGCCCGTCGCGGTGAACGATCCGTACCGGCTGATGTTCGGCCAGGGCCAGCCGGCCTTTGCCGCCGGTTCGCCGCCGGATGCCCATCCGCTGCATGACGCCGCGCACAGCGCCCGTCTGCTGCAGCGCGAAGGCGAGATCACCGCGGCGTTTGCCGCGATCGAGCCGGCACTGCGCGAAATCGCCGCGATGCAACTGCAGGAAGGTTTTGCCGACCAGGCGCAGACGCTGATCAGAAGCCGCCTCGGTTTCGAGCTTCCGCCGCAACTGCTGAAGGCCAGCTGGCTCGCGCCGCTCGATATGCGCGCGATTTACGCCCACTGTGCGTTTGGCGTGTTCCGGCAGCTCGCCGAGCGTGAATTCGACCGCAATCAGTCGCGGCTTGATGAGGGTGAGCCGGTCGAGGAATTGATCAGGAAGTGGGGTTTTCATGCGATAGACATCACGCCATGCGCGGATGGCCGCCTGAGCGGGGTGGTTGACTACATCCTGCGCGTGCCCGCTGCGGTGGTTGCCCACAGGAAGTCTTTTGCGGGCGCGATGTTCGATATCGAGGAAAGCGTTCGCAACTGGTCCGATATTGAATTGCGCAGGCATCGTGAAGGGGCGCCCAACCGCGCCGATGAGCCGACCCGCTATCTGAAGATAGGCGTCTATCATCTGAGCGGCTCGGATCCGTCGGGAGAAGGCTGCGCAGCGCATGGCAGCGACGAGCGCAAGGCGGCCCAGGCCCTTGGCGACCGGCTGGATGCCTTTGCCCGCGCCATCGAGAACGCCTATTGCTGCGGCGCGTCGGTCGCTACGCTGCTGGTCGGCATCGACACTGACAACGACGCGATCCGCGTGCACGTGCCTGACGCCGCCGGCGTGACTCGTCTGGATCGCTATGTCGACAACAGGATTCTGTTTGAGCGGACACGCGACCTCGGTCGGGAAGCCGCCAAGGAAGCGATCCGGGCAGCGGTCGCCGAGGCCGCCGGTGTCAGCACCGATGATCCCGCGACCGAGGGCATGCGCTGGTTCTGCGGTTATCTGTTGAAGAACAACATCGCGCAGATCGAATACGTGCGGGCCTATCACGACGGCTGTTACGAGCATCTCGGGCATACCGAGCGATTCATCACCGTCGGCGACAGCTTCGACGACGTGCAGATGCGCAACCTGGCCTACCAGGCGCAGATGGAGACCGTCGAGGAAGGCGCCGCGGACATGGATGTGGGCATCAAGATCTTCAGAAAGATCAATGTCGCGCACGGGTTTCCAGTGCCGGTGTTCGTGCACTTTGCCTATGACGGCCGGGTGCCCGGATCGCGGCGCCGGGCGAAGGATTGCTGCCGCCGGCTGGCGCAGGCGATCGAGGCCCGTTACCCGGACATGGTCCGCGATGGCTGGCTGCATACCTTCGCGACGGTCAGGGACCGCGCGCCTGGGAGCCGGCTGGAAGAACTGAATACGGATCCGCATGCGCCGTGCGGTTGTGGCTGCGGTGGACGGTCGTCAGACGGGGTGAAGCAATGAAGATCTGTCAGGTTGAGAATACGCTGGTCGCCACAGCACGCATCGGCGGCCTCCAGAATCGCCGGCTGCTGGTCGTCAAGGAACGCGGCAGCTCGGCCAAGCAAGTCGCCGTCGATCCGGTCGGCTGCAAGCCCGGCGACTGGGTCATCGTGGTCGGCAGTTCCGCCGCGCGAGACGCCGCCGGCAGCAAGGATTATCCGAGCGACTTCACCATCGTCGGCATCATCGACTACTGGGAAGACGACGGAAAGGCCGACGCGAAGGGGAAGGGAGCAGCCTGACGGTCATGGAGATCATGCGCGTCGTCCGCGATCTCGTCACGACGAAGCGGAATTTCTGGCTGGCCGCCAAGTCGCTGCGCGTCGTCGAGGATAATCAGGGCAATCTGTCCGTGGCCCTCGACCCGATCGGCTGCAAGCCGGGTGACTTCGTGGTGACGATCGGGATTTCCGCGGCGCGTATCGCGGCGGGTAATCCGAAGATCACGACCGACATGACGATTGGCGGAATCATCGACCACTGGACGGAAGAAGATTGGCGAACATAGCACGGGGCAGGGAAGCCGCGGGCTGGTGCGGGCAAGGGAGTTATCAGGTTTTCGGTTTGTTACTTTGACAGGAGATGACCATGGCAAGTGAAAAGATGGGTATTGCGTTGGGCATGATCGAGACCCGCGGGCTGGTCCCGGCGATCGAGGCAGCGGATGCGATGACGAAGGCGTCGGAAGTTCGCCTGATCGGCCGCCAGTTCGTCGGCGGCGGTTACGTCACGGTGCTGGTGCGCGGTGAGACCGGCGCGGTCAACGCGGCGGTGCGTGCAGGCGCGGATGCCTGCGAGCGTGTCGGCGACGGCCTGGCGGCTGCGCATATCATCGCGCGTCCGCATTCGGAAGTTGAACAGATACTGCCTGAGAAGCCGGCTGCCTGAAGCGCCGGCGCAGGGAGAGTAAGTCAGACAAGCAGGAGATGACCATGGCAAGCGAGAAGATGGGTATTGCGTTGGGCATGATCGAGACCCGTGGACTGGTCCCGGCGATCGAGGCGGCGGATGCGATGACGAAGGCGTCGGAAGTTCGCCTGATCGGCCGCCAGTTCGTCGGCGGCGGTTACGTCACGGTGCTGGTGCGCGGTGAGACCGGCGCGGTCAACGCGGCGGTGCGTGCAGGCGCGGATGCCTGCGAGCGTGTCGGCGACGGCCTGGCGGCTGCGCATATCATCGCGCGTCCGCATTCCGAGGTGGAGCAGATCCTGCCCGCCAACGCAGCCGGCGCCAACGGTGGTCGCGACAGCGAGATCACCAAGACCCGCAGCTGAACCATGGTCGTCATCCGGACGAGGGACCGTCCGGATGCCCATTCCGTTCGCGATTGAGTGACATGGGTTGATGAGGGCGCATCCACGCACCATCAGTTACCTGCAGCGCGCGCTGAACCACGAGTTCGGCGCGACCTTGCAGTACTCGATGCAGGCGGCGCTCGCAGACACCCTGGGACTCGATGCCCTGGCGGCAGAGTTGCGCGAGGGCGTGCAGGAAGAGCTCCGTCATGCGGGGCTTCTGATGCGGGCGATGTATGCGATCGGGGTCACCCCCCACGCGGGGCAGCCACGGGCGCCCCGGGTTGGTCGCACGCAGGCAGAGATGCTGCGGTTCGGCCATCAGACCGAGATCGACGCGATCCGGATCTACCGCGAGGCCTGCCGGTTCTGTGATAGCATCGGTGACGTCAGGCATGCGGGGCTCTTTGCCGCCATCCTCGACGACGAGATCCGTCATTGCCGCGAACTCGAGCAACAGCTCAGCGTGGCTGGCGCGCCGGTCAACTGACCGCAATCACGCAATCGAATCTGGAGATCCGCCATGTCCGATCAATCGGCCGTTCCGGAAGGCTGGACGCATCACGAGCAACCGCCGAACCTGTTCCGCCGGTTTGAGTTTGCCGGCTATGGCGAGACGCGAACGTTCCTCGAGCGTCTGGCGGAAGTATCGAAGGAATCCGGCCTCTATCCGGATATCAGTTTCGGAAAATCCTACGTCAACGTGACGATTCATGCGCTTGACGGCAAGAAGGTCGGCAGTGAAGAGACGGCCTTCGCGGCGCGGGCGGTCGAGGCCGCATCACCGGTGAAAGACTGAGACGCCGGCAACCAGGGTCACTCCGATGGGCGCGAAACTCTACGCGGTCGTCAATGAAAAGGGCGGCGTCGGCAAGACCACGCTGGCGATGAATCTGGCGGCCGGACTTGCCCGCCGGGGCGAATGTGTCGTCGTCGATGCCGATCCGCAGGGGTCCGCGACCTTGTGGGCGCACAACGCGGATGCCCGCCGCCGCTTTCCGGCCGAGGTCATGGCCGGGCCGCACACAAGCGAACAGACCCTTTCCCGTCTCGGCGCCCGATGCGATTACATCGTCGTCGATTGTCCGCCCGCGGCCGGTTCTCCGGTGGCCAGGCGGGTGGCATCGCTTGCCGATGCCCTGTTGATTCCGGTCCTGCCCTCGCCGATGGACCTGTGGGCAAGCACCCGCATCGAGGAGACGGTGACGCAGGCCAGACAGTACAACCCGGGGCTCCGGGCCTATATCGTCGTCAACCAGATCGACGCCCGCAACGCGATGTCGCGCGCGATCGGCGCCGCGCTGGGTGAGCTGGCGGTGCCCGTGATGCAGACAGGGCTCGGCAGGCGCGCGTGTTACCGCACCTCCGCCCTCGAGGGTTGCAGCGTATATGACCTCGGCTATCGCGGACGCGAGGCCTGCAAGGAGATCGACGCCATCATCGAGGAGGTGCTGGGCACATGAGCAGGGATAACCGGATTGCCGACAGGCTCGCGCGCGGTGTCCGCGCGGCGAGGAAAACCGCGCCGGCGGAATCCCCGCCGACGGCAGCAAAGCCCGCGGCAGCAAAGCCCGCGGCAGCAAAGCCTGCCGGCGGCAGGGCCGCGAAGACGAAGGCGCCGGCGACGGAACAATCACCGGCGTCGACGCTCGACTGGCCGTGGGACCACCTGCATCCGGCGCGGATCTGGCCTGACTGAGGCGGTGCGGTCATGATGAATACCACGCTCAGACAGCTGGCCATCTTTTCGGTCGTCGCACGCCGCCTGCATTACACGCGCGCCGCCGAGGAGCTGGGTGTGACCCAGGCGTCGGTATCGATCCAGATCCGGCAGCTTGAGGACAGTCTGGGTATCCGGCTGTTTGAACAGGTCGGCAAGAAGATTCACCTGACCGAAGCCGGCCGCGAGATGTATGAATACTGCCAGCGCATCAATCACCAGTTTTCCGAGCTGGAAACGGTGCTGGACCGGCTCAAGGGCGGTGGCGGCGGAGAGTTGCACATCAGCGTGGGCCGCACCGCCAAGTATTTCGTCCCGCGCCTGCTCGCCAGCTTCCGCCAGCGCCATCCCGATGCGGTCGTCCATGTCGATGTCACGACGCGAGATGTCCTGCTGGCGCGACTCGCGGAGAATTCCTGTGATATGGCGATCACGGGCCTGCCGGAGGACGATCACGGCCTGGTCGCCGAACCGATCCTGCAGGATTCGCTGGCGATCATCGCCGCGCCGGTGCATCCGCTCGCGCGTGAGCGCGCTATCCCGGTCGATCGCCTCGCCGGGGAACCCTTTCTGATGCGCGAGACCGGCTCTGCCTCGCGTGAGACCGTCGAGCGTTTCCTCGAGCGCCATATGCTGAAGCTGGACGTGGCGATGACCATCAACAGCAACGAGGCGATCAAGCGCGCGGTGGAAGCCGGACTCGGCCTCGCCGTGGTGCCGAAGTGCAGCATCGCCCACGAGGTCAGGGCCGGCCTGCTGTCACAGCTCGACGTCGATGTCGAGCCCGCCTTTCGTTCCTGGTACCTGGTCCATCGCAAGGGCAAGCGCTTCTCAGTGCTTGCCGAATCCTTCCACGACACCGTCCTCGAGGTTTGTCGCAAGCTCGGTGATGCCGATGCGCTTGCGGTCGCCGCGCTCGATACCGGAGTCGCCCGCGTCCGCGCCGCACCCCGGCGCAGGCAATCATGAGCATGCGCGCGGGCGTGATGATGCGCACGCATGCGCTGCCGGTCATCGACGTGGCGGTTGCGGTCGTGCAGCGCGAAGACGGCAGGGTGCTGCTCGCGGAAAGGCCGCAGGGCAAGGCCTCGCCGGGGTACTGGGAACTGCCGGGCGGCAAGTTTGATCCCGGCGAGACCCCGGCGCAGGCGCTGGCGCGCGAGCTCCATGAGGAGATCGGCGTTGAGCCCGTCTGCGCGAGCCCCTGGCTCATCTACGAACACGAATATCCGGACAAGGTCGTGCGCCTGCACTTCCACCGCGTCACCACCGTGAAGGGGACGCCCCATGGCCGCGAAGGCCAGCGCATTTGCTGGGAAGATCCGGAGGACATCCGGGTCGGCCCGCTGTTGCCGGCCAATGGCCGTGTGCTCCGGGCGCTGGGGTTGCCGCCGGTCTATGCCATCACGAACGCCCGCAAGTACGGCATCCCGGATTTTCTCGAGCGACTCGAGCGCGCCTTCGCCCGCGGCCTCGGCATGGTCCAGGTCCGCGAACCCGGGCTGTCGCCGGAACAGCTGGCGCAATTCACGCGCCGGGTCGTGCGGATCGCGCGTCGTCATGGCGCGAAGGTACTGGTCAACGGCAGCGCGATGCTTGCGCAGAAGACCGGCGCGGATGGCGTCCATCTGCCTGCCGGGCACCTCGCGCGCCTGTCCGCGCGTCCCGCCCTGCCGCTGGTTGCGGCGTCCTGTCATGATGCCGCGGAACTCGATCAAGCCGGCGCGCTCGGTCTCGACTTCGTGACCCTGTCGCCGGTGCTGCCGACGGAGAGTCATCCCGGCGAGCCTGTACTCGGCCTCGACGGCTTCGCCCGCCTCGCCGGCGCGAGACCGTTTCCGGTCTATGCCCTCGGTGGCATGCGCGAAGGGCAGCTCGAGACCGCGATGCAGAACGGGGCGCATGGCATCGCATTGCTGAGCGGCGTCTGGTGATCCGCCGCCGGGGATCTCCGGCCGGACGCCGCGCGTGACGGAGGGAAGCAGACCATCATGCAGAATCTTGTCGGAGTGATCATGGGGTCGGCATCGGACTGGGAGACCATGCGCCATGCCGCGGAGACCCTGGAGCAGCTCGGCGTCCCCCACGAGGTGCAGGTCGTCTCGGCGCACCGCACGCCGGATCTGCTGTTCGACTACGCCGCCGGCGCCGCGGCGCGCGGGCTCGAGGTCCTGATTGCGGGGGCCGGTTGCGCCGCGCATCTGCCGGGCATGGCCGCGTCGAAGACGGTGCTGCCGGTGCTCGGCGTCCCGGTGCAGTCGAAGGCGCTCAACGGCCTCGATTCACTGCTGTCGATCGCGCAGATGCCAGCGGGTGTACCGGTCGGGACGCTGGCGATCGGCCGCGCCGGCGCGGTCAACGCGGCCCTGCTCGCGACCGCGATGCTGGGTATCCGCTATCCCGGCTTTCGTGCCGCGGTCGAAGAGTACCGACGCAGGCAGACCGAACAGGTACTCGCCCGGCCTGATCCCCGGGAGCAGTAATGGCCGTCATAGGCGTACTCGGCGCCGGTCAGCTGGCGCGCATGCTGGCATTGTCCGGCCTGCCGCTCGGCCACAGTTTCGTCTTCCTCGATCCCGCGCCCGCTCCCTGCGCCGCGCCCCTCGGCCGGCATTTGCACGGGGATTTCGCCGACCCGTCGATGCTCACGCGCCTCGCGCAGTGCGTCGACATCGTTACCTGCGAATTTGAAAGCGTGCCGGCCTCGAGCATCGCGCTTTTGGCAGGCATCGTCCCTGTGTTTCCTTCCGACGAGGCCTTCGCGATCGCCAGTGACCGCTTGCGCGAGAAGCAGCTGTTTCGTGAGCTCGGCATCCCGGTCGCGCCGTTCGCGGCGGTCGATAACGCCGATGCGCTCGCCGAGGCGGTCGCCTGCATCGGATTGCCGGCGGTGCTGAAGACGCGAACTCTGGGCTATGACGGCAGGGGGCAGATCGTGCTGCGCAGCGAGGACCAGCTCGCCGGCGCCTGGGCGCGCCTCGGCAGCGTCCCCTTGCTGCTCGAATCACTGGTCGGCTTCCACCGCGAAATATCGTTGCTCGGTGTGCGGGGCCGGAGCGGAGAGACGGCGTTCTGGCCACTGGTGGAGAACCGGCATCGCGAAGGCATATTGCGCGTGTCGCGTTGCCGGCCAGGGGATCCGGTCGAAGCCCTCGCGCGGGACTACGCCGGCCGTCTGCTCGAACGGCTCGACTACGTCGGCGTCCTGGCCCTCGAATGCTTTGACGCCGGCGACCTGCTCTACGCGAATGAAATGGCGCCGCGCGTACACAACAGCGGACACTGGACCATCGAGGGCAGCGTCACCAGCCAGTTCGAGAATCACCTGCGGGCGGTCCTTGGCATGTCCCTCGGCCGTACGGATCCGCGCGGACATTCGGCGATGGTCAACCTGATCGGCTCGACGCCGGATCCGGCGCGGCTGCTGGCGCTGCCGCAGGCGCATCTCCACCTGTACGACAAGGCCCCGCGCCCAGGGCGCAAGCTCGGTCATGTCACGGTCTGCGCCGAGTCCGGCGCGGCGCTGGAGACTACCCTGGCCGCGATCACGGCGCTGGTCGATCGCGACGGGTAGTGCTCTTCCGCCCCAGGACTGGAAGAGCCGTCGTGTGCTTGACAATATGAGAATGATCGTTCATTCTCTATCCCTTCCGCCCCTCTCTCCGGAATCGCCGTGAAGATCAACAGCAAGCATCTGATATTTATTGTATTCCCGATCAGTCTCCTGGCCGCTTGCGGCGACGCCGCGCCGCCGCAGATGTCGGGGGGCGGGGCCGCGCCCGAGGTCAAGGTCGTGACGCTGGAGACGCGCGAGACCGCGCTGCGTCGCGAGCTGCCCGGTCGCACCCGCGCGTACATCGTCGCCGAGGTGCGCCCGCAGGTGACCGGCATCGTCCGCGAACGCCTGTTCGCGGAGGGCGAGCGGGTGGAGGCCGGCCAGGTCCTGTACCAGCTCGACGATGCCACGTATCGTGCCGATCTGCACAGCGCCCGGGCCGCGCTGGCGCGCGCCGAGGCCGCGCGGGAACAGGCCCGGCTGCAGGCGAAGCGGATCGCCGAGATGCATGCGCGGGACCTGCTCAGCGCCCAGGACAATGACAACGCGATCGCTGCGCTGCGCGTCGCCGAGGCCGATGTCGGCATCGCGCGCGCGGCCGTCGAGCGCAACGAGGTCATGCTCGGCTATACCCGCATCACGTCGCCGGTCACCGGCATCATCGGACGATCATCGGTGACCCCCGGCGCGCTGGTGACGGCCAACCAGGAGGCCGCGCTGGCGACGGTGCAGCAACTCGATCCGATGTATGTCGATCTGAACCAGTCCAGCAGTGAGCTGCTGCGTTTGCGCCAGGCCTTCGCGGACGGGGCGGCGCGCGTCGCCGGCAACGCGCCGGTCAGGATCCGGCTCGAGGACGGCTCGACCTATGCACAGCCGGGTGAACTGGTGTTTGCCGATGTCGCGGTCGATCCCACCACCGGCAGCTTCGCATTGCGGGTGACGGTGCCGAACCCGGATCACCTGCTGATGCCGGGCATGTATGTGCGCGCCGTGGTCGAGAACGCCGTGCTGGAGGCGGCGCTGCTGGTGCCGCAGCAGGCTGTTACCCGCGACCCGAAGGGCAATGCGACCGCGATGGTCGTGACCGCGGAAGGCACCGCGGAGCTGCGCGAGATCGAGGTCGCCCGCACGATCGGGGACCAGTGGCTGGTCACCGCGGGTCTGCAGGCCGGCGACCGGGTCATCGTCGAGGGCCTGCAACGCGTCCGTCCCGGCATGCCGGTGACGGTTGCCGACCAGTAGGCGGGCGGTAGCATGGCGCAATTCTTCATCGGTCGTCCGGTGTTCGCGTGGGTCATCGCGATCCTGCTGATGCTCGCCGGTGCGCTGGCGATCACCCGGCTGCCGGTCTCGATGTACCCGACCATCGCACCGCCGACGGTGACGGTCGATGCGACCTATCCCGGCGCCTCGGCGCGGGTGGTCGAGGACTCGGTGACCCAGGTCATCGAACAGAACATGAAGGGGCTCGACGGCCTGCTGTACATGTCCTCGACCAGCGCGTCGAACGGCAGTGCGTCGGTCTCGCTGACGTTTGATCACGGCACCGACCCCGACATCGCCCAGGTGCAGGTGCAGAACAAGCTGCAACTGGCGATGCCGCTCCTGCCGCAGGAAGTCCAGACCCAGGGCGTCAATGTCAGCAAGGCCAGCACGGGCTTCCTGATGGTCGTCGGTTTCGTCTCCGAGGACGGCAGCATGGCCAAGGACGACATCGCCGACTATGTCGCCGCGAACCTCGTCGATCCGCTCAGTCGCGTGCCCGGCGTCGGCAATATCCGCGTGTTCGGCTCGCAGTACGCAATGCGGATCTGGATGGATCCGGACAAGCTCGACACCTATGCGCTGACGCCAGGGGATCTGATCGAGGCGGTGCGCGCGCAGAATCGCCAGGTCGCGGTCGGCCAGCTCGGCGGCACCCCGGCGGTGGAGGGGCAACGGCTCAACGCAACGATCACCGCGCAGGGTCGTCTGCAGACGCCGGAGCAGTTCCGCGAGATCGTCGTGCGCAGCAATACCGACGGCTCGGTGCTGACGCTCGGTGACGTCGCCCGGGTCGAACTCGGCGCCGAGAGCTACGAGACCATGACCCGCCAGAACGGCAGGCCGGCCAGCGGTATCGCCATCATGATGGCGACCGGCGCCAACGCGCTGCAGACCTCGGCGGCGGTCGAGAAGGCGCTCGAGGAACTCGCCGTCACCTTCCCGCGGGGCCTGACCTATGTGATCCCGTTCGAGACCACGCCGTTCGTCCGGGTGGCGATCAAGAACGTGCTGATGATCCTCGGCGAGGCGATCCTGCTGGTGTTCCTGGTGATGTTCCTGTTCCTGCAGAACCTGCGCGCGACGCTGATCCCGACCATCGCGGTGCCGGTGGTGCTGCTGGGCACGCTGGCGATCCTGGCCGCGCTCGGATTCTCGATCAACATGCTGACGATGTTCGCGATGGTGCTCGCGATCGGGCTGCTGGTCGATGACGCGATCGTGGTGGTCGAGAATGTCGAACGGGTGATGACCGAGGAGGGGCTGTCGCCGCTGGAGGCGGCGCGCAAGTCGATGCGCCAGATCACCGCGGCGCTGGTCGCGATCGGGCTGGTGCTGTCGGCGGTATTCGTGCCGATGGCCTTCATGGACGGGGCCACCGGCGTCATCTACCGCCAGTTCTCGGCGACGATCGTCTCGGCGATGATCCTGTCGGTGCTGGTCGCGCTGATCCTGACGCCGGCACTGTGCGCGACGATCCTGAAGCCGCTGAAGAAAGGCGAGCAGCATGGCCAGAAGGGCTTCTTCGGATGGTTCAACCGCAATTACGATCGCGGCAGCAACGCCTATCGCGGCGCCGTGCGTTATATGCTGCCGCGCGGCGGCCGCTTCATTGCCGTGTTCCTCGTGCTGATCGGTCTGATGGGCATTCTGTTCAAGAACCTGCCGGGTTCCTTCCTGCCGCCGGAGGATCAGGGCGTGCTGTTCTCAATGGTCTCGGCGCCGGTGGGGTCGACCCAGGAACGGACGATGGAGGCCTTCTACGAACTCGAGCGTCATTTTCTCGAGAATGAGCAGGACACCGTCGAGTCGGTATTTACCGTGCAGGGCTTCAGCTTCGGCGGCTCGGGCCAGAATACCGGCATGGCCTTCATCAAGCTGCGCGACTGGGGCGAACGCACGGACCCCGGGACTTCGATCGATGCGGTCGCCGGGCGTGCAATGGCGGCGTTCAGCAACATCCGCGATGCGATGGTCTTTGTCTTCGCGCCGCCGCCGATGCCGGAGCTCGGGCGTTCCGGCGGCTTTGTGGTCTTCCTCAAGGACAACCTGAACCTGGGTCATGATGCGCTGATCGACGCGCGCAACCGTCTGCTCGGCGCGGCGGCGGAGAGCCCGCTGCTCAGTAACGTGCGTCCAAATGGGCTCGAGGACACGCCGCAGTTCCGTATCGATATCGATTTCCGCAAGGCGGGCGCCCTCGGACTGCCGGTCGCCGACATCAACGCGACGCTGCAGGCGGCGTGGGGCGGCCAGTACATCGACGACTTCATCGATCGCGGCCGCGTCAAGCGCGTCTATCTGCAAGCCGATGCGCCCTACCGGATGGTGCCCGAGGATTTCGAGCGCTGGTCGGTACGCAATACGCATGGCGAGATGGTGCCGTTCTCCGCCTTCGCCTCCTCGCGCTGGGAATACGGTTCGCCACGCCTGGAACGCTACAACGGCGTGCCGGCGGCCGAGATCAACGGCGATGCCGCGCCCGGGATCAGTTCCGGGGTGGCAATGGCCGAGATCGAACGGCTTGCCGCGGAGTTACCGGAGGGATTCACCATAGAGTGGAGCGGCATTTCCTTCCAGGAACGCCAGGCCGGCGCGCAAACGCCGCTGCTGTACGCGCTGTCTCTGATCGTCGTGTTCCTCTGTCTCGCTGCGCTGTATGAAAGCTGGTCGATTCCGACCGCGGTAATGCTGGCCGCGCCGCTCGGCGTGCTCGGCATCGTGTTGGCCGCGACCTTGTTCGGGCTGGAGCGCGATGTCTATTTCCAGGTGGCGATGCTGACCACGATCGGACTGATGAGCCGCAACGCGATCATGATCATCGCATTCGCGAAGGATTATATGGAACGCGAGGGGATGGCGCTGGTGGACGCGACCATGCAGGCGATCCGCGACCGCCTGCGGCCGATCCTGATGACCTCGCTGGCATTCGGCATGGGCGTGCTGCCGCTGGCCCTGGCTTCCGGCGCCGGCTCGGGCGCGCAGCAGGCGATTGGTATCAGCGTACTCGGTGGCCTGGTGGTCGGGGCGCTGCTCGGCCTGTTCTTCACGCCGCTGTTCTTCGTGCTGGTGCTGCGCCTGTTCGGGCGTCGCGCGCGCGAAGCGTCCGCAGAGCAGCGGAGCGCCGGCGAGACGCCTTCGGCGTGATGTCGGCGAATGGCCCGCAGAGGAGACCGATGATGACGGCAAAATCGGGGGCCGGAACGGCGCCAGGAGAACGCGCGGAGGCGCAACGCAGCCGCATCCTCGATGCCGCCCAGGCGTGCTTCATCAGGCACGGATTCGACGCGGCGAGCATGGCGGAGATCGCGGCCGCAGCGAGCATGAGTCCGGGCCTGATCTACCGCTATTTCTCCAGCAAGAACGCGATCATCCTGGGGATCATCGAGCGCCAGCTCGAGGAGGCGCGCGCGGACATCGCGTCATTGCGCTCCGGCGCCGATCTGCTGCTGCGGATCGCCGGCTTGTTCGAACAATGGCGTCGCGGCGATCCCGGGGCGATGAATCCCGTGCTCTATCTCGACACGATCGCGCATTCGAGCCGTGACGAGCAGGTTGCACGCGCCCTCGACGAGTCGGAGCGAATCCGCGAGGAGGCCTTCGCGCGCTGGTTCCGGGATGCGGTCCGTGAAGAGGGCCGGGGAGAGCCCGGCGACGAAGAACTGCGGACCCGCATCCTGCTGCTGAAGTGCTTCATTGAAGGACTGATCGTGCGCGCGGTCCGTGATCCGGAACTGGACCCGGCGCAGCTGCTGCAGGCCCTGGAACTGTTTCTGCCGCAGCTGCTGTTGTTCGGCGGGGGGCGCGACCCGGGCTGAAGCCTGGCGCGTCGTGTGCCGGATCAGGGACCCTTGCGCTCACGGGTCCCGGGGTCATGGTGGAGGCGCCGGTCCAGCGCCTGTTCGAGCGCGTCCAGCGCGAATCCCATGACCAGACCGGCATGCTGGTGCAGCAGGTAGAGCTTGCACGGGACCGCTTCATGCAGTGCCGTGCGGTCACGGGTCTCGAATTCCGTCCACGCCAGGATCGGGCGGTCTTCCGCATTGCCATCGACGCACAGCCAGCACCTGTCCTCGACCGTGACCTCGAGACCACGCAGGCCTTCGAGACGGACGCGAAGCGGCCGGGGCAGGCGGCTCAAGGCCAGCCGCGCCAGGTTCCAGCAGCGGGCGTCGATGGTCTTCGGCATGACGCGCAGTGGCGTCAGGTCCTCCGGAAGCCTCATGTCTGCGGAGTCTGGATCAGAATCGTGCCGGCTGCAACTGCCGGCCGGCGCCGTCCGGGCGGCTATTCGTCGAGCAGTTCGTCGCCGTCGAGATCGAGCTTGCCCTCCCTGAAAACGCGGCTCGCCAGGATATCTCCGGCTTCGAGGGTCATCAGCAGATCCCTGCCGAGCTTGCCGCCCTTCGCGAACAGCCGGTTGGCCTGGCGCAAGCGGGCGCGGTCGAGCGCGTTGCGGATCGAGCGGGCATTGGCAAAATGCGTCATCTTCATGCGCAGGCGGATGTACTTGCCGAAGGCCTGCTCGGCATCCGGGTCGAAGCGGTAGTTCTGCTGTTCCAGCATCAGTTTCGCGATCGCGAGTAATTCCTCGGCGCTGTAGTCGGGGAAATCGACGTGATGGGCGATGCGTGAGCGCATGCCGGGATTGCTGTGGAAAAAGCGGTCCATCCTGTCCTTGTAGCCGGCGAGGATCACGACGAGGTCGTCGCGGTTGTTCTCCATCACCTGCAAGAGGATCTCGAT
>CAYLKC010000040.1:0-14189 GCA_964384095.1 uncultured Chromatiales bacterium
GCTGTCAAGTTACGCGCGTCAGTTCCTGTCGATCATGGAGAAGCCCGACGTCGACCATATCGACGGCCTGTCGCCGGCGATCTCGATCGAGCAGAAGACCATCTCGCACAATCCACGCTCGACGGTCGGCACCGTCACCGAGATCTACGACTACCTGCGCCTGTTGTACGCGCGCGCCGGCGAGCCGCGCTGCCCGGCGCACGGGGTCACCCTTGCCGCGCAGACAATCAGCCAGATGGTCGACCATCTCCTCCAGCTGCCCGAGGGCACGCGCCTGATGCTGCTCGCGCCGGTGGTCCAGGATCGCAAGGGCGGCCACCAGCAACTGATCGCAGACCTGCGCGCGCAGGGCTACATCCGCGCCCGCATCGACGGCGAGGTCGTCGAACTCGACGCCGCGCCGGCGCTCGATCCGCAGAAGAAGCATGTCGTCGAGGTCGTAGTCGATCGCCTGAAGATCCGCGATGACATCCGCCAGCGCCTCGCCGAATCACTCGAAACCGGCCTGCACATGAGCGACGGCACGATCCGCGCCGCCTTCATGGACGAGCCGGGGCGGCCGGAACAGACCTTCTCGTCGCGCTATGCCTGCCCCGAATGCGGCTACAGCCTCTCCGGGCTCGAGCCCAAGCTGTTCTCGTTCAACAACCCGGCCGGCGCCTGCCCCGACTGCGATGGCCTCGGCGTCATCGAGTTCTTCGACCCGGCCCGCGTCGTGCGTCATCCGGAATTGAGCCTGGCGTCCGGCGCGGTGCGCGGCTGGGATACCCGCAACGTCTATTACGCGCAACTGCTCGCGGCGCTCGCCGACCACTACGGCTTCGACATCGACACCCCGTTCGGCGAACTGCCGGAGCGTATCCGCGGGATCGTGCTGCACGGCAGCGGTGACGAGCAGATCGATTTCAGCTACCGCGACGACGGTGGCCGCCAGAGCCGCCGGCGCCACGCCTTCGAGGGCATCCTGCCGACCATGCAGCGACGCTATCGCGAGACCGAGTCGCAGATCGTCCGCGAGGAACTGGCGAAGTACCTGAACCACCGGGTCTGCCCTGCCTGTGCCGGCACGCGCCTGCGCGAGGAGGCACGCAATGTCTACATCGCCGACAGGGTCCTGCCGGAGCTGACCGCGATGCCGGTCGGCCGCCTGCACCGCTTCTTCGATGCGCTGGCGCTCGGCGGCCAGCGCGGGCAGATCGCCGACAAGATCGTCCGCGAACTGAACCAGCGCCTCGAGTTTCTCGTCAACGTCGGCCTCGACTATCTGTCGCTCGACCGCCGCGCCAACACCCTGTCCGGCGGCGAGACCCAGCGCATCCGCCTCGCCAGCCAGATCGGCGCCGGCCTCGTCGGCGTCATGTATGTGCTCGACGAACCGTCGATCGGCCTGCACCAGCGCGACAACCAGCGCCTGCTGAACACGCTGACCCACCTGCGCGACCTCGGCAACACCGTCATCGTCGTCGAGCACGACGAGGACGCGATCAACGCCGCGGATCATGTCGTCGACATCGGCCCGGGGGCTGGCGTGCACGGCGGCCGGGTCATTGCCCAGGGCACGCCGCGCGAGATTGCCGCGCATCCGGCGTCGCTGACCGGCCACTACCTGTCCGGCACCGCGCGCATCGGCATCCCCGATCAGCGCGCGCCGCGTGACCCGTCGCGCGAGTGCCGCATCCTCGGCGCAAGCGGCAACAACCTCAAAGACATCGACGTCGCGATCCCGGTCGGGCTGATGACCTGTATTACCGGCGTATCGGGCTCGGGCAAGTCGACGCTGATCAATGACACGCTCTACCGTCACGCCGCGCGGCTGCTGAATGACGGCACCGAGGACCCGGCGCCTTGCCGCGAGGTCGCCGGCCTCGAGCAGTTCGACAAGGTCGTCAATATCGACCAGAGTCCGATCGGACGCACGCCGCGTTCGAACCCGGCGACCTATACCGGGTTGTTCACCCAGGTCCGTGACCTGTTCACGATGACGACCGACGCCCGCATGCGCGGCTACGGTCCCGGCCGCTTCAGCTTCAACGTCAAGGGCGGGCGCTGCGAGGCCTGCAAGGGCGACGGCGTCATCAAGGTCGCGATGCACTTCCTGCCCGACATCTATGTCCCCTGCGACGTCTGCAAGGGCAAGCGCTACAACCGCGAGACCCTTGAAATCCGCTACAAGGGCAAAAATATCCATGAAGTGCTGGAAATGACCGTTGAGGAGGCGCTGGAGTTCTTCAATCCGATCCCGGCGGTTGCGCGCCGCCTGCAGACGCTGATGGACGTCGGCCTGTCGTATATCCGTCTCGGCCAGAACGCGACCACCCTGTCCGGCGGCGAGGCCCAGCGGATCAAACTGTCGCGTGAGTTGTCCAAGCGGGATACCGGCAGCACGCTCTATATCCTTGACGAGCCGACTACCGGACTGCACTTCCACGACATCGGCCAGCTGCTGCAGGTGCTGCACCGGCTGCGAGACCAGGGCAACACCATCGTCATCATCGAGCATAACCTGGACGTCATCAAGACCGCTGACTGGATCATCGACCTCGGTCCGGAGGGCGGCGACCGCGGCGGCGAACTGATCGCCGCCGGCACGCCCGAGGACATCGCCGCCGACCCGCGTTCCTGCACCGGCCAGTTTCTTAGGCCGGTGCTGCAGCGCGCGGCGCTGTCCGCGCATGACGCCGGCCTGCCGTTGCAGAAGGCGCGCGGCGCCTGATCCTCGCCGGCACGCCGCCATGAGGCCCGTCGGTCCGTCCCGCCCGCTCGCAATCCTGGTGCTGGCGCTGTTCCTGACCCAGAGCACGATCGGTTACGCCATCGTCGACCTGCCGAGCATCGGCGAAGCCACCGAAAGCTATCTCTCAACCGAACAGGAGCAGTACTACGGCGAGGCCTTCATGCGCAGCATCCGCGCCTCGCTCGACCTGGTCGACGACCCCGAGGTCCAGGGCTATATCGAATCGCTCGGCAACCGCCTGGTCGCGAATACCGGCATCCGCGACCGCAATTTCACCTTCTTCGTGATCCGTGACCCGATGATCAACGCCTTCGCCGGGCCCGGTGGCTACATCGGCATCAACAGCGGACTGATCCTGACTGCACATACCGAAGCCGAACTGGCCTCGGTCGTCGCCCACGAAATCGCCCACGTGACCCAGCGCCATATTGCGCGCGCGGTCGAGGCAGCCTCAAAGATGAGCGTGCCGGTCACCGCGGCGATCCTCGCCGCAATCATCCTCGGCGCGCGTGGCGGCAGCCAGATCGGCGAGGCCGCGATCGCGGCGGCGACCGCGGGCAGCATCCAGCAACAGATCAATTTCACCCGCGCCAACGAACAGGAGGCCGACCGTATCGGCCTGCAGATCCTCGCGAATTCCGGCTTCGAGCCACGCGCGATGCCGCGCTTCTTCGGGCGGTTGCACCAGGCCAGCCAGTTCTACGACAACCTCCAGCTCGAGTTCCTGCGCACCCACCCGGTCACGATCTCGCGCATCTCCGACACCGGTAATCGCGCAGAGCAGTACCCGGAGTTGAACGAGACGCTGAACGGCAACTATCTCCTGGTGCGCGAGCGCGTACGCCTTTCACAGTACGCCGACTCGCGCCGCAGCCTCGAATACTACGAGGCGGCGCTGGAGGAGATACCGGAGGAACGCCAGGAGGCCGCGAGATACGGCTATGCGCTGGCGCTGGCCGCGGCGGGACGCAGTGATGAGGCGCGCGCATGGCTCGCGCCGCTGCTCGAACGCGAACCCGAACGCATCCCGTTCCGGATCGCGCTCGCGGAAATCGAGTCGGCCGCCGGGCGCCCGGACCGCGCGCTGGAGATCCTGCGGCAGACGCTTGCTCTCTATCCCTATCACCTGCCATTGACGATCCTCCATGCGAGGTCGCTATTGCAGGACGGACAGGCCGCCGAAGCGATCGCGCTGATCAGCGACTTCCACCACGCACGCAGCACGCGCCCCGAACTCCTTCGTCTGCTGGCGCAGGCACGCAACCAGCAGGGCGAGGCATCGCTCGCGCACCAGGCCCTTGCCGACTACCATCACCTGCTCGGAGAGACCCGCGCCGCGATCGAGCAGCTCAATCTCGCGCTGCGGCTGATCGGCGAGGACGAGGGACACCGCGAATCCCGCCTGCGCGCGCGTGTGCAATTACTGGAGGATGAGTGGAAGCACAAGGCCAGAATCGTCGGCGAGGCCGCGCAATGATGACGCGGGCCCTGCACGAAGTGCTCAGACGCCGCTGCTGACCTGCTGCCGCAGCGTCTCAAGACCGGCCAGTCCGCTCAGGCATTCATCCGCGCCGGCGTTGCGATAGGCCTGTTGCTGGTCGCGGCTCGCAGCCGGCGATACGATCACGACCACCGGGACGCGGCCGCCCGCTGCCGAACCCGCGTCCCTGAGCCGCCGGATCGCCTCGATCCCGAGCAGCTCGCGCGTCTCATTGTCGATGACGATCAGGCGCCAGGTGTCGCGCGCGGCGGCCGCCTGCGCCTCACCGGCGTCGGCCGCGAGCACGGCGCGGAAGCCGAGTCGCTGAAGGCGCGCGAGCAGCAGTTTCTGGCGCGCGCGATCGGCGGAGACGACCAGTGCATTGTCCTGCATCTGGCGGCCGGGCGCGGCAGCCAGGGTATGACGGGTCACGAAGCGGTCGCCGTGATCGCCGGCGACCGCTGCGACACAGTCGCGAATCAGCGCGCCCTCGGCCGGCGCGGTCAGATAGCCCTGTATCCCGGCCTGGCGCACCTCCTCACCATCACCGCGATATCCGGTCGCGGCAATCATGATCATCCGGGTGCCGGCGATGCGCCGGTCGCCGCGCAGGGCATGCGCGAATTGCAGACCATTCATGCCGCCCATCTCGCGATCAAAGATGACGAGGTCATAGGGCCGGCCACGACCGGCAGCAGCGCCGAGTTCACCGAGCGCCTGGATGCCATCACCGCTGCAACGCGCACGCAGGCCGTATGCGGCCAGCTGCGCCCGCATCGATTCGCAGGCGCCGCTGTCCGGATTCACGACCAGCAGCTTGAGTCCGGAAAGATCGCTGTCCGCGGACGCCTCTGCGGCCGATCCGGCCGCGCGCAGATCGAAGCGGGCGGTGAACCAGAACAGGCTGCCGCGCCCGATCTCGCTGCTGACGCCGATGGCACCCTGCATCATCTCGGCAAGACGCTTCGAGATCATCAGACCGAGACCCGAGCTGCGATTATACGGGGCCGCCGGCGCGGTAGAGGAATGCGCGAAGATCTCGAAGATACGCTGCTGCACCGCCGGCGCGATGCCGATGCCGGTGTCCTCGACCTCGAAGCGCAGCATCGCGTGATCGGCAAAGGCCTCCAGCAGTTCTATGCGCAGCACGACCTCGCCCCGGTCGGTGAACTTGAGCGCATTGTCGAAGAGATTGACCAGCACCTGTCGCAGCCGGGTCGGATCGCCACGCAGCGATGACGGCACCGCGGCCGGCAATATATAAATAAGCTCCACCCCTTTCCCGGCGGCGGCGTCGCGGTACATGCGATAGACGGCGTCGACCGTGCAGCGCAGGTCAAAGTCGATCGATTCGAGCTCGAGTTTGCCGGCCTCGATGCGCGAGAAGTCGAGCATGTCGTTGACCACGGTGATCAGCGAATTTCCCGACGCACGGATCGACTCGATGCGATCATGCTGCTCTGCGCTCAGACCGTCCACGGCGAGGAGATTCAGTGTGCCGAGCATCTCGTTGACCGGGGCGCGGATCTCCTGGCTGACATTGGCAATGAACTCGAACTTGTTGCGCGATGATTCCAGTGCCGCTGCCTGGGCATGGCGCAGGTCGAATTCAACCTGCTTGCGGCGGGTGATATCCCGGGCGATCGCGATGAACAGGTGCCGGCCCTCGATGGTGACCTCGCTGACGTCGATCTCCATCGGAAATACCATGCCATCCCGGCGCCTGCCCTCGATCTCCCGGGTCGTGCCGAAGGCGCGGGCATCCGCTCCGCGCAGGAATTCCGCGATCGAGGCGCGATGCTCGGACAGCCATGGCTCCGGGATCAGCATGCCGAGCTCCTGGCCGGCGCATTCATCACCACGGTAGCCGAAGATCCTCTCACCGGCGGGGTTGCAGCTCTCGATCACTCCGTTCTCGTCGAAGGTGATGATCGCGTCCATCGCGTGATCGAGCACGGCATGGACGCGGCGCTCGCTATCGACCAGCTCATCGGCTTTCTGGCGGGCGCGGTTCAGCGCGGCCTGCTTTTCCGAGTACAGCATTGCGAGCTTGCGCGACATCGTATTGAAGGCATTCGCGGTCTGCGCCAGTTCATCGTGACCGGCTACCGAGAGCTGATAACCGATGTCGCCGGAGGCAATGCGGCGGGTCGCATCCTTGAGGCGGGTCAGCTGACGTGCGAAATAATTGCCCAGCATCAGCGAAAAGAGGATCGAGAGGCCGAGTCCGATCACCGCGATCGTCGCCATCTCGCGGCGCGCGGCGGCCATGATGTCGCTGACCTCGGCGGTTGCCAGGCCCAGCTGGACCCGCCCCCGCGTCACGCCACCGACACGGATCTCCGCGGACACGTCATAGACGCCGTCATTGACGTCCTCGAACAGGAAGTCCTCGGCGAACGGGCGCGCGAGTATCGCCGGATCGCCGACTGCGGCGAGCACCCCCCCGTCGATGCTGACGCTTATATAAAGGATGTCCGGTTGCGCGAGCACTTCGCCGATCGTCGTCTCGAGCGCTCCGAGATCGGCGGCCGCGACCGGCGCGCCGAGTGACGACGCGAGTATAGACACCGTCGATGATGCGCGGTTGGACAGCTCGACTTCATTCGAGATGCGCAGGAAATTCAGGCTGCTCCAGACCAGGATCACCATCAGCAGGATCTGGATGACGACCAGCCCGAGGACGATTTTCAGCCGAAAGGACATGCGCGGGAAGGGTTCGCGGGAGTCAGGCCGATACTCTAGTGCCCGCCCTGCCGGATTGCAACCGCCGCCGCGCCGGCGGACTCAGGCGTCCTGGCGTGGCAGATTCTGCTCGCGCAGGATGAACTCGATTTCCTTGATGGTTGCCGGCGATATCCCGGAGAATTCGAGCCCCATCCGGTACAGCCCGTCGTCGCCCTCGGGCCGCGCCCACAGGCTGCGGCAGCGCAGGTGAAATGTCCGCACGGTGCCGTCCTGCTGCAGGCACTCGATCGCCAGTCTGATATGGTTTCCAATCGGCAGGGTCTCATTGCTCACGACCGACATGCCGTTGACGCTGAGGTCCATGACACGGCCGAGAAAGGTCGACTTGTCCTGGTCATAGACAGCCAGGAAGCGGTCGATGCGCCAGCGCGGATGCATGCGCTCGTCGCGTTGTTTCTTGAGTCCGAACATGATTCCGTTTCCGCAGCCAGATCGGCCCCGCGCGGGGCCGGCGTATGTTTATCGGCGCGAACGGAAAACTCTTGATTCGCTCAATGCAGCACACGCACCCCGATGCCGTGGAAATCGCTGTCCGGATTACCCTTCGCCGGCTCGACCAGGCGCACCAGCCGGCGCTCGCGGATATCGACGACCGAGAAGCCCGGCGTCGTGCCGACCGCGACATGGGGCGCCGATTTCGGATTCGGCCCGCGCAGACTGAAGAACGCCAGGCGCGAATCAGGCGACATCGCGATGATGTCCGGGGTCTCGCCGATGTCATCGATCTCCTCGAGGATCTCCAGCGTCCGCGGGTCGATGATGATACCGTCATCGCTGACGCGGTTGATCATCCAGATCTCGCGGCCGTCCGGCGTCGTCCACACGCCATGGGCATCATGGCCGCGGCTGGAGGCTTCGTGCACGACCTCGAGGGTGCCGGTATCGATCGCGTACCAGACGCCTGTCTCCCGGTCGCCGCCGTTCACCAGCATACGGCTGCCGTCCGGCGTCAGCGCGGTACCGCAATTGACCGACAACTCATCGGGCGCGAAGGCCTTTGCGACCGTGAAGCTGCCGGTATCGACGATGACCAGGCCGCCATGATGCAGGCCGGGCCCCAGCGTGACGAAGGCGTAGCGGCTGTCGGACGAGTATTCATGGCAGATCGGCGCGGTCTCCGGGAAGCGGTCACCGAACGCCTCGACGGCCGGGTCCTCCGCGACGACCAGGGTGCGCCCGATCGAGAAGGTCTCGGATTCGAGATCGAGCACGATCTCGACGAGCTTGCCGTCACGGGGCTGATCGGCCGCGCCGATGACGTCGGCGATGACGACACCGTCATCCGGGGCGACGCCGGCCATGTGCGTGCGCGGCCCGGTCCGGACGAGCTCGAGCACCTCGCGGTCGGCAGTACGTACGACGGCGACGTCCCCCGAGCCGAGGTTGGCGATGAAGGCGTAGGCATGGTCCGACGTGAAATCGATCATGTGAGGCACGCGGGCGCCATGTGCGCCGAGGTCGATGCGGTCGACCTCATTCAGCTCGCTGTCGTAGATATGGACGATGTGAGTGCCTTGGTCGATGGCCCAGATCTCATAGTCGCTGGCGGGCGCGGAGACCGCGCTGCCGGCCAGGGACAGCAACAGGGCCAGCAGCAGCCCCTGCGCGCAGACCGGGCCTGCCGGTGGTGAGGCGGAACGGCGATTGGTGCGAATCATGGCGTGACCTCCCTTCGGGTACATTCTTGCGGATTTTGTCCGCCCGGGGAACCCCGGATTCAGCCCAGCATCGGCGGCGGCAGGTTGCAATTCTCGTGATTGACGGAGGGGTGATAGACCTTGAGGGCGCGCCCGTGCGCGACCAGCCTGCGATGTGCCTCGCGCCACTCGGGCAGCGTTGCGTCCTTCTGCGACCAGTGGACGACATGCGCCTCATCGCACCATTCCGGCAGCCGGGTCATGACCTTGCGATGCGCGCCGGCGAGCACGAAGGCGCGCATCACATCCTCATCCTCCCACGCCGTGGCGGTCCAGAAGGTCAGATGGGTGTCCCGGGTCAGGTTGATGCCGAGGTTACCTTCCGCATTCTGCGCCTGACGCGCGGAACGCATCGCATGGAAGACGAATCCCGGCAGAAACCGGTAGGAACGCACACGCAGGCGTGTGACGGAAATCAGCGGCATGGTCCCGGCAGCGAGTCATTATGGTGGTGGGCCGTCCGCGGCTCGAACGCGGGACCAACGGATTAAAAGTCCGGTGCTCTACCAACTGAGCTAACGGCCCGTAAAAGGAGGCCTATTGTAGCGGCAATCCCCGCGGGTCGCCAAATCAAAGAAAATCAAAGGGGTCAGACTCGTTTAACACTCTCAAAGCCTGTGGTCCTCGCCGGTGACGGGACCGTACGGCCGCAGGGATGCGGCCGTACGGTCCCGTCACCGGCGAGGACCACGGGCTTCTACCACTGAACGAAATCGATCAATCGAGCCTGACCCCTTTGATCCGGTAGCGGGTCGGGTCGGCGAGGCCTGCGGCGGCGAAGCCAACGGCGCGCAAGCGGCAGGCGTCGCAGCGGCCGCAGGCTCGGCCTTCGGCGTCGGCCTGGTAGCACGACACCGTCGCGGCGTAGTCGACGCCAAGGCGCGTACCCTCGCGGATGATCTCAGCCTTGCTCATCGCGATCAGCGGCGCGTGGACCGTGAACGGACGGCCCTCGACGCCGGCGCGGGTCGCGAGATTGGCCATGTGCTCGAAGGCGGTGATGAACTCCGGGCGGCAGTCCGGATAGCCGGAGTAATCGACGGCATTGACGCCGATGAACAGATCACGGGCATCGAGGGTCTCGGCCCAGGCCAGCGCGAGGGTCAGGAACACTGCGTTGCGCGCCGGCACATAGGTCGACGGGATGCCTTCGACCGGCGCCTCAGGCACTGCGATCCGCGCATCGGTCAGCGCCGAGCCGCCATGCTCGCCGAGCGCGGGCAACGCGATGATGCGATGAACGACCGCGCCGAGGGTGGTCGCGATACTGCGCGCTGCCGCCAGTTCGGCATCATGGCGCTGACCGTAGGCGAAGCTCAGCGCATGACAGCGCCAGCCCTGCCCGATGGCGAGCGCGAGCAGCGTCGCCGAGTCGAGACCGCCCGACAGCAACACCACCGCGGGTCTGTCTGCATGCGCCGTCATCGCCCCTTCACATCGCCCCACAGCCACTTGTGCAGCTGGACCTGCAGGCGCACCGGCAGGCCGTCCTCGAGGATCCAGTCGGCAAGGCGCCCGGGCTCGAGTTCACCATGAACCGGCGACAGCAGGAGCTCGCAGCGGGCGGCGAGGTCGCGTTCGCGGATCAATCCGCGCGCCCATTCGTAATCCGCGCGGTCGCGCAGCACGAACTTGATCTGGTCGCGCGGACCGAGGACGTCGACATTCTCATGGAGATTTCTGCCGGATTCACCGGAGCCCGGCGCCTTGAGGTCGATGACCCGGACCACGCGCGGATCGACCGCGGAGACATCGAGCGCGCCACTGGTCTCGAGCGAGACCTCGAAGCCTGCATTGCACAGCAGCGACAGCAGCGGCAGGCAGTTCTTCTGCGCCAGCGGCTCGCCGCCGGTCACCGTGACATGACGGGCCGGATATGCGCGCACGCGCGTGACGATATCGTCGAGCGTCATGGTCTCGCCACCGGTGAAGGCATAGGCGGTATCGCACCAGACACAACGCAGCGGGCAACCGGTCAGACGCACGAACACGGTCGGCATGCCGACGCTGCGGGATTCACCCTGGATCGAAAAGAAGATTTCGGTGATGCGCAGCGTCAACGCGCGGGTCGCGGCCTCACCGCCGGGTAATGCGGGATTGGTGTCCATCGCACATGGCCGGGGCTATCTGCCCTCGACGCGCATGCGGTGCAGGCGATTCTCGGCGAGTTGCCGCGCCGTGCTGGCAGGATATTCAGTGACGACGCGATTGAGCGCGGCGCCGGCCTTGTCCCATTCCTGCAGTTCGAAATGACTGAAGCCGAGCTTGAGCAGCGCATCCGCCGTCTTGCCGCTGTTCGGGTAGTGCTCGAGCACCTTGTTGAATTCGGCGATCGCATCCGCGAACTGCCGGTTGACATACCTGGCCTCTCCGAGCCAGTACTGGGCATTCGCCGAATACTGTCCGTCGGGATAACGCGAGAGGAAGTTGCGGAAGGCCGCGACCGAGGCCTCGTAGCGGCCCGCCTGCAGATCATCGAAGGCGCGCTGGTAGGCGAGGCGTTCGGCGTCCGGCTGCTCACGTTCGCGGGCTGCCGTCCCGGCTGCTGCACCGGCCGCGGCCGGCATCGCGACCTCGGGCGACTGCGTCGAAGGCATCGAGGGCGTCGAAGGCAGCGTCACCGGGTCCTGGACCGACGGCGGCGCGGCCTCGGACCTGCTCTCGAGCTGTCGCAGTCGCCGGTCGCTGTCGATATAAAGGTCGCGCTGGCGCTGTTCGATGCCGCCGATCTTGTGCTCCTGCATCTCGACGGCGCCGCGAAGTTCCTGGATCTCCCGCTGCATCGCCTCGAGCCGCCCGAGCATCTCGAGCAACACCGGATTGTCGGCCTGGCGCTCGAGACGGCTGATACGTTCCTCGAGACTGCCGGGCGCGCCGCCCCCCTGCGTGGCCGGCTGGACACGCGCATCGATCGGCCGGGACTCGACGACCGGCGCGGCGGCATGCGCGCCCGGGGAGAACAGCAGGATCGTCGCAAGCGCCGCGATCCCCGTCCCTGTTGCCCATGCCGCCGTCATCCCGTATCTCCCGATCAACGATAGACGATCTCGACCCGGCGGTTCAGGCGCCAGGACTCTTCGTCATGGCCGAGCGCGACCGGTCGTTCTTCGCCGTAGCTGACCGTCTCGATCTGGCTCGAGGCAACGCCCTGCAACGTCATCATCGAACGCACCGCGTTGGCGCGACGCTCGCCGAGACCCATGTTGTACTCGCGCGTACCGCGCTCATCGGTATGACCCTCGAGCACGATGCGGGTGCGCGGGTTCGCAGTCAGGTACTCGGAATGGGCGCGGATGATGTCGCGGAATTCCTGTCTGATCTCGGTGCGATCGAAGTCGAAATAGATGACGCGCTTCGACAGCAGGCTGGACGGGTCGTCGAGCGGGCTGCCGGTGAAACCGCCGCCTGCCGGCGCGCCCATCGCATCGGCGCCGCCGCGCGTATCGCGGGTATCGGTGCGCTGCGTGTCCTGCATGCCGTCACCTGCCGGCGTCGTCTCCTCCTGAGTGGTCGCGCAGGCCGCGACCAGCGCGACCATCGCAACGATCAGGCCCGTTCTGGAAATGAAGTTCATTGCAATCTCCTTGGTCATGTCTCGGTTGTTATTGAAATATCCTTGTCGCGGCCCGTTCCCGGGTCCGTGATACCGCTCTCACTCTTCGCAGTTTTTCGCCCTACCTCATGTACGGTGACCACGAGGGCTCACGCGCCTGTCCGCCCTGGAACACCAGGCGCTGGCGTACCCGACCATCGACGGAGACTACGGACAGGAGGCCGCGCGCGCCTTCCTTCGTGGCGTAGATGATCATGCTACCATTGGGCGCGAAGCTTGGCGACTCATCACGGCCCGCTTCCGTCAGCACCCTGAGGACGCCGCTGTCGAACTCCATCACTGCGATACTGAATCCCCGCCCGCTGTTGTGGACCATCGCCAGGTGCCGGCCATTCGGCGACACCACCGGCCGGGCATTGTAGGCGCCCTCGAAGGTCAGGCGCTCGACCTGGCCGCCGTCGATCGTGGTCCGGTAGATCTGCGGCCGCCCGCCGCGGTCGGAGGTAAACACGATCGTGCGGCCGTCAGGCATCCACGCCGGTTCGGTATCGATCGCGAAACTGCGCGTGACCTGGGTGAGCTGGCGGCTGGCGACATCGAGCACATAGATGTTCGGGCTGCCGTCCCGCGACAGAACGAAGGCCAGCTTGCGGCCGTCCGGTGACCATGCCGGGGCCCCGTTGAGGCCGCGGCCGCCCGAGACCATCTCGCGCACGCCGCTATTGACGTTCTGGATGTAGATCGCCGGCGAGCCGGACTCGAACGACACATAGGCGAGGCGGTTGCCGTCGGGCGCCCACGACGGCGACATCAGCGGCTGCTCGGAGCGCAGCACCGGGCGCGGATTGTGGCCGTCAGAATCGGCGACCTCGAGCGAATAGCGGCGTACGCCGTCCGCCCCTGCGACCTCGGTGACATAGGCGATGCGGGTCGCGAAGGCCCCCGGCTCGCCAAGCAGGGTCTCATAGATCATGTCGGCGATCTGGTGCGCGGTCCGGCGCATGCCGGCCCGGTCGGTGCGAATCGTAAAGCCGGTCAGCTGGTTCTGGCGCAACACATCGAAGAGCTGGAAGCGGACCTCGAAGCCTTCGCCCAGCGGGCGCACCTGGCCGACGACGACACTGTCGACGCCGAGCAGCCGCCAATCGCGGAAATTGATCCGGGAGCCCTCGGTCGGACGCGAGACCATGTCGCGTTCCGGCAACGGCGAGAACCGGCCGCTGCGGTGGAGATCGGCGGTGATCACGCCGGCCACGTCCTCCGGCGGTCCGTCCGCGCCCCCCTCCCAGCCAAACGGCACGATCGCGATCGGCAAGGCGCCCTGCACGCCCTGGGTGATCTCGATCGTCAACACCGCCTGCGCATTCAGCGAGAACAGCGCGCAGATCGCGAACAACAGGCCCCTGTACGATATCTTCATGTCTAACCCTGCGGGTTGAAAACAAATTCCAGTTCACGGAAGCGGTCGAACAGGCCGCTGTCGGCCGGCGGCACCGGCAGCGGCGAGGCCCGGTACACGGCGCGCTCGACCGAGCTGTCGAAGACCGGGTCGCCGCAACTCCTGACGATGCGCACGTCGATGACGTCGCCGCCGGGGATCAGGTTCACGCGCACGGTGCACCTGACGCCAGCGGACCAGTTCGCCGGCTTGTTCCAGTTGCGCTCGACCCGCTGGCGGATGACCTCGACATAGCGCTCGACCTCGGACTGTTCACGGCGCGCGCGCTCGGCAGCGGCCTGCTCATCGCGACGCTGTTGTTCCTCGGCGAGCCGCGCGGCCTCCGCCTGGCGGCGCTGTTCCTCGGCGCGGCGGGCCTCTTCCTGCCGTTTCTGCTCCTCGGCGCGGCGCTGCTCTTCCGCCTTGCGCGCCTCCTCCTGCCGCTTTGCCTCGGCGAGGCGCTGCTCTTCGCGCTTGCGCGCCTCCTCTGCCTGTTTGCGCTGCTCCTCGGCCTGCTTCCGCTGCTCCTCGGCCTGCTT
>CAYLKC010000040.1:14289-17027 GCA_964384095.1 uncultured Chromatiales bacterium
CGCTGCTCCTCGGCCTGCTTCCGCTGCTCCTCGGCCTGCTTGCGCTGCAGATCGGTCTGGCGCCGCACCTCTTCCTCCTGCCGCTTCGCCTCGGCAAGGCGCTGTTCCTCGCGCTTGCGCGCATCCTCTGCCTGGCGTCGCTGCTGCTCGGCGCGGCGCACCTCCTCACGCTGGCGCTGCAGCCGGGCCTCTTCCTCGGCGCGCTTGCGCGCCTCGGCCGCCTGCAACTGCTCCATCTCCTTGCGCACCGCGGACTCATCGACGACGACCGCCTGCACGACATTGACCTCGGGCTGAGACGCGACCGGCTTCGACGTCCATTCGAAACTCAGCACGAACATCAGCAGAAAGCCGGCATGCACGAGCAGGGCATAACCGAGAAAGCGTGGTTCCTCGACCAGGAACCTGAACGCACCGCGCAGGCTCGACAGCAGTTCGCCGATGGAGGAGCGTCCCGCCATCAGCGCGATCGCCGCGCGGCGGGTTCCAGCGGCTCGGTCATCAGGCCGACGCTCGGCGCGCCGGCGCGCTGCAGCAGCGTCATCACCGTGACCACCGAGCCATAGTCAGCAGTCGCGTCGCCGCGCACCATCACCGGCGTGCCAGGCTGGTTGCGCAGCACCGCGGCGGCACGCTGAACCAGCGTCTCGGCCTCGACCGGCGCATCGGGATTATCGCCGACGTTCAGGTACATGCGCCCTCCGGCATCGACCGACGCGATCAATGGCTCGCGGTGCTCGCTTTCGAGCAGCTCGGCCTGCGCCTGCGGCAGCTGGACATTGACACCCATCGTCAGCAGTGGCGCGGCGATCATGAACACGACCAGCAGCACCAGCATCACATCGATATAGGGGACGATGTTGATCTCGGACATCGGCCGCTTGCGCACGCGTCTCAGCATCGCGGGGGTTCCGTCCGTTACGTCCGCGCTTCGGCAGACTGGCGCTGAAGCACGGAGGCGAACTCCTCGAGGAAGTTGTCATAGCGGTTGACCAGCTTCTCGACGTCGTTGATGTAGCGGTTATAGGCCACCACCGCCGGGATCGCCGCAAACAGGCCCATCGCCGTCGCGATCAGCGCCTCGGCGATCCCCGGTGCGATCATCGCAATGGTCGCCTGGCTGACATTGCCGAGCGCGCGGAAGGAATTCATGATGCCCCAAACGGTGCCGAACAGGCCGATGAACGGACTGATCGCACCGACGGTGGCGAGGAACGGCAGGTGCACCTCGAGCGCATCGGCCTCGCGGTTCAGCGTCACGCGCATCGCCCGCCGGGTGCCGTCGAGCACCTCGCCACGGCTCGCGCCGGGCTTCTGGGACAGGCGCAGGTAGCTGTTGAATCCGGTGTCGAAGATCTGTTCCGGCCCCTTCGCGATCCGTCCGGAACGGGTGATATTCCTGTGCAGCTCGGCGAGATCGCCGCCGGACCAGAAGCGTGACTCGAACTGATCCATGCCCTCGCGCGCGGATTTCAGCTCCTTCCACTTGCGAAAGATCATCGTCCACGACAGCACCGAGGCCAGCACCAGGATCAGCATCACCATCTGCACCAGGAAGCTGGCGCTGGCGACGAGGTGGAACAGCGACATGTCAACTTGCACGTGCAATCTCCGCTATCATGAATTCAGGTATCCGCCGCGGCCGCAGCCCCGCAGTGTCGATACAGGCCACTTCGACCCTGGCCGTGCACAATAATTCCCTGCCGCTGTCTTCCCCTGCGGCTGCACGCGTGACCTCCTGATCGAATGTCAGGCTTGCGGCGCGGCGCGCGGCGATCCGCACGCCGACCTCGAGCTGCTCGTTGAATCTGCCCGGGCGCAGAAAATCGATCGTGACGGAGCGAACGGCGAATATGATCCCGTAGTCCCTGCCGAGGACGTCCTGTTCGAAACCGAGGTTCCGCAACCACTCGGTGCGCGCCCGCTCCATGAACTTCAGATAATTGGCGTAGTAGACGACGCCGCCGCTGTCCGTATCCTCGTAGTACACGCGCACTGGCCAGTAGAACATCGGAAAGCCCGGTAAACAGGACAACAGCGGGCAATATTAGAATAATTCCCGGGGTATTGCCATGACAGGGCGTCGCCTGAGGGTGACGCCCATGTCGCTATTTCAGGCGGCGCTATTCGAAGAGGTCGCGCGCAGGCGCGGTCGGCGTCAGGCCGACGTGACGCCAGGTCGCCTGCGTCACCATGCGCCCGCGCGCGGTGCGCACCAGCCAGCCTTCCTGGATCAGGAACGGCTCGATGACATCCTCGATCGTGCCGCGCTCCTCGCCGATCGCGGCGGCCAGGCTGTCGATGCCGACCGGGCCGCCATCGAACTTCTCGATGATCGCCATGACTAGCTTGCGGTCCATGGCGTCGAGGCCGGCGTCGTCGACGTCGAGCATGCGCAACGCGCGATCAGCGAGCTCGCCGCTGATACGGCCGTCACCGATCACCTCGGCATAGTCCCGCACACGGCGCAGCAGCCGGTTGGCGATACGCGGCGTGCCGCGCGAGCGGCGCGCGATCTGGCCGGCGCCGTCGGCGTCAATCGGGACCCCGAGGATGCCCGCTGCGCGCTCGACGATGGCGGCGAGCTCCCGGTGATTGTAGAAACCGAGGCGCTGGACGATGCCGAAACGGTCGCGCAGCGGCGAGGTCAGCAAACCGGCGCGGGTGGTTGCGCCGACCAGCGTAAATGGCGGCAGATCGAGGCGGATCGAACGCGCCGCCGGGCCCTCGCCGATCAT
>CAYLKC010000041.1:0-15665 GCA_964384095.1 uncultured Chromatiales bacterium
CGATAGCGGTTCAGCCGCATCATTGCGGTTTCCGACGCCGAAAAGAACGCCGACATCACCAGCAGGACGCCGAGGATGATGAATAATGTATTGACGGAGAGATCTATCATCTCGGGATGAGCGCAGTGACGTCAGTAGCCCAGCAGCAGTTCGAGTACGAGCTTGCTGCCGAGGTAGGCGAGCAGCAGCGACGCAAATCCGCCGAGCGTCCAGCGGATCGCGATGCGGCCGCGCCAGCCGAACTGCCAGCGCCCCCACAGCAGGATGGCGAACACCGCCCAGGCCAGCACCGCGAAGAAGGTCTTGTGCACCATGTGCTGGGCGAACATGTCGTCGATGAACATGAAGCCGGTCAGCAGCGAGAGGCTCTGCAGCAGGAAGCCGGCGCCGATCATCTGGAACAGCATTCGTTCCATCGTCTGCAGCGGCGGCAGCTTGCGGATGAAACCGCCGGGGTGCTTGCCATGCAGGTGGCGGTCCTGGATCGCGAGCAGCGCGGCCTGCAGCGTCGCCAGCGCAAGGATGCTGTAGGCGGTGATCGAGATCAGGATGTGGACGTCGAGCATCTCGCGGCCCGGCGCCAGCAGGTGCTGGCTGGGGAATGTCTGCTCGAGCAATGCGCCGAGCGCCGCCAGCGGCAGGATCGCGATACCGAGATTCTCGACCGGGTGGTTGAATGCGGCCAGCAGGAACATCGCCGCCATCAGCCAGGTCAGCAGCGAGACCACATTGAAGAAGCCGAAGTTGAGCCCTTCCGGTGTGAACAGGTGCTGCCACAGCAGCAGCGCGTGCAGCACGAGGGCCACCGTGACGATCGCGAGCAGGCGGCGCGGTGTGAAGGTCTCGCGCGAGACCCGGCCGACGAGCCGCAGCGCGAATAACACGCCGGCCGCCAGATACAGCGGGATCGCCAGCAGGCTGAGTGCGAGGGTGTTCATCAGCGTCGGGAACGGGTTCTGGCTACAGGAGACGCCGGGAAGCGGCTCAATCTCCTTGTGCACTCTAGAAATTCGGTCAAGGGTCGATACTGTCAGCGTATGCCCGTCAGCATGGGCACGGAATGGATATTGTCCGGGCAGGACGTCCTGTCGGGATGAATTTAGCCGGTTTTAGGGCCCCGGTCAAAGCGGCGTCGGCGGGGCGGCGTGACGGCGGGCAAGGGAAGGGCGATCGCGCGACCGGCGCAGGATCGTCGAGCGCAGCGGGCGGAACGGCAGGCATGAAGATCAGAGTACTGGGTTGCAGCGGCGGCATCGGCGGCGAATTGCGCACGACCTCGATGCTGATTGACGACGATATCCTCATCGATGCCGGCACCGGCCTCAGCGAGCTGACCCTGCAGGAGATGATGCGCATCCGCCATGTCTTCCTGACCCATACCCATCTGGATCACATCGCCTGTCTGCCGCTGATGATCGACAGCCTGTTTCCGCATATCTCGGCGCCGTTGCTGATCCATGGCCAGCTGTCGACGATCGAGATACTGAAAAAACACATCTTCAACTGGTCGATCTGGCCCGATTTCTCGCGGCTGCCGTCCGAGGTCGAGCCGGTGATGCGCTACCAGGTGCATGAGCCGGGCAGGATCTGTGTCGTCGGCGGTCGCAGCTTTGAAATGATCCCGGTCAATCATATCGTGCCGACCGTCGGCTATCGCATCGTCTGCGGCAGTCGCGTACTTGCCTTCAGCGGTGACACCACGACCAACGACACCTTCTGGGACGCGCTGAACGCGCGCGACCGCCTCGACGCGCTGATCGTCGAGGTCGCCTTTACCGACAGTTTCCGTGAGCTCGCGCTGCAGTCGCGGCATTATTGCCCGTCGCTGCTTGCAGAGGATCTGCAGAAGCTCCGCCATGACCCCGACATCTACCTGACCCACAACAAGCCCGGCGCCGAGACGACGATCTTCGAGCAATGCACCAAGCAGATCACCGACCGGCGATTGCACCGCCTGCGCGGAGGGCTGACCCTCGACGTCTGACAGGTGGTCGACTCCGGCCGATGGGTTTGCGCAGCGAAGTCAAGCGCAGCCTCGCCGGAGCCCGAAGGGTGCCGCGCAGCGGCAGCGAGGCGAGCCATTCGCGGAGAAAACCCATCGGCCGGAGTCGACCGCCTGTCAGACACCGGTGGCACAAAGTTCGGGCCCCGCCGCCGTTTGTCCGCCCGTCCTGATCCCGTGTATGATGAGGCCATCCCGTAGCGACGCCTCACGAACGGAATCCCGATGTTCGAGAATCTTACCGAACGCCTCGGCCAGGCGCTCAGGAACCTGCGCGGCCAGGGGCGCCTGACCGAAGACAATATCAAGGACGCCCTGCGCGAGGTGCGCATGGCGCTGCTCGAGGCCGACGTCGCGCTGCCGGTCGTGCGCGAGTTCGTCGACCATGTCCGCGCGCGCGCGGTCGGCCAGGAGGTCAGCGCCAGCCTGACGCCGGGTCAGGCGCTGATCAAGGTCGTCCGCGATGAGCTGGTTGCGATCATGGGCGCCGAGTCTGCCGGGCTCGAACTCAACGTCACCCCGCCGGCCGTGATCCTGATGGCCGGCCTGCAGGGCGCCGGCAAGACGACGACCGTCGCCAAGCTCGCCCGCCACCTGAAGGAACGCCAGAAGAAGACCGTGCTGGTCGCCAGCGCCGATGTCTATCGCCCGGCCGCGATCCGCCAGCTCGAGGTGCTCGCCGGCGAGGTCGGCGCCGAATTCTTCCCGAGCACGATCGACGACCGCCCGGAGAAGATTGCCGCCGCCGCGATCGATCACGCTCGCCGCCAGTTCATCGATGTCGTCATCATCGACACCGCCGGCCGCCTGCACGTCGACGACGAGATGATGGGGGAGATCCGCCGCCTGCACGAGGCCGCGAAGCCGGCGGAGACCCTGTTCGTCGTCGACAGCATGACGGGTCAGGATGCGGTCAATACCGCGAAGGCCTTCCACGACGCGCTCGCACTGACCGGCGTGATCCTGACCAAGATCGACGGCGATACCCGCGGCGGCGCCGCGCTGTCGCTGCGTCATGTCACCGGCAAGCCGATCAAGTTCCTCGGCGTCGGCGAGAAGACTGCCGCGCTCGAGGTCTTCCATCCGGACCGTGTCGCGTCGCGCATCCTCGGCATGGGCGACATGCTGAGCCTGATCGAGGAGGCCGAGCGCAGCATCGATCGCGACAAGGCCGAGAAGTTCGCGAAGAAGTTGCAGAAGGGCAAGGGCTTCGACCTCGAGGACTTCCGCGAGCAGTTACAGCAGATGCGCGGCATGGGTGGCATCGCCGGCCTGCTCGACAAGCTGCCGGGGATGTCGGGGCTGCCGCAGGCCGCGCGCGACCAGGTCGACGATAAAAAGGTTCGCCACATGGAGGCCATCGTCAATTCGATGACCCCGCAGGAGCGCCGCTTCCCGGACATCATCAAGGCCTCGCGCAAGCGCCGCATCGCCGCCGGTTCCGGGCTCCAGGTCCAGGACGTCAACCGCCTGCTCAAGCAGTTCCAGCAGATGCAGAAAATGATGAAGCGGATGTCGAAGGGTGGCGGCATCGGCCGGATGATGCAGGGACTGAAGGGCAAGCTCCCGTTCTGATTCAAGGGCTTGACCCCACCGGCGCGGGTTCGCCCGGCGCCGGCGGGGTCCCTGCGATCGCCGCGGGGGAGCTTGTAACTTGCCGCCGGCCCAAGTAAAATCCCCGCTTTTATCCGGGACACGTTTCAGGGAAATTTCATGGTAACCATACGTCTGAGCCGGGGCGGCGCAAAGAAAAGGCCGTTCTATCATGTCGTTGTGACCGACAGCCGGTCGCCGCGCGATGGTCGTTTCATCGAGCGCATCGGCTTCTTCAATCCGGTCGCTGCGAGTAACGAGGAGAAGCTGCGCCTCGACACCGAACGCCTGGGCTACTGGCTGGGCCAGGGTGCGCAGACCTCCGAGCGGGTCGCGCAGCTGGTCAAGCAGCACGGCAGCGCCGCCGCGGCCTGAACGGCGCAGGCGGCGTGACGCGCGCGGGCAGCGTCCCGGCGTGTGCAGGATGCGATGACTGAACAGGCCGGGCAGCGTCTGATCATGGGCCGGTTCGGCGCCCCGTTCGGGGTGCGCGGCTGGCTCAAGGTCCACTCCGAGGCCGCGCCGCCCGAAAACCTGTTTGCCTATGCCCCGTGGTGGGTCCGGCTCGACGATCGCTGGATCACGCTCCGGGTCGACGATGGCCGGGCGCATGGCAAGGGCCTGATCGCCCATATTGAAGGATATGACGACCCGGAGACCGCACGGGTGCTGGTCGGACGGGAGATCGAGGTCGAGCGCGCATGTCTCGCGCCGCTCGCCGAAGGCGAGTATTACTGGGCCGATCTGATTGGCGCCGCCGTCGTCAACCGCGCCGGACAGGCGCTGGGGACGGTAGAGCGCTTGTTCGACAACGGCGCGCATGACGTCATGGTCGTCGCGGGTGAACGGCAACGACTGATTCCGTTCGTGCCGGGTCGTTATGTCGATGAGGTCGATGTCGCCGGCGGACGGATCGTCGTCGACTGGGATCCCGCCTGGGATGCCGAATAATCAAGCGCCCGTGAGCGTGGTGAGATGCGGATCGAGGTCGTGACGCTGTTTCCGGGCATGATCGGGGCCCTGAACGAATGGGGCGTGATCAGTCGCGCGATCGCCGACGGGGTGCTGACGCTGGCGTGTCGCAACCCGCGCGACTATGCGCACGACACGCACCGCACCGTCGATGACCGCCCGTATGGAGGCGGCCCGGGCATGGTGATGATGGTGCAGCCGCTGCGGGATGCGATCCGCGCGGCGCGCGCGGCGGCGGGCGGGCCCTGCCGGGTGATCTACCTGTCCCCGCAGGGGGAGCGCTTCGATCAGCGGCGCGCGGGCGAACTCGCCGCGTCCGGCGAGGCCCTGGTGCTGGTCGCCGGGCGCTATGAAGGGATTGACGAGCGCGTGATCGAGAGCGAGATCGACGAGGAGTTGTCGATCGGCGATTACGTGCTGAGCGGCGGTGAACTCGCCGCGGCGGTCGTCATCGATGCGGTCGCGCGGCTGTTGCCGGGTGCGCTCGGTGACGAGGAGTCGGCGCAGCAGGACTCGTTCGTGAACGGCCTGCTCGACCATCCGCATTACACGCGGCCGCGCGAGATTGACGGGCGCGCGGTGCCGGAGGTGCTGCTCGGCGGCAATCATCGCGAGATCGAGGCCTGGCGCGCGCGCGCGGCGCTCGAGCGGACCAGGCGCAAGCGCCCGGACCTCGTGGCCGGGCAGGAAACGACAGCAGATTTGCAGACAACAGACAGGACAAGGGCAGGAGAACAGTCATGAGCAATATCATCCAGCAGCTCGAAGCCGAGCAGATGACGCGCGAGGTGCCGGCCTTCGGCGCCGGCGACACCGTCGAGGTCAAGGTCAAGGTCAAGGAAGGCCAGCGCGAGCGTCTGCAGGCCTTTACCGGCGTCGTCATCGCCAAGCGCAATCGCGGGCTCAACTCCGCGTTCACGGTGCGCAAGATCTCGCATGGCGAAGGCGTCGAGCGCGTATTCCAGACTCACAGCCCGGCGATCCACAGTATCGAGGTCAAGCGCAAGGGCGCCGTGCGCCGCGCCAAGCTGTACTATCTGCGCAATCTGCGCGGCAAGGCTGCGCGTATACGGGAAAAACTCTGACAAATGTCGGGTCATTACGGAGGCTGCGGCCTCCGTTTTGATATGCGGTCAGGGCTGGAGTATCCTTGGATGGTCTGACGCAGGTCATACCATACGGAGGTGAACCATGATACGAAAAGCCAGCCTGTTTGCGCTGTTATCGTTCGTAATTGCGATGTTCGGCATCCATCATGCGCATGCCGCGTCGACCCCGCCGGATTCCGCGCTGAACAGCATTGCCAGGATCATGATCACGCTGAACCATTTCCCGAGTGACAAGGAAAAGCGCGAGCTGCAGACGATCGTCAACAACGACGCCTCGACGGACGGCGAACGCATCCTCGCCAACGCACTGATGGCGATGCAGCACCAGGTCTCGGGCAGCGATCGCGCGCGTCTGCAGGCACTGATGGACAACGAGTCCGCCGACGGCATCGAGCGCGAGCTCGCCGACATCCTGATGAACATGAATCACCAGCCGTCGTCCCGCGACCGGGACCGGCTGCGTCGCTTCCTCTGAGGCGAAACCCGCTGAGGGCGGCGCGCGCCGCAACATGCGCGCGCCGCCCGGCTTTCCGTACGCAGTCCCTCCCGATCGGCCGACCGATGCGCGACGTGCGCGCGATCACTTCGCCATGACCGCGGCAGATGTCGCCGTCGTCGACAGCGCCGATCATGCGCTGATCGAACGTTTTCTCGATGCGATCTGGATGGAGCGCGGCCTGAGCCGCGCGACGCTCGCCGCCTATCGCGCCGATATCGAGGGGTTGGCGCGCTGGCTTGCCAGCCGCGGGCTCGCGCTCGATCGCGCCAGTGCCGACGACCTGCATGGCTGGCTCGCGGCGCGCATCGCCGCCGGCGCACGTCCGCGCACGACGGCGCGTCTGGTCTCGTCGATGCGGCGCTTCTACCAGTACCTCGTCCAGTGCGGGCACAGCAGCGCCGATCCGAGTGCCCGTCTCGATTCGCCGCGCCTCGGCCGCCCGCTGCCGAAGACGCTGACCGAGGCCGAGGTCGAGGCCCTGCTGATGTCGCCCGGGGCCACGGACGCGCAGGGTCTGCGTGATCGCGCGATGCTCGAGGTGCTGTATGCGACCGGCCTGCGCGTCTCCGAGCTGGTCGGCCTGCCACTCGCGCGCGTCAACCTGCGCCAGGGCGTCGTGCGTGTCTTCGGCAAGGGCGGCAAGGAGCGGATGGTGCCGCTCGGCGAGGAGGCGATCCATCATCTGGAGACCTGGCTGCGCGACGGGCGCCCGGAGCTGCTGAAGGGACGGCCCTGCGACGCGGTATTCGTGACCGCGCGCGGCGCGGCGATGACCCGCGAGGCCTTCTGGCACCTGATCCGCCGTCACGCCCGCCGCGCCGGCATCGACAAGCCGTTGTCGCCGCATACGCTGCGGCACGCCTTTGCGACGCATCTGCTCGATCACGGCGCCGACTTGCGCGTGCTGCAGATGCTGCTTGGCCACAGCGACCTGTCGACGACACAGATCTACACCCATGTCGCCCGTGAACGACTGAAAGACCTCCACGCCCGCCATCACCCGCGCGGTTGAACCCTGACCCCGGCGCCCTGTCTGCTATGATAGGCGTCTGCCGATCCGGATTCCCGAGCGAGAGTACGACCCCGATGCGAACATTACCGTCCCTGGTCCTGGCCGCGCTGCTTTTCAGCGTGTTCATCCCGTCGCTCGCCGCGGAGGACGGACCGCCGCGCGCGGTCACCGAGCTGCTCGAACGCATCATCCCCGAAGTCCCGCCGGACTCGGTACGACCGGCGGCGGTCGATGGCTTCTACGAGGTCAGCTACGACAACGACATCCTCTACATCAGCGCCGACGGCCGCTTTCTGCTGCGCGGTGACCTCTACGACATGCGTACCCAGGCAAACCTGACCGAATCACGACGCGCGGCCTTTCGCCTCGGTCTGGTCGAGGCGCTGAAGCCGGAGCAACTCGTCGTGTTCGCGCCGAACGGGGGCAAGGCGCGCCATGTCGTCTACGTCTTTACCGATATCGACTGCAATTTCTGTCGTCAACTCCAGCGCGAGATGCGCCAGTACAATGAGCTCGGCATCGAGGTGCGCTATCTGGCCTATCCGCGCAGCGGTCCCGATACGCCGTCGTATCACAAGATCGTCTCGGTCTGGTGCGCCGACGACCGGCTCGAGGCGATGACCCGCGCGAAGGCGGGCGAGGCCGTCCCGGCGAAGACCTGCGACAACCCGGTGCTCGATCACATGCAGATCGCCGCCCGCGTCGGCGTGCGCGGCACCCCGACATTCGTGCTCGAGGACGGCACGACGCTGCCGGGCTATGTCCCGCCGGCGCGCCTCGCGGAATACCTGGACGAAGCGTTCGGCGACTGAGCCGCGCCCGGAGGAAATGACAGGATCGGCCACAGCCCGAGACCCGTACCCGGCCGGGAGCGACGATCCCGCGCCGCCGCCGGGTGCGACGATCCTGACCGCGAACAAGCGGCTCGCCCAGGCGTGGCGCCGGCGTCACGCCGAGCGGGCGCTGCGCGACGGTCTCGAGGTCTGGGAAAGCCCGGACATCCTGCCCTGGGGCGCATGGCTGCAGCGCTGCTGGGAGACCCTGCTGATGCAGCAGGTCGATGGCGCCACCGCGCCGTTTCCCGGCCTGCTCCTGGGCGATGGCCAGACCCTCGCGTTGTGGGAACAGATCCTCTCCGATTCCGACAGCGGCCGCGCCCTGCTGCGCGTGCCCGCTGCCGCGCGCCAGGCCGCCGAGGCCCGCCGGCTGCAACAGGCCTGGCGCGTCGAACTCGATCGCGACCGGCATTACGGCCGCGATGTCGGTGCCTGGCTCGACTGGTCCGCGCGCTTCGAGGCGCGCTGCCGCGATGCCGGCTGGATCGATGACGCGCGTCTCCCCGACCTGGTCCGCGAGGCCATCGCGACGGGGTCGCTGGCGCCGCCGCCGGCGCTGGTGCTGGCCGGATTCGACGAGTTCACACCGCAACAGCAGGCCCTGATCGACGCGATCGCGGCGACCGGCTGCCCGCTGTCGATCGTGGCGCCGACGGCGGCCCCGGGTGAGTGCGCGCGCCTGGCGCTGAAGGACGCCGCGGCCGAGATCGAGGCTGCCGCGCACTGGGCGCGCACGCGTCTCGCGGCGCGGCCGGACGCGCGTATCGGCATCATCGTCCCCGATTTGCCGGCTCGCCGCGCGCAGGTCGAGCGGGTGTTCGAGGACGTGCTGCATCCCGACGCCGCGCTGCCAGGCGCTGCCCCGTTGACGCCGTTGTTCAATCTTTCCGCCGGCGCCGCGTTGGCGGATTGTCCCCCCGTGCACGATGCGTTGCTCGCGCTCGACCTCGCCGCTGATGCCCTGACGCTGGCGGAGGCCGGCGCGCTGCTGCGTTCGCCGTTCCTTGCCGGCGCCGAGTCCGAATTTGCCTCGCGCGCGCTGCACGAGGTCCGTCTGCGAGAGCGCGGTGACGACCGCATCGACTGCGCGGCGCTGATCACGCCCGTTTGTCCGCGGCTCGCGGAGGCATTGACGCGCCTTGCGCAGGCGGCGACGCCGTTGCGCGCGCGCCGGCTCAAGCCCAGCGAATGGGCCGAGCGCTTCCTCGGTCTGCTCGCGCTGCTCGGCTGGCCCGGCGAGCGCGCGCTGGACAGCACGGAATACCAGGCCGTCGAGGCCTGGCGCGAACTGGTGTCCGGCCTGTCGGCGCTGGACCGGGTGCAACCCGAGGCCGGCCTTCGCAGCATGCTCGCGCAACTGCGCCGCGCCAGCGCCGAACGCATGTTCCAGCCGCAACGCCCGGACACGCCGGTCCAGGTGCTCGGCCTGCTCGAGGCCTCCGGCCTGTATTTCGATCACCTGTGGATCCTCGGCCTGCATGACGCGGCCTGGCCGCAGGCGCCGGAGCCGAATCCGTTCCTGCCGGTCGCGCTGCAACGCCAGCTCGGCCTGCCGCGCAGTTCGCCGGAACGCGAGTGCGCAGTCGCCGAACGCATCACCGCGCGGCTACTCGCCGCGGCGCCGGAGGTCTGCGTCAGTCATCCGCTGGCCGAGGGCGATCGCGAACTGCGGCCGAGCCCTTTGATCACAGCGATCGAGTCACGGCCATGGCCGCTGCCCGGCGTCGGTATCGACGCATCGCATGAGCTGGCGATCCACGAGGCCGGCCGCCAGCCCGGCGTCATCGAGACGATCGCCGATCACCGCGGTCCGGCGCTGGCCGCGGCACAGGCGCGCGGCGGCAGCCAGATCTTCGAACATCAGTCGGCCTGTCCGTTCCGGGCCTTCGCGCGTCTGCGCCTGCGCGTCAAGCCGCTCGAGGAACCGGAGATTGGACTGCCGGCGTCGCAGCGCGGCACACTGCTGCATCAGACGCTCGAGCGCCTGTGGCGCGAACTCGGGTCGCAGGCAGCGCTGCGCGCGCTCGGTCAGGCCGGGCTCGACGCCTTGCTGGCGCGTGTCGTCGACGGCGTCGTCGACGCGGCAGCCGCGGAACGACCGCAGGTGTTCACCACGCGCTTTCGCGCGCTCGAGCGCCGGCGCCTGCTGCGCGTCGTCCGCGAGTGGGTCGAGTTCGAGGACGCGCGCGGGGAGTTCACTGTCGAGGCGGTCGAGCAGCGCGCGACAGTGACGGCCGGCGGGGTCGCGGCCGAGGTGCGCGTCGACCGCATCGATCGCCTGGCCGACAGCAGTCTCGCGATCATCGATTACAAGACCGGCGAGGTCAGCACCGGTGCATGGGTCGGCGACCGGCCCGACCAGCCGCAACTGCCGCTGTACAGCCTGCTGGTCGGCGAGCAGCTCGGCGCGGTGCTGTTCGCGCAGATCCGGCCCGGCGATTCGAAGTGGGTCGGCGTCGCCCGAGGCGATGATGTGGTTCCCGACATCAAGGCCTTCGAACGGTTGACGGCTGACGACGGCGCGGGCGGCTGGCCGGGATTGATCGCCGGGTGGCAGCGAGTACTGACCGGGCTCGGCGAGGCCTTTCGCGCCGGCGATGCAACGGTCGATCCGAAGGATCCCCGCAAGACCTGCGAGCACTGTGGACTGACGCCGCTGTGCCGCATCCATGAATCGACATCGCCGGCCGACGGCGGGCCCGATCTCGCCGAGGCGGAGGAGGGCGGATGACTCCGGTTGATGCCGATCGATTGGCCCGTGCCCGTGCGATCTCGTCGGAGGCCTCGTTCATCGTCCAGGCCCCGGCCGGCTCCGGCAAGACCGAGCTGCTCGCGCAGCGATTCCTCGCCCTGCTCGCGCGCGTCGATGCGCCCGAGGAGGTCCTCGCGCTGACCTTCACGCACAAGGCCGCCGCCGAGATGCGCAATCGCATCCTCGAGGCGGTCGATCGTGCCGCCGCGCCGCCCGATTCCGGGGAAGAGGCGCACAAGCGCCTGACGCGCGAGCTCGGCGCGGCCGTGCTCGCCGCCGACCGGAGACATGGCTGGGGCTTGCGCGACAACCCGTCCCGTCTGCGGGTCATGACGATCGACGCCTTGTGTGCATCGCTGGCGCGGCGCATGCCGGTGCTGTCCGGCTTCGGCGCCGCGCCACGCATCGTCGAGGACGCGGAACCGCTGTATCGCGAGGCCGCGCGCATGACGATCCTGGAGATCGAGACCGCCGAGCCATGGTCGGATGCGATCGCGCACCTGGTCGCGCATCTCGACAACCATTTGCCGAAGGTCGAAGGCCAGATCGCGGGCATGCTTGCGCAGCGCGACCAGTGGTTGCGTCATGTGGTCGACAAGGATCGCATGGATCGGGACGCGCTCGAAGCGACGCTGTCGGACCTCGTCAGCGAGGCGCTGGGATCGTTGCGCGCGGCCGTGCCGGACGCTGTGGTCGACGAGCTCGTAACCCTGTTGCGCTATGCGGCGGAGAACCTGGCCGCGGCAGGCAAGCAGACCGTGCTGACGGAGGCGTTGTCGTCCGGCCTGCCCGGCGCGCGACCCGAGGATGCGGAGGCCTGGCGCGAGATCGCGGAGAGGTTGCTGACAAAGGACTACGCCTGGCGCAAGTCGGTCAACGTGCAGAGCGGATTCCCGGCGCCGTCAGGAGGCGCCAACGCGGAGGACAAGGCACGCTTCAAGGAATACAAGGATCGCATGCTGGCGCTGCTCGACCGCTTGCGGGATGACGAGGCGCTGCGGTTGCAACTGGAAGCGGTCAGCCAGCTGCCGCCTCCCCGCTACAGCGATACGCAATGGGCAACCGTCGCTGCACTCACGCAAGTGTTGGTTGTCGCGACCGGCATGCTGGAGGTGATCTTTCGCGAGCGCGGCGAGGTCGACTTCATCCGCGTCGCGCAGGCCGCGCGCGACGCGCTCGGCAAAGACGACGCGCCGACCGATCTCGCGCTGTTGCTCGACGAGCGTATCCGGCACATCCTCGTCGACGAGTTCCAGGACACCTCGCTCGGCCAGTATCAGCTGCTCGAATGCCTGACTGCCGGCTGGACGCCCGGCGACGGCCGCACGCTGTTTCTCGTCGGCGACCCGATGCAGTCGATCTATCGTTTCCGCGAGGCGGAGGTCGGCCTGTACCTGCGCGCGCGCCGCGAAGGAATCGGCAGCATCGCGCTCGAACCGCTGCAACTGGTCGTCAATTATCGCTCGCAGGCCGGCGTCATCGACTGGGTCAACGAGGCCTTTGCCCGCGTCCTGCCTGCGGACGAGGACATCGGCCGCGGCGCGGTGACCTACGCGCCGTCGATCGCGCATCACGATGCCCTCGACGGCGATGCGGTGAGCGTGCACCCGTTCATCGGCAGGGATTTGCGCGGGGAAGGCGCCGCGGTACTGTCTTTGGTCGAGGACGCGCTCGCCGGCGATCCGGAAGGAAGTGTCGCGATCCTCGTGCGCACGCGTGCACATCTGGTCGAGACGCTGCAGGCGCTCAAGGCCGCCGGACGGACCTTCCGCGCCGTTGAGATCGAACGCCTCGGACATCGGCCAGTGATCCGGGACCTGATTGCGCTCGCCTGCGCCTTGACGCATCCCGGCGATCGGCTGTCCTGGCTAGCGATTCTGCGCGCGCCCTGGTGCGGCCTGACGTTGCGGGACCTGCATGCGCTGCTCGCTGATGCCGGCAACGCGGCGGTGTGGTCGTTGATCGAGGATCCCGAGCGGCGCGCGCGCCTCGGTGACGACGGGCATCGCCGGCTCGAGCGGCTGCGTGCGGTGATCGGTCCCGCGCTCGCCGCGCGTCGCCGGCGCAGCCTGCGCCGCCAGGTGGAAGGGGCCTGGCGCGCGCTCGGCGGGCCGGCCTGCGTCGAGGGCCTGCACGACCTCGAGGATGCCGGCGTGCTGTTCGACCTGTTCGACGAACTCACGGCCGCGGGTGATCTCGTCGATCGCCGCACCCTGTTCGCGCGCGTCGACCGGCTCGCTGCGCGGCCCGATACCGCCGCTGACCCGCGTCTGCAGATCATGACCATTCACAAGGCCAAGGGCCTCGAGTTCGATACAGTGATCGTGCCCGGTCTCGGCCACCGCCCGCGCAACGATGAGCAGCGCCTGCTGATGTGGATGGAACGTCCGCAGGGCGACCTGTTGCTCGCGCCGATCCGCGAGAGCGGTAATGTCAGCGATCCGATCTATGCGTTCATCGCGCGTCTGCAGCGCGAAAAATCGCAGTTCGAGGACGGCCGTCTGCTTTATGTCGCGGCCACCCGCGCGAAGAAGCGTCTGCGCCTGCTCGGCCATGTGTCCGCGCGCAGGGATGGCGATGCGATGACCGCCGGTCCGGTCGAGAAGCGGTCATTGCTTGCGCGCCTGTGGCCGGTCGTCGAGGCGGATTTCGAGGCCGCGTCCAGCGAGGCGCCGGCGGTCGAGGATCGCGAGGCCGGTTCGGACAGGCCTGCGCCGGCGCCGTTGCGCCGCCTTGCCGTGGACTGGGTCGCGCCCCCGGCACCGGTGGTGCCCGGGATCACGCCGCCTGCCGCTGCACGTGAGGAGCGTGTCTACGGCGCCGTCGAATTCGAGTGGGCCGGCGAAACCGCGCGCCATGTCGGCAGCGTCGCGCATCGCCTGCTGCAACACTGCGGGCGATGCGGCATCACTTCATTTGAGGCAATAGATCCGCTGCAGCTTGAGGCAGTGACGGCCTGCGCGCTCGCGCGGCACGGTGTACCGGCCGCGGGTATCGACGAGGCGGTGGCGCGCGTGCGCATGGCGCTGGAGGCGAGTTTCGCGGACCCGCGCGGACGCTGGATCCTCGATCCGGCGCACGGGGACGCGCGTTGTGAATACGCGCTGAGCACGATCAGGGACGGCGGCATCGTCAATGCGATCATCGACCGCACCTTCGTCGATGCCGACGGCGTGCGCTGGATCATCGACTACAAGACCGGCGCGCACGAGGGCGGCGGTCTTGAAGCCTTCCTCGACCGCGAGCAGGCGCGCTATCGCGAACAGCTGGAAGGCTACGCGGCGCTGTTCAGCCGCCGCGAGTCACGCCCGATCAAGCTGGGTTTGTATTTCCCGCTGCTGGCGGGATGGCGGGAGTGGGAATACGTCAGCGCTCGAGATACTGGAGCTTGTCCTTGACCTGGGCCCAGTCGTCGGCGTCGTCGAGGGCGTCCTTCTTTTCGGTGATGACCGGCCAGAGCTTCGCGAGTTCGGCGTTCAGCGCGACATATTCCATCTGGTGCTCGGGGACATCGTCCTCGGGATGAATCGCCTCGACCGGGCACTCGGGCTCGCACAGCGTGCAGTCGATGCACTCGTCGGGATCGATGACCAGGAAGTTCGGGCCTTCATGAAAGCAGTCGACCGGGCAGACCTCGACGCAGTCGGTGTATTTGCACTTGATACATTCCTCGGTCACGACAAAGGTCATGCGTCCCTCCTGATGCTGCTGTTCGTTATCGGCGTATTTTAATCGGTTGTCGCGAAAAGCGCCAATGGCGGCGGCGGGCGCTCACCCTTTCAGCAGGGCTTTCAGCGTGTAGAGCGCATCCAGCGCCGCGCGCGGCGTCAGGGCGTCGGGATCGAGCGCGCGCAATGCAGCGAGCGCCGGCGGATCCTCCGCCGGGGGACTGAACAGCGGCAACTGTGGTCGCGCTGCTCCGGTGGCGCGATCGGCCGCGTCGCGTTCGAGTTCGAGCAGGCGGGCGCGCGCCGCGGTGATCACCGCCTTGGGGATGCCGGCGAGCGCCGCGACCTGGAGGCCGTAGCTGCGATTCGCCGGCCCCTCGCGCAAGGCGTGCAGGAAGACGATGCCGTCGCCATGCTCGACGGCATCGAGATGGACGTTGGCGATGCCCGGCGCCAGTCCGGGCAGCGCGGTCAGCTCGAAATAGTGGGTCGCGAACAAGGTGAATGCGCGCACCTCGCGGGCGAGGTATTCGGCGCAGGCCCAGGCCAGCGACAGGCCGTCGAAGGTGCTGGTGCCGCGGCCGATCTCGTCCATCAGCACGAGGCTCTGTTCGCTGGCGTTGTGCAGGATGTTCGCGGTCTCGGTCATCTCGACCATGAAGGTCGAGCGGCCCTCGGCGAGTTCGTCGCCGGCGCCGATGCGGGTGAAGACGCGGTCGATCGGACCGATCAACGCGCGTTCGGCCGGGACATAGCTGCCGATCGACGCCAGGATCACGATCAGCGCATTCTGGCGCATCCAGGTCGATTTGCCGCCCATGTTCGGGCCGGTGACGATCAGCATGCGGCGGCTGTCGTCGAGGCGCGTGTCATTGGCGACGAAGGGCTGTTCGATCACCGCCTCGACGACCGGGTGGCGGCCGCCGTCGATGGTCAGGCCGGGCGCATCGCGGAATTCCGGCGGGTTCAGGTTCAGGGTGTCCGCGCGCTCGGCGAGGTTGGCGAGCACATCGATCGTCGCGATCGCCTCGGCGCAGGCCTGCAAGGCACCGAGATGCGGGATCAGCGTGTCGAGCAGCGCGTCGTAGAGCGCCTTCTCGCGCGCGAGGGCGCGTTCCTGCGCCGACAAGGCCTTGTCCTCGAAGGCCTTGAGCCCCGGCGTGATATAGCGCTCGGCGCCCTTCAGTGTCTGGCGGCGGATGTAGTCGGCCGGGACCTGGTC
>CAYLKC010000041.1:15675-16838 GCA_964384095.1 uncultured Chromatiales bacterium
GGCTGATCTCGATGTAATAGCCGTGCACGCGGTTGAAGCTGACCTTCAGGTTGGGGATGCCGGTGCGCTCGCGTTCGCGCTGCTCGAGTTCGAGCAGAAAGGCGCCGGCGTTCTCGCCGAGACCGCGCAGTTCGTCGAGTTCGGCATCAAAGCCGTCGGCGATGACGCCACCGTCGCGGATCGTCGCCGGCGGGTTGTCGATCAGCGCGCGGCTCAGGTGATCGTGCAGGGCGGGATGTTCGCCAAGCTGCGTTCCGAGTTCGGCGAGCAGCGGCGAATCGTCGACCGCAAGCAGTTAGCGCAGCCGCGGCAGGGCGCCGAGCGCATCGCGCAGCAGCGCGAGATCGCGCGGACGCGCCGTCTTCAGGGCGATGCGCGCGAGCGCGCGTTCGACATCGCCGATCGTGCGCAGGTGATCCTGCACGGCGCGATGGCCGCGGCCGTCGAGCAGCGCGCCGATCGCATGCTGGCGGCGGCGCAGCAGGGCATGGTCGCGCAGTGGCCGGTTGAGCCAGCGTCGCAGCATGCGGCTGCCCATCGGGTTGCGGGTATGGTCCATGACCCAGGCGAGGGTATGCTCGCGGCGACCGGCGAGGCTGGTCTCGATTTCGAGGTTGCGGCGGCTGGTTGCGTCGATGACGATCGCGTCGTCGGGCAGTTCGACGCGCGGCGGCTGGAGGTGCGGCAGCGCCGCGCGCTGGGTTTCGCGCGCGTATTCGAGCAGGCAGCCGGCGGCCGCGATCGCCAGCGGATACGGGTCGCAGCCGAAGCCCTTGAGGTCGCGCACGCCGAATTGCGCGGTCAGCGCGGCGTGCGCATGTTCCATCTCGAAGTGCCACGGCGGTCGCGCGCGCACGCCACGGCGGCCGCGGAGCAGCGCGGGCGGCGCCTGGTCCTCGCCATGCAGCAGCTCGGCCGGCTTCAGACGCTCCAGCTCGCCGGCGAGGGCCTGTTCGTCCCCGACCTCGAGCAGGACGAGGCGACCGCTCGACAGGTCGAGCGTCGCGATGCCCCAGCCGGGGTCGTCCCTGCGGATGGCCGCGAGCAGCACGTCGCGGCGCTCGTCGAGCAGGGCCTCGTCGGTGACGGTGCCGGGCGTGACGATGCGCACGACCTTGCGTTCGACCGGCCCCTTGCTCTTCGACGGATCGCCGATCTGCTCG
>CAYLKC010000042.1:0-16312 GCA_964384095.1 uncultured Chromatiales bacterium
GGCCGGCGTCGCCGTGAAGGTGCCGTTCAAGCCCGGCCGCATGGACGCGAGCCAGGATCAGACCGACGTCGAGTCCTTTGCGGTGCTCGAACCGGTCGCCGACGGCTTCCGCAATTATCTCAAGGTCGGCTTGCCGGTCTCCGCCGAGCAGTTGCTCGTCGATCGTGCCCAACTGCTGACGCTGAGCGCGCCGGAGATGACGGTCCTCGTCGGCGGCCTGCGCATGCTCGGCGCGAATGCCGGCGGCGCGAAGCACGGCGTCTTCACCAGAAAGCCGGAGACGCTCACGAACGACTTCTTCATCCATCTGCTCGACATGGGCACGGAGTGGAAGCCGGTCTCCGATGCGCATGACGTGTTCGAAGGCCGCGACCGCAAGACCGGCAAGGTGAAGTGGACCGGCACGCGCGTCGATCTGGTGTTCGGCTCGAACTCGCAGCTCCGCGCGATCGCCGAGGTCTATGCCAGCGCGGATGCGAAGGAGAAGTTCGTGCAGGACTTCGTCGCGGCATGGGACAAGGTCATGAACCTCGATCGCTTCGATCTTGCCTGAATAAGGTACCAGCTGATGAATCAGATACTCATTGGCAAGGGCGACCAGCCGGTCCACTTGCTTGCCAGATATGGCAACCGCCATGGTCTGATCGCGGGGGCCACCGGCACGGGCAAGACGGTGACGCTCCAGGTGCTGGCTGAGGGCTTCTCGCGTTTGGGCGTGCCGGTGTTCATGGCCGACGTGAAGGGCGATGTCTCAGGGCTCGCGCTGGCGGGCAGTGCCAATGAGCGGATCCAGCAGCGTGTCGCCCAGATCGGTATCGAGGGCTATGCCAACGAGGCGAATCCGGTGCTGTTCTGGGACGTCTTCGGCAAGGCCGGTCATCCGCTGCGCACCACGATCAGCGAGATAGGCCCGAGTCTGCTGGCCCGGATCCTCGAGCTCAATGATGTCCAGGCCGGGACGCTGGAGATCGTCTTCAAGTTGGCGGACGAACAAGGGCTGCTGTTGCTCGATCTCGATGACCTGCGCGCACTGCTCACCTTCGCCGCGGACAATCGCCAGGAGATCTCGAAGCAATACGGGCTGGTCAGCGCCCAGTCCGTGTCCGCCATTCAGCGTTCTCTGTTGTCTCTGGAACGGGAGGGCGGTGAGGCCTTGTTCGGCGAGCCTGCGCTGGATCTCAACGACCTCCTGCGTACCGACCTCAGTGGCCGCGGCATCATCAACATCCTTGTCGCAGACCAGCTGATCCTGAAGCCACGATTGTACGTCAGCTTTCTACTCTGGCTGCTCTCGGAGCTGTTCGAGAATCTGCCCGAGGTAGGCGACCTCGACCGGCCGAAGCTGGTGTTCTTTTTCGACGAGGCCCACCTGCTGTTTGACAGTGCCCCGCCCGTGTTGCGTCAGCGGGTCGAGCAGGTCGTTCGACTCATCCGTTCCAAGGGCGTCGGCGTCTATTTCTGCACGCAATTTCCTGATGACGTCCCCAACGAGATCCTGGGTCAGCTCGGGAATCGCATCCAGCATGCGCTGCGCGCCTATACCCCACGCGACCAGAAGGCGGTCAGGACCGCCGCGGAGACCTTCGTCGCGAACCCGAACCTCGACGTCGCCGAGGTCATATCCCGACTCGGCATAGGCGAGGCACTGGTTTCCACGCTGCAGGAGAAGGGCGTGCCGATGCCGGTGGAGCGCACCATCATCAGCCCACCCCGCAGCCGCATCGGCACGATCACGCCGGAAGAGCGCGCGACTGTCATGGCGCGCAGTCCCCTGGGCGGCAAGTACGACGCCACGGTCAACCGTGAGTCGGCCTACGAGATCCTGAGTCGACGGGCCGCAGAGAAGGCAGCGACGGAGGCAGTGCCTGCCGAGGCGGACAAACCGTCGGCGCGCGGCGGCATGATCGGTGATCTGCTGTGGGGAACCCGCCGTCGCCAGGGCATGGTGGAAACCATGGCCAAGCAGGCGGCACGTACCCTTGGCAGCCAGATCGGCCGGCAGATCACGCGCGGTGTGCTGGGCGGCATATTCGGTGGATCTCGTCGCGGTTAGTTCGGGGCGCCTTCACGGCGGCGGGGGATGGACGCCCAACCCGTGCTCAATTAATGTATCCGTCAGTTATCCGCATCCAGCCAAAGGAGCCGTCGTGAACGCAGCCCTGCGTCCTGTTGTTATGGTACTTGCCTTGCTCGCGACCCCGGCCGCCATGGCGCTGGATCTCGCTACCGCTGATGTCGCCGGACTGCGAGTCGGCATGACGGCCGATGAGGCCGAGGCCGCGCTCAGAAAACACGCGGCCGATTTCAGGATCGAGCGCTATGAAATCTCATATCAGTACAGCGACGGCGCCGTGACCTTCGAGACGCCTTCGATTTTGAGCCGGATCTCCGCGACGCGGCTCCTGTACCCCGGCGTCCCGGGTACCAGTGACAATTTCCTGCTGGTCTTTTTCGGTCTGCCCGGCGAGGAAGTCGTGACGGCGCTCAGTCGTTCGGTCGGCGGCCTGCGCAATCCGGTCACACGCGCGGACTTTCTGAAATCACTCACTGCCAAATATGGTCAGCCAACGGTGGCCTTTGCCGGAAATCAGTATGCCACCTGGCTGGCAGATCCGCGCAAGAAGCAGGAATGCTTCACCATGCTCAATGGTGTCACCGAGATCTCCTCGCCGCTGATGGAAACCACGCAGCTGCAGGATTTCAGCAACTGTGCCTCCATGGTGCGCTACTCGGTAAGCGCGGATCCGGTGACGGGTTTCTATGCGGAGCTGGTCGATGTCGAGCGGATCGTTGCAAGCTATGACGAAGTCCTGGAGTGGATCGACGCCCTCGAAGAAGAAGCCGTGAGGAAGCGCGAAGCGAATGCGGTATTGCCTACGCTATAGTCGAGAATGATGGGGTCAGAGTTCCAGCAGGAATTCGAACCGGCCCAGGTATCTTGCCAGGCACGCGTGTCGCATCATGAATACACATTATTGACAGGTCAATTATCTGCGATATGTCCCGGTCATCTCGGGTATCATTGGTAGATGATCGATAGAAAAGGAGCTTTACAATGAATCCTGGTGCTCGCAGTCAACTCAGTCACGCCACTGTCGCGCTGCACTGGATCGTCGGTATTGCGGTGATCGCGATGCTGGCTATCGGGATCTACATGACGGAAACGGAGACCTTCGCGCTCTATCCGTGGCACAAGTCGTTCGGCGTCATCATCCTCTTCATCGCCGCCGCGCGGGTGATCGTGCGTATCAGGGAAGGCTGGCCCGCCCCGGTTGGCAATTATCCGAGTCATGAACGCATCCTCGCGAAGACCGTCCACTGGGTGCTGCTGCTCGGCACGATCCTGATGCCGCTGTCTGGCTTCCTGATGTCGTCGCTCGGCGGCACCGGCGTCGCGGTGTTCGGCTTTGAACTCGTCGCGCGCAATCCCGATCCCGCGAATCCGGGCAGGGTGATCGCGCACAATGCGGACCTCGCCTCGTTCTTCCGCTCGATGCATGGCCTCGTCGCCTGGGCGCTGATTATCGGCATCCTCTTGCATGCGGCCGGCGCGCTGAAGCACCACGTCATCGACAAAGACGGCACGCTCCGGCGTATCTTCGGCGCGCGGGTATAACGTCCTCGGTTATTGCGAAGGGCCGGCTCTGCGGGGCTGGCCCTTCGTGCTCCGGCAGGAGTACACTGACCTGGTGCAGCCAGAAGCCAGACGATCCACCTGTGTAACCGCCCTTGTGGCACTGCTGATGACGACGGCCTGCGGGACGGTCCAGGCCGCGGGTGATCATGCCAGGTTCTCGGTGGGCATAGAGCTGGGCGCCGGCGTCCTCGAGCGGGATCTGCCGGACTCCCGTACCGATTCGAAATTCTATCTTGCCTTCAATGGCGGCTACCGTCCGACCGATCGCCTGCTGCTCGGCGTCGAGTTCGGCGGTTTCACGATTCGCGGTGGCAGTCGTTGGGACCCGAGCAAGGGCGCGGGTATCAGCCAGCACTTCCTGATCGCCCAATTTCACCAGAAGCCGGGGTTCGCGGGCTGGTATCTGAAGGGCGGCGCGGGGAAGGTCCGCTACTGGGACAACCGTACGGATGGCGTCGAGGATTCCGGCAACGGCTGGCTGGTTGCGATTGGCCATGACCGCGCAGTCAATGGCCTCGGCCGCTTCGGTCCGGTAGTCACATACAGCAACGGCGATTCGGACCTGATCCAGCACCGGGGTCTGACGCTGGCATTGAGGTGGGCCTTCCCCTAGCAGTCATGCTGGCCCGCCGGGGTCAGCGCGAGCGCTCTGATTCCAGGCGATCGACCTTCTCATGGAGGTCCCGGATCAGGCGCAGCATCTCCTCGCGCTCGGCGTGGGCGCGGGTCTCGGTCTCGACGCGCTTGAGTTCTTCTTCCTCGTAGTGCTTTTCCTGCATCGTGCTGACGATGATACCGATGAACAGGTTCAGCACCGTGAACGCGGTGATCAGGATGAAGCTGACGAAATACAGCCACGCGAAGGGATAGGCCTCCATCACCGGTCGGGCGATGCCCATCGACCAGCTTTCCAGCGTCATCACCTGGAACAGCGTGAACATGCTGCGGCCGAGGTGCCCGAAGGTCTCGGGGAAGGTGCGGCCGAAAAGTTCGGTGCCCATCACCGCGAAGATATAGAACACCATGCCGAGCAGCAGCGCGATCCAGCCGATGCTCGGGATCGCCCGCATCAGCGATTCGACGATGTGGCGCAGGCGGTCGATCTTGGTCAGCAGGCGCAGGATACGCAGGATGCGCAGCGCGCGCAGAATCGCGAACGGCCCCGAGGCCGGCACCAGCGAGATGCCGACGATGATGAAATCGAAGACGTTCCAGCCGTTTTTGAAGAAGCGGAAGCCGGAGGCGTAGAGCTTCAGCAGGATCTCGATGACGAAGATCGTCAGCACGATGCGCTCGAGCGTCAGCATCAGCGTGCCGGCGTTCTGCTTCACGACCTCGAAGGTCTCGAGGCCGAGCGTGATCGCGTTGAAGACGATGACTGCGATGATGAAATTCTGGACCGGCGTGCTCTCGATCCAGTCACCGACGCGCTCGCGCAGGCCCCGCGGTGCCGTGGTTTCCATGGGCGTCCATTGAGATGATGACAGCCGCTCATGATAAGCGGGCGGACCGCGGATTGCCAAGCAGTTGCCTGACATCAAACTATCATCGTTCCTTCACTGCCCCTTCATGCAAGGCGGCCAGACTGTTCCCTGCGCGGTCCGATGACCGACGCAATACTGTGGTCGGGGACGGCCCGAACAGGCGCCCCGCGACCCTGACCCCGTCTGGACACCGTTTGGACACCGTTTGGCGAGAGGAGATCAGTCATGCAGGACACCGACGATATCGGTTCAAACAATTCCGGTAACCCCCATATCGAGGACATCATCCCGGCGCGCATCAGCCGCCGCAGCTTCGTCGGCGGCTCGGTCGCCGTCGCCGCGACCGGCTTCCTCGGCGGCAGCCTGCTCGGCAGCGGGACTGCCGATGCGGCCGCATCCGCCCGGGCCGCCGCGATCGCGCAGGAAAAATCCGCAGGCAAGGGCAATGCCGGCAAGCTGGCCTTCACCGAGGTGGCGCCGTCGAGCGCGGATGCCTTCATCGTGCCGCCGGGCTACACCTGGGAGGTGATCGCGCCGTGGGGCACGCCGCTGCTGGCAGGCGCCGCCGCGTTTGCCGAGGATGCGTCGAACACCGCCGCTGAACAGGCGCTGCAGGTCGGCTTCAACCATGACGGCATGCACTATTTCCCGCTGCAGCCATTCGGCAACTCGCACGGCCTGCTGGTGATGAACCACGAGTACACCGACGCGAACCAGATCTACAGTGCGGCAGAGGGCCGCGAGATCACCCCGGACGCTGCCGGCCGCGAGAAGGTCGCGAAGGCGCTCGCTGCGCACGGCGTCAGCGTGATCGCGATCCGTCGCCAGTCGAACGGGGCCTGGGTCATCGAGCAGGGCGAAGCCCGCAACCGCCGCATCACCGGCACGACGCCGATGGCGTTCTCCGGTCCGGTCAGTGCCGGCCATCCGATGTTGCAGTCGCCGGTCACGCCGTCGCCGATCGGCACGCTGAACAACTGCGCCCATGGCGTGACGCCGTGGAATACCTACCTCGCCTGCGAGGAAAACTGGAACGGCTATTTCGGCACCGACGACCAGAGCTGGATCGCGACCCGCACGCCGCTCGAGGCGCGCTACGGCGTCACCCCGGCCGGTTTCGGCTATACCTGGCACCGTGCCGAGCCGCGCTTCGATCTGTCGGTCAACCGCAACGAGCTGAATCACTTCGGCTGGGTCGTCGAGATCGATCCCTTCGATCCGTATTCGACGCCGGTCAAGCGCACCGCGCTCGGCCGCTTCAAGCATGAAGGCGCGACCTGCACCGAGAGCAAGGGCAGAGTCGTGGTCTACAGCGGCGATGACGAGAACGGCGATTATGTCTACAAGTTCGTCGGCAGCGCGCCGTGGCGTCAGCTCCGCGCCACCGGCCTGGACCCGCTCGATCACGGCACGCTGTACGTCGCGCGCTTCCATGAGGATGGCAGCGGGGAATGGTTGCCGCTGGTCCACGGCGAGGGTCCGCTGACGGTCGAGAACGGCTGGATCGACCAGGCCGATGTGCTGATCCGCACGCGCCTGGCCGCCGATGCGGTCGGGGCGACCCGCCTGCATCGTCCGGAGTGGGTCTCGGTGCATCCGCAGACGAAGGAGGTCTATCTGACACTGACCAACGGCGCCGGCAACAATGCCGAGGTCAACAGCAACCGCGATCCGAATCCCTACGGCCATATCATTCGCTGGACAGAGTCGAACAGCAGTGACACCGCGTTCAACTGGGATGTGTTTCTGCTCGCCGGCGATCCGGCCTATGACGCCAATGTCCCCGCCGACCAGCCGGTCTTCGGTTCGCCGGACGGCATCTGGGTCGACGACGACGGCATCGTCTGGATCCAGACCGACATCTCGAATGGTTTGCAGAATCGCGCCGAGGTCGGTTACGACAACATCGGCAATAACGCGATGCTGGCGGCGGATCCGAAGAGCGGCGTGGTCAAGCGCTTCCTGACCGGACCGCGCGGCTGCGAGATCACCGGCGTGATCACGACGCCGGACAAGCGCACGATGTTCGTCAACGTCCAGCATCCCGGCGAGTCGACGACGTTCTGGAATGCACAGTTCGGTGCGCCGAGCCCGGCCAACCCGACGACCGTCAGCTCCTGGCCGTTCGGCGGTCGCCCGCGGCCGACCACGGTCGTGATCCGCAAGCTCGATGGCGGACGCATCGGTACCTGATCTGATCCCCCGACGGCCACCAGGCCTTGAGGCCCGCGCAAGCGGGCCTTTTTTTTGGCCTTATTGCGCGTCGCGCACCAGTCGCAGCTGCGCGCCGGTGACCCTGCGGATGCGGTTGTCGTTGCCGCTCAGGAAGTGGACGACCCAGGACTGGTCGGGATTCGCGGCCGACGGAGAGGAACTGAAGAAGGCCGCGCCGGGCGCGTCGGGAAACACCTCGACGTTGATCGCCGGCGAGATGCGGCAGCGTTCGACGATCGTGCGCAGCTCGTTGACGTTGGGCAGGCGCCAGCCGTCGCCGGCGTCGTCGGCGAGGACCAGCGCCTCGCGCCAGTCATGGATCGACGACACGCCCGTGCAGTTCGCGCCGTCCCACGCCTGGCCTTGCGCGCAGCGCTGCCATTCCAGACCGGTCGACAGGTGCCGGACGATACTGCCGTCGCCGATCGCGGTGAAGTCACTCGACGGTGTGGTCTCGGCAAGGCCGGCATCGCAGGCGGCGGATGCGGACGGGATATCCGCCGCGGTTGCCGGCGCGCGGGCATCGCCGCTGACGGCAAGGATCCTGTACGCATTCCCCTTCTCATCCCAGCCGTCGTTGCCGGTCGCGAAGTCGACGAACCACGCCCGGCCCGGAAAGCCGGCGACCGTGTTGCCCGACCAGTAGAACTGACTGGTGACGTTCGGGAAGTTGCCCTGCGGCAGCGCCGGATTGCTCCGGCCCTGGTGGCTGATCGAGTGCAATTCATCGATCGTTGGCAGGCGCCAGTCGTCCAGTCCGCACAGTGCGGTTGCGTTGACCGCCTGGATATAGGTATGGGTGTCGTTGTTGAAATCGGGATCGGCGCAGAGGCCGGGCGCCGCGGCGCAGAAGCCGCCGTCCTGCACGCCCTGGATCGCGGTGGCTGGATCGAACCAGCTGTAACTGTGACTGGCCGAGCGCAGATGGTCGGTATCGGCAGGCTTGGCCTCCCAGACCAGGCCGGTGACATTGTCGCGCACGCAGCCCCAGTCGTTCGGGTTCGGCCCGATCGCCGGTGCCGCCGGGCAGGCGCCGGTGCCGGCGGTCTCCCCGCTGTTGCAGACACGGCTGAAGTCGAAGCCGGCAAGGCCGGCGCCGGTCTTGACCAGGGCGCCGGCGCGGGCGGCGGCATCGCGACCGAGGTGACCGTCCTGGCCGGGATGGGTCGCCGCCGTCTGGTTGCAACCCGCGGTCCTCTGCGTCTGGGTGGCGGCGTTCTGGCTGGCGATGTTGGTGGTATCGTCCCCGCACCAGTCGATGCCGGTGTCGTTCAGTTCCGCGAACGGGCCGTCGAAGGCGGCGGGGATCGTGCGTGTCTGCATGACCGAGGTCGTGCGCAGACCGCCCGGATGGACGGCCTCGAGCAGGAACCAGTATGCGGTATCGAGATCGAGCGCGGCGGTCAGGATCGGCGTCGCGGCATCCGGGGTCAGCACGCCGCCGTCGTGCGCGGCGCAATTGGTGACGCCGGCATCGATCGGCGATTCGGCACGGCACAGATTGAAGGTCGTGCCGGCGGCGAAGTCGGTTGCGTTCCAGCTCACCTCGATGCGGTCATTCTCCGGCGTTGCCGCCAGCGCCAGCACCGGGAAGCAGTTGACGGCGATGTTGGCGACGTTGCCGCCGGGCAGGCGTCCGGCGCCGTTGCCGACCAGGCAGACCTGGCGCGGCGCGGACGGCTGGGCGAGGATCGTGACCTCGTAGGGATCGCCGTCGGTCAGCGCCGTCGCGAAGGTGAATGCACCGTCGCTGTCGACGCTCTGCGTATCGATGCCGTTGTTCTGCAGCACGACGCTGCCGCCGGCAAGGCCGCTGACCGTGCCGCCGATCGTGAAGCGGCCGGGCTCGACATCGCTGTCGGAGCAGCCGGTCGCGAGCAATGCGAGGCCGGCGATCGCGACGGTGAAACGGAATGGCTTGTGCGAGAGGCGCATCGGTGAGTCCGCGAATCCGCTCGTGACCTTGTGGTGACTGGCTGTGTCAGCGATTGTCATCTTCGCGTCACTCCGGTGTCAAGGAGGATGGCCGGCGCGCGATCAGGTGCACGACCGAGCCGCGTCCCTTGCATTCGCCATGGACCTCGACATCGGTCTCGGCCTGTTCCAGCAGGAGTATCTCGCAATCGCTGAATGCCGCCGCGAGTTCTCCGGTCGTGTACAGCAGGTCGGGATCGGACGGCCCGCCGCTGCCGCGCGCGATCTGGTCGCGGTGAAAGACCTCGAGGATCAGCAGGCCGCCGGGCCTCAGCGCGTCGATGATCGCGCGATGGATCGCGGGTCTGGTCGTGGAAGGGAAGTGCACGAAGATACAAACGATCGCGTCGAACGCCGCCTGCGGCCATTCCCATGCGGTGACGTCGACGCACTGCGTCTCGAGCGGGACGTGCAGCGCGTCCGCGCGCGCGCGGGCGCGCGCCTGCGCCTCGGTCGACTGATCGACCGACAATACATCCAGTCCCTGCGCGGCGAGCCAGACGCCGTTGCGACCCTCGCCGTCACCGATCGCGAGGACGCGCATGCCGGGGCGCAGCAGCGCGCGATGGCCGGTCAGCAGGGGGCTCGGCCTGTCGCCGAACAGTTGCGGGGATGCGGCGTAACGGGTGTTCCAGTCCGCCGTCGAGCCGGACATGGTCAGTCGTGAACGGCGGTCCTGCGGAGGCGCAGTCCGCCGAACAGCAGCAGACCGAACAGCAGCGTCGCCGGGACGGGATACTGGACCGCGTAGACGACCGGCGTCAGCGCGTAGCGCGTCGCTGCGCGCAGCGGCTCGTGGCCGGCGATATAGTCGGCGATCGGCGGCGAGACCTCGTAGTACCACGCGACAAAGGCGCGTCCCGGGGCGTTGGTCAGCAGCACGTCGTCGCGGAACGCGCGCAGCACGGCGACCGACGGATCGAGATAGCTGCCGTAGGCAGCGGTCGCGATGAAGCAGCCACCGCCGCCACTGCTCGGTCCCGGACCGGGGGCCTCATTGACGGTCGTGGTCTCGGTGTCGGAGTTGTTGCCGAGGTCGGGGTCGCGGCCCTGGGCATCGAGCGCGGTCGCGGTGGTCTCGATCGTGCCCGCTTCGTTGGCGCGCACGGTCATGACGACGCTGGCATTCTGCTGCGCGTTCAGCTGACCGATCGCGCACTCGACGAAGTTGCCGTCCGGTTCGCAGCCGGAGCTGCCGCTGAAATAAGTCGTACCCGAGGGGATCGTGAAATTGACGGTGACATTGCCGGCGATGTTGCCGATGTTCGACACCAGCGCGGTATAGGCGACAGTATTGCCGACGATGACCGGGTCGGGGTTGTCGCTGAGGGTTAGCCTCAGGTCCGGCGCATCGACCACGCCCTGCTGCACCGTCGTCGTCACCGATGCGGTGTTGTTCGCGGGTACGAGGTCGGTGTCGTTGCTGGCGACGGTTGCCGCCGTCGTGACCTGGCCAGTGACGGTCGGTGATGTGAACAGCGTGACCATCGACTGGGCATTGGGCGCGAGGGTGGCGCGGGTGCAGGTGACCGTGCCGCTTGCCTGATTACAGGCCCAGCCGTTCGGGGCGACGCCGGTGTACTCGAGATTGTCGTCGAGATCGAAGACCAGTTCGAGGTCGCTGGCCGGCGAGGGGCCGAGATTGCGCACGAGCGTAGCATAGCCGAGGTCGGCGCCGATCAGCACCGTGTTCGCGGAGCCGTTCATCGACAGTGACAGGTCGGCGCGGGTGTCGATGTTGATGCCGAAGGTCTGCGAGAGCTGGTAGTCACCGTTGGCAGGGAGCGCGCCGTCGAAGGCGACGACCACGGAGTTCTGCGCCAGTCCGCGCCGGTTCGCGGTGGCCGTGATCTCGATGGTGGCGACGTCCTCGCCTTCGGGCAGATCGCCGAGCGCGCAGGTGAGGACGCGGTTCGACAGCGTACAGCTGCCGGTCGATGCCGTGCGCGCATTGACGGTGACGCCTTCGGCGACGGTGTTGGTGACGACGACATTGCGCGCCGGGCCGCCGTTGTTGTCGAGGGTCAGGAGATATGTGAACGGCTGCCCGGCGATGATCGTGTCGCCTGCGTTGATCGTGCCGGTGGTATCGGCGCCGCCGCCGGCCGGGACGACGATGCCGGTGGTCGAGGCGGCGGTCTCGATGCGGACGTTGGTCGGCGTATAGATCTCGGTCGTCTCGATGATATCCGCGTTGTTGAGCAGGTTCAGGTCGGTCTCGTTCGCGCTTGCGTTCACAGTCGCGGTCAGCGTGCCGTTCGCGGTCGGCTCGGCGGTGATCGTGCGGACGACGCTGACGCCGGCGGCGATCGCGCCGAGGTCGCAGCTCGCCGCAGCCGCGGCCGGTGTGCAGCCCGGTGCCGCAAGATTGGCGACCCCGCCCGCGACCGCGAACGCCAGTTCGGCGCCGGTCGCGTCGCCGGGGCCCTGGTTGGTCACGGTGACGGTCCAGGTCACGGGGCTGCCGACTGCGGCCGGATCGGGCGCGTCGGTGATCGTGATCGCGAGATCGGCGACGGTGACGGTCGGGTTCGTGACCTCGACCGCGCCGATGTCGCAGCTCGGCGTGCCGTTGTTGTCGCCGTCCAGCGGACGTCCGAAGCCGCGCTGATCGACCTCCGGGCAGCTTGCGTCGTTGCCGGTGTCGATCGCGGGGCTGCCGGGGTTCGGGACATGGACCGCGGTCGGACCGCCCTGGCCGGCGGCGAGCGGTCCGAGTGCGGGCGCGGTGTTCGGCTGATCGTTGACGGCGTTCAGGTTGCAGCTGGCATTCACACCGAGGTTGTGACCGAGTGACTCAAACCTCGCTGACGCGGCCGGCGCGCAGGAGCCGTCGATGATCGTATTGTCCAGTTGCGCGCGACCGTCCGCATTGGCCTGGTTCGCGAAGATCGCGTCGGCGGCGCCGGCAATATTGTTGGTGATGGTGACGTTGTGCAGCGTGGCCAGCCGGTTCAGATACAGGCCGCCGCCGGCGGTCAGGGCGGGGAACGGGTTGCCGCCGCCGTCGACGAGCTCGGCGATATTACCGCTGATCGTGCTGTTCTCGATCCTGAGCGCGCGCTGCGGATTGACCGCGGTGCCTGCCGCCGCGCTGTGGAAGATGCCCGCGCCCTGGTAGGCCCGGTTGTCGCTGATGGTGCTGTTCAGGATCGTCAGTTCGCCGCTGCCCTGTTCGGCAAAACCGCCGGCGCTCAGGTTCCAGATGCCACCGCCGTGCATGTCGGCGATGTTGCCGCTGATCGTGCTGTCGCTGATCGTGACGGTCGCGGCGCTGATATGGATGCCGCCGCCGTCTGCGACATTGCCGTCGGGACTCGGGTTCGAATAGGCGAAGTTCCCGCTGATGGTGCTGGCGGAGATCTCGACGATGCCGCCCTGGATCGAGATGCCGCCGCCGTTGGTCGGGAACGGCGTCAGCGGTCCGGTGTAGCTGCGGTTGTCCGCGCCGTTGTTGCTGACGATGACGCGCTCGAGGGTCAGCGAGGGCGCGAGCGTGTCGAAGGCGAAGTGATAGATGCCGCCGCCGGCCGGTCCGCCGGCCGGTTCGCTGTGATTGTCGGTGATCTCGCTGTCGCGCACGACCAGCGTGCCGGCATTGCGGATGCCGCCGCCCGGCGCGGCGACCAGACCGCCGGTGATCGTGACGCCGCTGATCTCGACGCTCGCGCCGGTGCGGATATCGAAGACGCGGTCGAGCTCGCCGGCATCGATGATCGTGTTGCCCGCGCCGGCGCCACGGATCGTCAGGCGGCCGGTGATGTCGAGGTCGCCGGTGGCGGCGGCATCTTCGTTGCGTCCGGGGAGCGTCAGCGCGTAGGTGTCGGCTGACAGGATGATCGTGTGTTGTCCGGGCCAGGCGTTCGCCTGCTGGATCGCGGCGCGCAGCGTGCAAACGCCGCCACCGCTGTCACAGACTCCGTCTGCGGTGTCGGCATCGGCGGCGTCGGTGTTGGTGTCGACGTTGTAGACCAGCGCAAAGGCAGGCAGGGGGAGCGCGAACATCCCCAGGGACAGCAGTATGGCGCCAGCGCGCGTTGCTCTCGAGCTGTTGTTGGTTTGCATCGACCTGCCCGGTGCTTGCCGCAGTTCTGCTGGCAAGGCCCGATTATACCATATTAGAATGTTCGGGCACCGCCGGTTACGCGTTATAACTTCAACGGCTTACCGGTCAAGGTTTACATAATCGGGCATGCTTGTCGAATGATTTGCGGGACAGTCGGGGGCAGGGGGGGGTGGTGGCCAGGGACGGAATCGAACCGCCGACACGGTGATTTTCAGTCACCTGCTCTACCAACTGAGCTACCTGGCCGTCGAAGACCGGGGCGACGCGCCGATGGCGGCATGTCCTTGTCCCGGCGCCCGATCAGGCGAACGCGTATTAAACCCGCCCGCCCGGTATCGAGTCAAGTTGCCGGCGTCTTTGTGGCGCTGGCGTGCGCGGCGCTGGTGCTTTCCGGCTGCGGTCGCGAGCCGACGACGGGACCGCAGCCCGAGGGCATGGTCCTGGTGCCGGCCGGCGAGTTCGTCATGGGTAGCCAGCGGGTCGATGACGAGGGCCTGCGCGAACGCTACGGATTCACGATCGACCTGTTCCTGAACGAGCACCCCGAACACCGGGTTCGCCTCGACGCCTTCTACCTCGACCGCTACGAGGTCACCAACCTGGAGTACCGTGCCTTCGTCAAGGAGACCGGCCGGCCCGAGCCGGCCGAATGGGTCCAGAATGCCTATAACGTCGATGATGCGCGGCTCGAGACCGCGCATGTCGGTAACCTGCGCTGGATCGCGGAGGACTATTTCAGTTTTGCCCGTGACCCCGCGGGGATGGGGCGCGAAGAGCTGCTGGCGGAGATGTTCCGCATCCAGCGCGAACGCGACCGCCTGCCGGTGACCGGGGTGAGCTGGCATGACGCCGACGCCTACTGCGCCTGGCGCGGCAAGCGGTTGCCGACCGAGTCGGAGTGGGAAAAGGCCGCGCGCGGGGCGGAGGGATACGAGTATCCGTGGGGCAACGAATGGGCGCATGGCAAGGCCAATTCGGGTGACCAGGGCGAGGGTGACGACGTGGTCGCGCCGGTCGGCTCCTGGCCCGGCGATGTATCACCCTACGGTGCCTACGACATGGCCGGCAACGTCTCGGAATGGGTCGCCGACTGGTATCTGCCGTACGAGGGCGCCGAATACTGGCACGAGGCCTACGGCCAGCAGCGCAAGGTCGTGCGCGGCGGCGGCGCCGGTCTCGGCCACTACGCCCTCAGCATCTTCTTCCGCGGCGCCCGCCGCGCCCACTCCGAACCCGGGATGGTCAGCACGGATGTGGGTTTTCGCTGCGCGATGGATGGGAGGTGAAGGCGGCCCGCTGCGCGGGCATCCCCCCTGCCCCCCTTCGCAAGCGAAGGGGGGTGTCGGTCAAGCGACCGCTGTGGCTACATACGGACACTCTCCCTTCGCTTGCGAACGGGGTACCGGTCAAGTGCGCTGTAGCTGCATACGAACATTCCCCCCTTCGCTTGCGAAGGGGGCAGGGGGGATGCCGGCCGCGGGGCCGGGGCTATTTGTCCGGCTGGACGAACTGGTCCGGGAGTTCGGAGCCTTCGCCGAAGAAGAACTTCTCCATCTCCTTCTCGAGGAACTGGCGCGCGCGCGGTTCGATCGGTGACAGGCGGTTTTCGTTGATCAGGATGGTCTGGTGGCCGAGCCACTGGCGCCAGGCCTCCTGGGAGACGTTTTCATAGATACGCTTGCCGAGTTCGCCCGGATAGACCTGGTAGGTCAGGCCGTCCGCCTCCTTACCCAGCTTGACGCATTGCACCTTGCGCGACATCGACTGCCTCCCTTGATTCGAACCACTGACTGATCAGGCGCGCGACCGGCGCCGCGATGCCGACTGCGTGCGAGGCGTCATTGTACCAAACGAGGCGATCCGGCTCCATGAGCGTGCCCGTCTCCGCCGCCTGCGCCTGCAGCGGCCTGATCGCCAGCGTGAAGTGCGTGAAGCCATGACGCACCCCGGGCAGCTCCGCGAGCGCGCCGATGCGGCAACCGAGCGCTTGTGCGCACCATGTACGGATCGCGTCGTGATCGCGGCAGGCCTCCGGCACCTCGGGCAGGCTCCACAGTCCACCCCAGATCCCGGCCGGCGGCCGGCGTTCGAGCAGGATGCCGCGGTCGGGATCGCTCAGCAGCAGCAGCGTTGCGCTGCGTTCGGGCCGCGGGGCCTTCGGCTTCGGCGCCGGATAGCGCGAGGGATCTCCTTCCCGGCGTGCCGCGCAGCCGTCGGCCTGCGGGCAGCGTACGCATCCGGGACGCGCGCGCGTGCACAGCGTCGCGCCGAGGTCCATGATCGCCTGGGTATAGTCGCGGGCGCGCTGCACGGGCGTCGCGGCCTCCGCGAGTGCCCACAGGCGCTGTTCGACGGTGGGCCTGCCCGGCCATTCGTCGATGGCATGATAGCGGCACAGCACGCGTTTGACGTTGCCGTCGAGGATCGGGTGGCGGCGGTCATGCGCGAGCGCGAGGATCGCGCCGGCGGTCGAGCGGCCGATGCCGGGCAGTCGCTGCAAGGCATCGATATCGTCGGGAAGCACGCCGCCGAATTCATCGGTGACGATGCGCGCGCTGCGATGCAGGTTGCGCGCCCGCGCGTAATAGCCGAGCCCGGACCACAGGTGCAGGACCTCGTCGAGCGGCGCGGCAGCGAGCGTGTGCACATCGGGAAAGCAGTCGACGAAGCGATCGAAATAGGGGATAACGGTCATGACCTGGGTCTGCTGCAGCATGATCTCGGAGATCCAGACGCGATACGGCGTTGGTGCGCGCTGCCATGGCAGGTCCTTGCGGCCGTGCTCGTCGAACCACGCGAGCAGCCGGCCGGCGAAGCTCGACGTCAACGCAACAGCCTCCGCAGCTGCTGGTCGAGTTTGTCCTGCAGCTCCTGTTTCAGTTCCTGCTTCTTTTCCTCGGTCTGTTGCTTCAGCTCTTCCTTCTTTTCTTCGACCTT
>CAYLKC010000043.1:0-16248 GCA_964384095.1 uncultured Chromatiales bacterium
AACGGCGCGCCGGCCCGGCCCCTGCCGACGAGCGCGCGCGAGGTCTACGACGTCAACGGCGCCGGCGACACCGTCATCGCCGCGACCGCCGCCGCGCTCGCCGCCGGCACCGATCTCGCCGGCGCGACCGCGCTCGCGAATCTCGCCGCCGGTATCGTCGTCGGCAAGCTCGGCACCGCGACCGCGACCGTGCCCGAACTGCGCCGCGCGCAGCGCGAACACGACGAGATCGAGGGCGGCGTCGTCGACGAGGAGCGCCTTGCCGTGCTGGTCGCGGACGCCCGCGCCCACGGCGAGCGGGTCGTCATGACCAACGGCTGTTTCGATATCCTCCACGCCGGCCATGTCGCCTATCTCGAGCAGGCCCGTCGTCTCGGCGACCGCCTGATCGTCGCGGTCAATGACGATGCCTCGGTGAAACGGCTGAAGGGCGCGAACCGCCCGGTCAATGCGCTGGCGCAGCGCATGGCGGTGCTCGCCGGACTCGGCAGCGTCGACTGGGTCGTGCCGTTCTCCGAGGACACGCCGGAACGGCTGATCTGCCGGCTCCTGCCGTCGGTGCTGGTCAAGGGCGGCGACTACCGGCCCGAGGACATCGCCGGCGGCGACTGCGTGCGCGCCGGCGGCGGCGAGGTCGTGGTGCTCGACTATATAGAAGGCGTGTCGACCACACGCATCATCGAAAAAATGCGGGGGTCAGAGTAGACTTCGTCTACTCTGACCCCGATTCAATCCGCAGGATTGCAACATGATCGTAGTCACCGGCGGCGCCGGCTTCATCGGCAGCAATCTGGTCAAGGCGCTGAACGCGACCGGGCGTGATGACATTGTCGTCGTCGACGACCTGACCGACGGCACGAAGTTCCGCAACATCGCCGACTGCGAGATCGCCGACTATATCGACAAGGACGACTTCCTCGGCGCGGTGATCGCCGGCGGCGGCCTGCCCGGGCGCATCGACGCGATCCTTCACCAGGGCGCCTGCTCGGACACCACCGAGTGGGACGGCCGCTACATGATGGGCATCAACTACGAGTACTCGAAGGCGCTGCTGCACTACTGCCTCGACCGCAAGATTCCGTACCTCTATGCGTCATCGGCCTCGGTCTACGGCGCCGGCCCGGTGTTCTCGGAGTCGCGCGAACACGAGCGGCCGCTGAACATGTATGGCTACTCGAAGTTCCAGTTCGACCAGTATGTGCGCCGCTTGCTGCCGACGGCGAAGACCCAGGTCGCCGGCTTCCGTTATTTCAACGTCTATGGCCCGCGCGAACAGCACAAGGGCAAGATGGCGAGCGTCGCCTTCCATCTGAACTATCAGTTGCGCGAGACCGGCAAGGTGCGCCTGTTCAGCGGCTGCGACGGCTACGGCGACGGCGAACAGCGCCGCGACTTCATTCACGTCGATGACGTCGTCGCCGTGAACCTGTGGTTCCTGCGCCATCCCGACAAGTCCGGCATCTTCAATCTCGGTACCGGCCGCAGCCAGTCCTTCAACGACGTCGCGCGCGCGGTGATCGCCTGGCACGGACGCGGCGAACTCGAATACATCCCGTTCCCGGATCACCTGAAGGGCAGCTACCAGAGCTTCACCGAGGCCGACATCTCCGCGCTGCGCGCCGCCGGTTATGACGCACCGTTCATGACCGTCGAGCAGGGCGTCGGCGCGTACATGCAGTGGCTCAACGGCGATCGATGAGTACGCACGAGATCCGCACCCGCAAGCAAATCCCGCCGCCGAAATCGAGGATACTCGTCGTCGGACCGGCCTGGGTCGGCGACATGGTGATGGCGCAGAGCCTGTTCATGACGCTGCATCAGCGTCTCCCCGAGGCCGCGATCGACGTCCTCGCGCCGGCGTGGTCGGGGCCGCTGCTCGGCCGCATGCCCGAGGTGCGCCATCATGTCGAGATGCCGGTCGATCACGGCGCGCTCGGCCTCGGCGCGCGCTGGCGCATCGGCCGCCGCCTGCGCCGCGAGCGCTACGACCAGGCCATAATACTGCCGCGCTCGTTCAAGTCGGCTCTGACCCCGTTTTTCGCCAAGGTGCCGCGCCGCATCGGCTATCTCGGCGAATCCCGCTATCGCCTGATCAACGACATCCGCCCGCTCGACACCGCCATGCTGACGCAGACCGTGCAGCGCTATGTCGCGCTCGGACTCGAGCGCGGCGCGCCCTTGCCGCCGGAGATCCCGCTGCCGAGACTCGAGACCAGCGCCGATAACCAGACCCGCCTGCTGCAGGATCTGGCGCTGTCGACCGAGCAACCGGTCGCCGGTTTCATGCCGGGCGCCGAATACGGTCCGTCGAAGCGCTGGCCGGCGGAGCGTTACGCCGGACTCGCGACACGCCTGATCGAGGAAGGCTGGCAGGTCTGGCTGTTCGGCTCGATCAAGGACCAGCCGGTCTGCCGCGAGATCGCAGAACTGGCCGACGATCGCGTCATCGACCTCTCCGGCCGCACGCGGCTCGAGGACGCGGTCGACCTGATCGCGCTGACCGAACTCGTCGTCACCAACGACTCGGGCCTGATGCACATTGCCGCGGCGACCGGGCGGAAGGTCATTGCGCTGTACGGCTCGTCGTCGCCGGACTTCACGCCGCCGCTCAGCGATGATGCGCGGATCATGTATCTTGCGCTCGAATGCAGCCCGTGTTTCGAGCGTGAGTGCCCGCTCGGGCATTTCGACTGCATGCGCGGCATCGGAATCGACAGTGTGTATGCCGCCGCGCGCGAGACGATTGCGTGAGCGTGAATTCGCCGCCGCTACTAGCCTTCGACGGCGCGCGGATCCGGGAGCGGACGATTTATCTGTTGTTGTTCCTGTTTCCGATCGGAGGCGTCAGCGTCGGATCGTGGTTCAGCGGGATCTTTACGCTGCTGGTGCTGATCGGGCTTTATGATCTCGCCAGGCGCCGCGACTTCAGCGGCCTGTGGCGCGAGGAGCGTATCTGGCTGTGGCTGTGCGCGGGCTTTTTCATATCCTTTGTCGTGTCCGGCCTCATCAATGGCTGGGGTGATAACCAGACCCGTCATCTTGGCGTCGATCTTCGATACCTGCTGGTCGTGCCGCTGTACCTGCTGCTGAGGCAGTACCCCGAAGGCTGGCGCTGGTTGCTCGCCGGCATCCTGTGTGCCGCGCCGGTACTTGGCCTGCATGCGTTGCACGATGTCCATGTCACGGGACTTGCGCGGGCACAGGGGCATTACAGCCCGAACCTGATGGGGCCGTTCGCGGCGCTGGTCGCGGTCTGGCTGCTCGCGAGTTGGCGGCACTGGGACAGGATGCGCTGGCTGTTGCCGCTGTTCGTGCTTGCCGCGATGACGGCGGTTGCGCTGTCCGGTTCACGCGGCGCCTGGCTCGGTCTCGTCGTGCTGATGCTGATGTGGGCCGGATTGTCCCTGCGCGGTCGCTGGCGAATTGGCGCGCTGATCGCAAGCCTGGTCCTGCCGGTCGCCGCCTATCTCGCCGTGCCCGAGGTCAGCCATCGCATCGATCGTGCGGTCATGGAGATCAGCGGCTACCTCGGTCATGAAGGCAGGAACCATGAGAAAGGTCTCGGTACGGCGGTGCGCTTCGAGATGTGGCACGCCGGCTGGCTGGTCTTCCGCGACAATCCGATCTTCGGCGTTGGCCGCGGCAATTACTACGAGGCGGTGCTGCCTTATATCGAGCAGGGTCTCCTGCATCCCGGCGTCGGCGACCACTCCCATGCCCACAATGCCTATATAGACATCCTTATGTCCCGGGGGCTGACCGGCTTCATCATCTTCGCGGGCATGCTTTTCTACCCGTTATGGTTATTCGCGAGCACCTACAGGCTATCTCCCGAAAGCGCGCTTCCCGGCATGTTGCACATCGCCGGCCTGGCGGTGTTCTCGTTGACCGACGCCTCGGTGTTCATCAAGGGTAATTTCATCGCGATCTTCCTGCTGATCACCTCGGTATTCCTTCTTTGGCATCTCGAGCGCGTGCGCGGCGCGAGGACTGGCGCATGATGAAATCGGGCTTGCCGCGAGTATCCGCCATGAGACTCCCGCGATGAAGCTCTGGTTCAAGAACGGCGCCTGGGCGAACAGGCGGGCGCGCTCCCGGATCGAAGCGCTGAGGCCGGAGGGGATTCGCAAGGTCGCCGTGATCCGCCATGCCGCGGTCGGTGACATGGTGCTGACCCGTCCCTTCCTCGCTGAGCTGCGCAGATTCCTGCCCGCCGCCGAGATCACACTGAGCCTGGTCAGCAACTACACCCGCGCCGCGCCGGAAGACCTCGTCGACCGCATTCACGTCGCCTATGGCAGCGACCTGCGCAGCACCCCGATTCGTGAACAGCTGAGGCGCGCGCGCGAACTGGGTCCGCAGGATTTACTCTTCGACCTTGCGGCGACCGCGCGATCGTTCTGGCTGTGCAAGCTGACGCAGGCAAGTCTCAGAATAGGCTTTCCGTACCGATCAATACAACGCGGACTCTACTACGATATCACGGTGCCGCGATCGGACCTCCGCTTCGAGGCCGAGAACCTGCTCGACATGCTGAGCGTGCTCGGGCATGCCAGCGAATGGCCCCTGCGCTATGCCATGCCGGTGGAGGCGATGCGCAGGGACCGGCCGGCAATCGTCTATTTCCCCAGCGCATCGACGCCGGACAAGTGCTGGCCGAAGAAGCGTTTCGCCGAGCTCATCCACGGGATGTCGCGCGACTATGCTGACCACGAACATATCGTGCTGAGGGGTATCGCTGAATGGGAAACCATAGACGAGATCATCGAGCCCTTGCGTGACCGGGCTAATGTCACCGCGCTGAGACTCGACGACTTCGGTGAAACGGTATCCCTGATCAGGAACGCACGCCTGCTGGTCGGCAATGACACCGGCATGCGTAACGTCGCGATTGCCTGCGGCACGCCGACGGTCGGCATTTTCTTCAGTACCGAGCCCTTCCGCTACTGGCCGCGCGACGGTCGTCACGAAGCAGCCTTCCTGCCGGACGGCAGCATCCCGGATACGGAGCTTGTGCGCGCGCTCGCCGTCAAACTGCTCACAGCCGCGCGGTGATGAGACTGTTCCGTTCACACCGGATAGATGACTTCGTCTCCGGATACATCCGGGACCATCGGGAATATCTGCGCGGGAAGGTTGTCGTCGATCTGCCGGCAGGGCAGGGCGAGTCATCCCGCCGGTTGAAAGAGGCGGGGGCGGAAGTCCATCCCTTCGGTCTCTTCCCCGCGACGTTCCGGATCGACGGCCTCGATTGCGCGCGCGCGGATATGACGAAACCTCTGCCGATTGCAGACGGCTTCGCTGATTTCGTGCTCTGTCAGGAGGGAATCGAGCATTTGCCGGACCAGTATCACTCCCTGTGCGAGCTGTGCCGAATCCTCCGGCCGGGAGGCCGCCTGTTGCTGACCACGCCGAACTATTCGAACATGCGTTCTCGCTTCAGTTATTTTTTTTCAGAGTCAGAGATGTACAAACTGATGCCGCCGAACGAGATCGATTCGGTGTGGTTCTCCAACCTCGGGGATGGCGGCGACGACCTCTACTTCGGTCATGTCTATTCGATTGGTATCCAGCGCCTGCGACTGTTCGCGTGTCTGGCCGGCCTCGAGATCCACAAGATTCATCCGACCGCTGTCAACAAGGCCTCACTGGGCCTGCTGCTGCTCACCTGGCCGCTCGTGCTGCTCGTCAATTACAGCGCCTGCCGGCGGGCCATGCGAAAGCGGCCTGATGTGCCGCAGGATGTTCGCGACAGGGTCTTCGGCGAGGTCTTTCGCCTCGGCATATCACCGGGCCTGCTGACATGGGGCCATTTGATGATCGAGTTCAGGAAGGTCGCGGAACCGGCGGCCGCGCGCCATTCGATCAGGGATCTGCACAAGCTCGGCCAGCGATCATAATCGCGCGTATCAGACCGGATCCTGCAGGAACCTTGCGATGATCGCTTGCGCCGCGGCCCCGATATCGATGCGCGACATGTCGCTCTCCCCACCGCCGTCAGGTGGCGAGAAGGCGAGCCGGCGGGGATCCTCATTGATGGTTTGCCAACGCAGCGCGGTCGAGGATCGGCGGCGAGGATAGAATGCCGCGGTGTTGCAGTTCAGCGCGCCGGCGATGTGCAGTGGACCGGTCGACCCGCTGATGAAAAGATCGCAGAATGCGATATGGCGGGCAAAGGCCTCGAGGCCGGCAGTGGAGTGATAGACAGTGTGGCCTGCCATGTCGAGGTGGTCGGACAGCGCGCGAGCCTTGTCTATCTCCGCCGGTCCCGCGCTGATCACCAGGTGGCAGGCGCCGGCAGAATCCAGCGCCCGGCCGAGGCGGGCATATTGTTCGAGATCGAGATTGTTCGCCGACCCGCCGCTGCCGGGATGCAGGAATATCAGTCGCCGCGCCGCGTCGATTCCATGCCCGGCGCAAAAACGCCGGCGCAGCGCCTCTGTCTCGTCGCGCGGGAATGCGAGCCAGGGGGGGTGTCCTTCACGGCAGGACATTCCGAGTCCGGCGAGGAAGTGTCGGACCAGATCGACATTGTAGGCGTGTTCGGGCTTTTCCGAGCGTGAACGGCGCTGCTTCAGCCGCGCATTGTGGAAGAGCTGCGCGAGCTTGGTGGCCGGCGCGACGCGCGTCGGGATGCGGGCGCGCCATAGCAGCCAGCCTATGCGACCCGTTGAGTACAGCGTGATCGCGGCATCATAGCGCGCCATGCGCAACTCGCGCAGGAGTTCCCGAGAATCTGCGTTCGCGCCGGGATCGACGATGACCTCGTCGATAGACGGGCACAGGCGGGCGATGTCGGCGGTATAACCGCTGACCAGCGCGTCGATCCGGCTGTCCGGCAGAGAGAGCCTGAGCGCCGCGAGCGCGGGCCAGGCGAGCATGAAGTCGCCGAGCTTGTCATTGCGGACGACCAGAAGCTTCATCGTCCCGGCTCAGCGCGCGGCGGGATCTTCCCCGCGCCGGTAATCGGCATAGGATTTTTCCTCTATCAGCCCGGAGCCGGACTTGATATTGATCCTGCGCTTGATCGCCGCGCGCTCGTCATTGGTGATGTAGACCGCGCGCGCGAGCGCGATGAAGTCCGCGTCGAACTCGCCTCTCGCCTCATGATCGCGGATATCGTCCTCGATTTCCCATAACTGCTCATTGATTCGCTTGAGATCGGCAATCTCGTCCGCGAGCTCCTGGCGGGAGTATGGGGAACCGGACCAGGTGCGCCGCAACACCTCTAGCTCCCGGCGCACATTGGCAAGCTTGGACGCATCATCGATGCGTTCCGATTTGATCTCGAGGATCGTGATCTTGTCGAGGAATTCGCCGACTGAGATTTCTGCGGTAAGGGTCATGGCATTGTCGCCCGCTGTCTGGTGTACATCCCGCACGGATTCGGGATAATAGGGCGCTATGTTAGACGAAATCGCAAGCGAGAGGCCACCATCCGGCATCATCGCGCGTGAAGTGGCGCTGGCGGACGGGCATCTGCTCTTTGACGACAGCCTGATCGCGCGACCTGATTCCCCGTTCTTCGAGCCGTCGCACTGGCGGGCGCAACAGGCCGTCATCGCCGAGCCGGCCGGACGTTCTCCGGTCTGCGTGTTTCGTGACCAGGGCCTTGAACTGGTCCTGCGTCATTATTGCCGCGGCGGCTTGGCGGCGCGGCTGAGCCGGGATCGCTACTGGTGGCGCGGGCTCGAAAAGTCACGCCCGTGGCAGGAATGGCATTTGCTCGCCGATCTCCATCAAAGCGGGCTGCCGGTACCTCGTCCGGTCGCCGCTCGCGTGCGCCGTCATGGCCTTTTCTACAGTGCGGATCTGGTCACGATCTATCTGTCCGGGACGCGTACGCTCGCCGACCGCCTGCGCCAGGCCGCGCTCGAGGTATCGATGTGGCGAATCATCGGCGCGACGATCCACCGTTTTCACACCGAGGGCGTCTGTCACGCCGACCTGAATGCGCACAATGTCCTGATCGACGATCAAGGCAGGGTTTATCTGATAGATTTCGACCGGGGTCGGCGCGGTGAAGCCGATCCACGTTCCCGGCTCGACAATCTCGAGCGCCTGCAACGCTCGCTGCACAAGCTGCATGCGCAACTCGACCGGTTTCATTTCACCGGCGATGACTGGCTCGCCCTGCTCGCAGGTTATCGCGGCGCGGATTGAGCGAGCAACGGGGGATCGAGCCGCGCGGCGCGCGGCGTCGACATCAGCGCATCGAGGCGATCGATGACGTCCCTGACGGTGATCAGTTCCATCGCAGCAGGATCGCGCACGCGACGCCCCCAGCGGACCTTGCCGGCATCCTCGCCCCAGGCCTTGCGGGCGGCTTCGGGATAACGATCGACGACCCAGCGCCGGCTAAGATAGGGGCCGGTACGCGCCGGGTTGCTGGTCGCGTAGAGTCCGATCACCGGCGTGCCGGCTGCGGTGGCCATATGCGCCGGACCGGAGTCAGGACAGATCACGGCATCGGCGCGTCCGATGATCGCCAATAGTTCCTTCAGGCTGGTCCGGCCGATGCAGTCCTCGACGGCGGCAGCGGGTACGCCTGCACGAATCAGATCGCCATAGCGCCGTTCCTCGTCACTATTGCCGCCGGTAAGCAGGATCTTCATGCCGTGACGGAGGTGGGCATGGCGGGCGACTTGCGCATAGAAGTCAGCGGGCCAGTTCCGGTAGTTGTTGAAGCGCCGGCTGCTGCACGGGCTGATCACCAGCGCCGGCTGTCCGTCAGGTATCAGCCCCCGTGCGCGTTCGCGGGCGGCATCGGGTAGCGGGATATCCCAGCGCAGTTCGGGCTGCTCCAGGCCCAGCGCGGTGAGGAAGTCGAAGAAACCCTCGAGCACATGCGCGCGTGGATGCGGCGCGATACGCTGGTTGATGAACAGTCCGTGCGCATTGCGCGCGCGCGCGTGATCGAAACCGATGCGGTATTTCGCCCGCACTGCCGTTGACACCAGCCCCGCTCGCAGCGACACCTGCATCAGCAGCAGCGCGTCGAATTCCCGGTCGCCGAGTTTGCGGCGCAAGGCGCGCCAGGCAGCGATGCCGCCGCCCTTACGGTAGACGATCGTCTCGACGCCGTCGAAATCGCCGAACAGCGATGCCTCGGTGCCACCGACGATCCAGGTCAGCGCGGTGTCCGGCCAGGCGTGCTGCAAGGCCCGTATGACAGGCACGAGCTGACAGCAATCACCGATCGCAGACAGTCTCAGCAGGCAAAGGGAGCTCGGCGCTTGGGTAAACAGGGACACGGATCGCGGATGACCGGGTGATTGAATGGCGTCAGCGAATGATTGCCGGTTTCCCGGCCTGTGTCCAGACGCGCCGTGACAGCGCATGGCGTGACCGGTAACATACGCCGGCAATCCCCGCCGGCGGAAGACCCGACGATGACATTGAAGGTACTGGCGATCAGCGCGTACACCGGCTCGTGGGTCAGCGTCCGGCCCGAGGGCGAGATGCTGATCGGGCTGTCGAAGGCCGGCGCAGACGTTACGGTGATGACCCAGGGTAATGCCGGGTACGTCCCGCGTTTTCGCGATAGCGGCCTCCGCGTCATCGATTTCCATCCACGTCGCAAGCTGGCCTGGTCGTCGATTCGCCGCATTCGCGCCGAGTTGCTTGCGGGCGGACATGATGTCGTCTATTGCTTCAACGGCAAGGCCATCGCCAACACCGTTTGGGCCGCCATCGGGCTGCCTGTGCGCGTCGTCACCTATCGCGGCCAGACCGGCAATATCAGTCGTTGGGATCCGACCTGTTATCTGACGCACCTGCATCCGCGCGTCGATGCGATCATCTGCGTCGCGAATGCCGTGCGCGACGATGTGATGCGGCATTCCCGTCTCGGCCCCGGGCGGATCATCACGATCTACAAGGGCCATGACCCGGCCTGGTACGAAGGGATCAAGACCGCTGATCTTGCCGGCATCGGCATCCCCGCCGGCGCCCGGGTCGTCATCTGCGTCGCGAATGCGCGGCCGCGCAAGGGCGTCCCTGTCATGGTCGATGCGTTCCATCGCGCGTGCGTGCCCGACTGGCATCTGCTGCTGGTCGGCAGTGGCATCGAGGGTGACCGCGGCCTTGCGGCGGGCATCGCGGCGGGCCCGGCCGCCGGCCGCATACACATTGCCGGGTTTCGCGACGACGTGCTGAACCTGGTTGCAGCCTGTGATATCAGCGTGCTGCCGACGCTCAAGCGTGAGGGGTTGCCGAAGACCGTGATCGAGGCAATGGCGCTCGAACGGCCGGTCATCGTCACCGACAGCGGCGGCAGCCGCGAGCTGGTCGTCGAGGGTGAAACCGGGCTGGTAGTCCCGGCCGGCGATGTAGATGCGCTGGCGCGGGCGATGGCGCGGCTGATGAGCGATGAGGGCTTGCGATCGTCGATGGGGCGTGCCGGACGCGAGCACCTGTTCCGGAATTTCACCTCGCAGCAGGCAGGTGCGCAGACCTTCGAATTTCTGCGGGCGCTGTGCGGGAAGCGCTGATGGCGTTCAGATTTCGACCCGGATGTGCCACAGGTCGCCGTCGCGTCGTTCGTCAAGTAAAGTGTATCCTGCTTCGGCGAGGCCGTCAGAATGCGGGTCGACCTGCAACCGGTACACCCGGCTTTTGACGCGGCTGTTACTGCCGCGGCGGACGACCTGATGCTTGACCGCGACCTCGTCCGCCGGGGTATCCAGATCCTGGAAACTGCTCATGGTGTCCTCATGCGGGACCAGGCCCTTCAGCAGGCAGCGCAGCAGCAGGTCGTCATCCTCCTTGCCCCAGCCCCAGTAGCGATTCGAAAATCCGTTGATCAGGGTCATATGTTCCTTGTTTAGACTGGCTGTACCGCCGAAATATGAGCCACTCAGGCGTTCGTATCCACGCCAGCTCGAGCTCATGTACTTGATCAGTCGCAGGGGCTGACTCGGGCGGCCGTACTCGGCGGTTTCCGGGATCATGTCGACGTCATGAAAGACGAAATAGTCGCTGTCGTTCCAGGCATGGCGCGCGCCGACATTGAGCAGCTTGCCGCGATTGAGCAGCTTGCCCTCGGACTGCTCGACGACGAGGATGCGATATTCAAGATGTTGCGCCGCAAGCGCTTCGCGCAGGGCCGGCAACAGTCTGACAAGATGAGGCTCGCGATTCCTGAACGGAATCACGATCGAGAGCCGCTTCCCGTGATCGACCGTGAAGGTGCAGGGCTTCCGCTTGGCAAGGATCTCCCGGCGGACCGGCGCGATGACCCTGAGTCGGGCGGCGGTGATCGGGACGAAGCGCTGGTCGTCCGGTATGGGAAGAAGTGGGTCCGGTCCGAGGCGGAAGCGCGGGCGAATGCGGTTGTAGAGCCGTGTCAGCATTCCGCAGTTGATGTGGTTGACGATGGCGGCACCATGATAGCATCACCGCGGTAATATCAGAACGCCATCACGCAAGACAGGAATCTGTCCATGAGCAAGCTCGGCCGTATCTATGGAGATGACTTCTACGAAGGGCAGATGGGCGGCTCCTACGAGAGCGCCGCCATCTATGCCGTGCACCTGGCGAGGCTGTTGCATCCGGCGAGCGTTGTCGATGTCGGCTGCGGTCGCGGAACCTGGCTCAAGGCCTTCAAAGAGGTCGGCGCGAGCAGGCTGACCGGTTTCGACGGTGACTGGAACTCAAGCGACAATCTCCTCGATGACTCGATAGAATTCATAGCCGCCGATCTGAACCGACCAGTGTGTTCGCCTGACGGTAGCCGGTTCGATCTCGCAATGTCGCTCGAGGTTGCGGAGCATCTGGAACCGGCCAGCGCCCCCATCCTTGTCGATTCGTTGACCGGCCTTGCCGATGTCGTGATGTTCGGTGCAGCATACACCGGCCAGGGCGGCAAGAATCACATCAACGAGCGACCGCACAGCTACTGGGCCGGACATTTTCGCGAACACGGCTATGTTGCCTATGATTTTTTTCGTCCGTACCTTTGGGGAGACAATCGCGTCTGCTTCTGGTATCGGCAGAATACCTTCCTCTATATAAGGGAGGGCTGTGGCTTTCAGGAGGTCATGCATTCCCGCGGCTATTCACCGCTATCCGACGTCGCGTTCATGGATTGCGTGCATCCGGAGCTCTATATGAGTTATTTCATCAAGTTCGGCCAGCCCACATTCAGGCAGGGGATGAAGATGATCTTCAGGTCGCTGAGACCGCGCCGCCGTCCTTCCTCGCGATGACAAAGAACTCCTTGCCGCTCGCATCGTCGATATCGGTTTTTTCCTTCGTACGATCGACGATCGCGCTGTAGAGCCTCGATAACAGCCCGAGGTTGTGCCGCCACGAGGCGGTCACCTCGTCCCGCCGGTGTCTCCATTTTTTCGACGGCGGCTCCGCCGGCGGGCGCTCGCCGAACTCCGGCGGCGTCACCGGCCCGAGTTCCGGCATCCCGGCATGTCCCATGCCCTTTCGGTGCAGTTCCAGATTCCATTTGAACGCGATCTCCTCGTGGAAGCCCGCGGCCGCGAGCATGCGATGCAGCGTCTGCGGCAGGAAGTAGTGGAAGTGGTTCTGCCAGATCAGCGTCGCCGCGCCGCTGTGTTTGTAGCGCTGGCTACAGGTCCAGAAATCCTCGAGACCGTTCGGCGTGATGAAGAACAGCAGGCCGCCGGGTCTGAGCAGCGCATGGATGTCGCGCAGGGTCTGCATCGGATCGCGCACATGCTCGAGGATGTCACGGGCGATGATCAGGTCGAACTGATGGCCCGGAAACGCATCGGCGGTCAACTCTCCGGCCACCGCTTCGCAGTCGAAGTGATCATGGTAATAGGCGATCAGGTCTTCCATGACATCGAGGTAATGGACTCGCGCATCCGGAAAAATCGCAGCGACACCCTGGGAGAAATAGCCGTTGCCGGCGCCGATCTCAAGCAGAGAGGGCGAGGCAGGCAGCCCGAGCTTCTTCAGGTGATGCAGCGCGAAATGGCCGCCGCGCCGGTAGGTGCGCGAGAAATACTTCAGCACGCGACGGCGGGAGTGACCGGATTGCTGCACCAGATAGAGCCGCTTGCAGCCCTGTTCGATGATGTCGATGCCGGGCATCGGGTCCAGACTGATCAGACCGCACTGTGGACACTGCACGACGTCCCATTCGCCGAGCCCGGTGTAGTTCATGCGGCCGACGATCGGGGCGATATGCAACGCGCACAGTGAGCAGGCATCGCTGCGCTGTCGTTCACCGAAGGTCGGGAATCGATAAAAATCACTCATGGATTTGCTCCGGGACTGTCGAGGACAAGCAGCGCCTCGATCTGCGTGATGTGCCGCGCCTCCGAAAACATCGTCTCGGCACGTTCCCGGCCGGCCTGCGCCAGTCGTTGCCGAAGGGCCGGGTCCCTCGCCAGGCGCTCGAGTTGCGCCGCCAGCGATGGTGCGGACTCCGGCTCGAACAGCAGGCCGCTTCGCTCATGCTCGATGATCTCCGGCACGCCGCCGGCATCGGTGCCTACGACCGCGACCCCACACTGCATCGCCTCGACCAGCACCAGTCCGAAGGTCTCGCGCTTCGTCGTCAGTACGATGACATCGAAAGACGGCATCAGTTCGAGTGGCGAGGGATGAAAACCGGCGAACTCGACCACGCCCTCGAGTCCGCGACGCGTGACATCCTCCTTGAGTCGCGCAAGCCAGGCCTCGTCCATCGCATGGCCGATGATCTTCGCGCGGGCATCGATCCCGCGCGAACGCAGCAGATCGACCGCTTCGATCAGCAGGTGCTGGCCCTTGAACGGTTCGATGCGCCCGAAAAGACCAATCTCGAAGGTGCCCCTGTCACGAGTCGACCTGTCCGCAGAGTCATTGCGCGCAGGCGGCGCTGCAACGCCGAGATGGATGATGGCGATCCGCTGCTCCGGTATCGGCAGGAAGCGGACGGCCTCGTCATGCATGACCCGGCTCAGAACTATGTAGCGGTCGAGGCTGCGATACAGAAAGCGATGATAGAAATCGCGCTTGGGGCGAGTGATCGCCATGTGACGTGAGTGCAACAGCCTGACCGGTCGCCGAGACATCCGCTTCGCCAGCGCCGCCAGCGCGAGGTCCCGGCTCCAGTGCAGGTGCACGGCATCGATCTGTTCGCGTTCGATCAGCCGGGCGAGTCTGTGCGCGGCGATGAGCGGCAATACCGCGATGCGGGTCTCGAGTTCATGCATCGGCACGCCGAGTTCGGCGAGGCGTGCATTGAGCCGCGTGCCCGGCCGGGTCATAGCGCTGCAGTCATGACCACGAGCACGCAGCAGTTCGCACAGACGCGCGACATGCAGTTCGAGGCCGCCGTGTCCGTCAGACAGGCACAGTTCGAGGACGCGCATCTCAGACGCCGGGCCGCCGCGGCTGACTCCGCAACCACAGATCGGCGTACTTGTTGAACGTCGAATGCGCCGACAGCAGCGCAAGCAGCAGCCCGGCGCGGCCGTCTAGGAATCCGCCTCTCAGCAGGTACATACGGGCGAAGCAGCCGAACGCATGCACCGCCCCTTGCGCGACCGACGCGCGTTTGCCGCGCCGCTCGCGCTGGTCGGCCCAGGCCTCGGCATAGTGCGCCGACTTCACCAGATAATGGCGCAGGCTGTCGTAGGTGAAGTGCAGCAGGTCGCCTTCGAGACGGCCGACACGGACGCCGTCGTCGAGCACGACCTTCTCGTGCACCAGCGCTTCGTCGTAGCGTCCCCGCCCGCGCGGGTACAGGCGCACGACGTAATCCGGGTACCAGCCGCCGTGACGAATGTAGCGACCGAAGCACCATGACAGTCGCGGCAGCGCCCACGCATGGCTGCGGTCATCGGCGCGCACGACCGCGCGAATGCGTTCGGCGAGTTCGGACGTGACGCGTTCGTCGGCGTCGATCATCAGGATCCAGTCGCCGGTCGCGAGCGCCTGCGCGCGCTGGCGCTGGCGGCCGTAACCGGGCCAGTCGGCGCTGATCTCCACGCGGGCATTGCGGGCGCGTGCGCGCGCGACGGTGTCGTCGCTGCTGCCTGAATCGAGCACGACGACCTCGTCGGCCCAGTCGACGCTCGCGAGGCAGGCGTCGATGTTCGCGGCCTCATCCTTGACGATCAGGACGACGGAGAGGGTGGCCATGTCAGCGCAAGAGTGGATGGGCCGGCAGATTGTAACTGCAACCTGCAATCAGCCGCAACGACAGGGTCAAGACGCTGATGCCGATGTCAGCCATGGTTCAAGCGCCTCCAGATACCGCGCCGCGACATCTCCCCGCGCCTCGACCAGTTGTTTCGCCCGCGCGCCGATCACGCACAATCGTTCGGGGTCCGCGATCAGTCCGGAGATCTCGCGCAGCAGCGTCTCGACATTGGCGACTGCAATGGCGGCGTCATGCTCGACGAGCAGGTCGCGCTCCTCCGCGAAGTTCTCCATATGCGGCCCGAACAGCGCGACCTTGCCGAGACGGGCGACCTCGATGACGTTCTGGCCGCCGCGCGGGACCAGTGAGCCGCCGACGAAGACGAGTTCCGCGCCTTTGATGAAGCGCGGCAGCTCGCCGAAGGTGTCGGCGAGATGTATGTCCGTGTCGGTGGTGACGGCATCGCCGTCGCTGCGCACCGCGAGCGCCGCGCCGAGCGGCCGCAGTTGCGCGAGGATCGCCGCCTTGCGCTTCGGATGACGCGGTACGATCACCAGCAGGTGGCTTGAGCGCAACGGACTCGCGAGCCAGGCCCGCGCGAGTTGCCATTCCTCATCGTCGTGGGTAGATGCCGCGACAATATACGGGCGCGGCAGCACGATCGGCTCCCGCGGCGCGCCATCTTCGTTCGCGCGCGCGAACTTCAGGTTGTCGATGACCTCGATACGCGCGGGATCGGCGCCGAGCGCGGCGAATCCGTCGGCGTCCGTTTGCGTACGGGCAAGGATGCGATCGACGTTAGCGAGCGCATTGCCGAGGATCGCGCGCATCCACGGCGGACGGTCGAGCGTGCGCGCGGACAAGCGGCCGTTGACGATCAGCAGCGGTATGCCTCCAACGGCACAGGCCTGGTACAGCCGCGGCCAGATCTCGGTCTCGACGATCAGTGCGGCGCGCGGGCGTGTTGCACGCAGGAAGCGGCCGACAGCGCCGCGAAAGTCGAGTGGCAGATAGACATGCGCGATGCCGGGCCCAAGACATTCTGCAGCGGTCGCGGCGCCGGTCGGGGTAAAGGTCGTGACGAGGATCGGGAGTGCGGGGTAGCGGCGGCGCAATGTGTCGACCAGCGGTCTGGC
>CAYLKC010000044.1:0-16018 GCA_964384095.1 uncultured Chromatiales bacterium
GGTCGGTCAGCAGGTCGGTCCACACCGTGGTCCAGGTGCCGGTCGAGGATTCGGCGGCGACCGCGGCGGCGGCCTCTTCGCGCGGCACGCCCGGCTGCGCGGTGACCTTGAAGCAGGCCAGGATATCGGTGTCGAGCGGGGTGTATTCGGGCATCCAGTAGGTCTCGCGGTACTCCTTGACGCCTGCCTGGTAGGTCTTGACTGCCATGGTGTCGGTCTCCCTCGTTGGTGAAGTCGGTCGGGGCGGGCCCCGGGTGCCGGCTGCCTGGTGGCGATCGGCGTGATGGGGAGGATTATCGAAGCGGTCAATGCATAAAGTAAAATCAATAAACATGATTGAGTGCATAAAGTTTTACTTATATACTCGGTTTTATGAGAAAAATGACGCTGCGTCAGCTCCTTGTCTTCGAAGCCGTCGCCCGCCACCTCAGTTTCACGCGGGCCGCCGAGGAGCTGCATCTGTCCCAGCCCGCAGTTTCGATGCAGATCAAGCAGTTCGAGGAAGGGGCCGGATTGCCCCTGTTCGAGCACCTGGGGCGCCAGATCGGGCTGACGGAGGCCGGCGAGGAGATGTACCTGTGCGCGCGCGCGGTCGCGCAGCAGATCGCCGAGACCCGCGAGCGGCTCGAGGCGATGCGCGGTGTGCGCCGCGGCCGGCTCAGGATCGCGGTCGCAAGCACCGCGAACTCGTTTGCGACCGACCTGATCGCGACCTTCAGCCGCCGCGTCGAGCGCCTCGAGGTCAGCCTCGATGTCACCAATCGCGAGGGGCTGCTGCGGGATCTCGAAAACAACGACACCGACCTCGTGATCATGGGCAAGCCGCCCGAGGGGCTGGATCTCGTCGCCGAACCGTTCATGGACAACCCGCTGGTCGTCATCGCCGCGCCGGATCACCCGCTGGTGAGCCGGCAACCCCTGACGCTCGAGGATCTGCGCGGCGAGACCTTCGTCATGCGCGAGCCTGAATCTGGCACGCGCACGGCGATGGAACGCTTCTTCGCCGGGCGCGGCGTCCGCCTCAGGACCGGGATGGAGATGCGCAGCAACGAGGCGGTGCAGCAGGCGGTGCAGGCCGGCCTCGGCCTCGGCATCGTGTCGGTGCATACGCTCGCGCTCGAACTCGAGACCGGCCGGCTCGTCATCCTCGATGTCGAGGCCTTTCCGATCATGCGCCAGTGGTACATCGTGCATCGCAGCGGCAAGCGGCTGTCGCCGGTCGCGCAGGCCTTCCGGGCCTTCGTGCTCGAGGAGGCGGTCCGTCACTGGAAGATCCCCGGCGCGCGCTCGCCGGATCACGCCGATACCGCATAAAAAAGCCTGCGGGAACAGCACGATTCGTCGCTGTTTGTGACGGCCGCGCCGCGCTTGTGGTACTATTCTGTGACAAGCGCCGCGGCAACAGGCGCAACCGCTGGGGAGACCTGTCGTAATGGCGATATCTGCCGCCCGAAGACCCGTGATGACCCTGTATTCGAGAGCAGACTGCGCCTTGAGCCACCGGGTCCGCATCGTCCTCGCGGAAAAGGGCATCTCCGCGGAGATTGTCGATGTCGACGTCAACAATCCCCCCGAAGACCTCATCGATCTGAATGCCTACAGTTCGGTGCCGACGCTGGTCGATCGCGACCTCGTCCTCTACGATTCGATGATCATCATGGAGTACCTCGACGAGCGCTTCCCGCATCCGCCGCTGATGCCGGTCGATCCGGTCTCGCGCGCGCGCACGCGGATGATGCTGCATCGCATCGACAACGACTGGTACAACCTGATCGGCGACCTGACCGGCGCCGACAAGGCCCGCGCCGACAAGGCCCGCAAGATGATGTACGACGATTTCACGATGCTGGCGCCGATCCTGGCCAGGAAGCCCTACTTCATGAGCGACGAGTTCGCGCTGATCGAATGCAGCATGGCCCCGATCCTGTGGCGCTTGCCGCAATTCGGCGTCGAGCTTCCGTCCCAGCTGAAGCCGCTGCTGCGCTACGCCGATCGCATCTTCAGCCGGCCGTCGTTCAAGGCCAGCCTGTCCGAGGTGGAACAGGAGCTCGCCAGGGTCAGGATATGACGGAGGGAGGTGACGCGATGACGATGACCTCGAGCCGCCCGTATATCTTCCGGGCGATCAATGAGTGGATCACCGACAACGGCCTGACCCCGTACGTCCTCGTCAATACCGGGTTCCCCGGTGTCAGCGTACCCGAGCAGCATGTCGAAAACGGCAAGATCATCCTCAACATCAGTCCGCGCGCGATCAGTGACTGGCGGCTCGACAACGACTGGATCTCCTTCAGCGCCCGCTTCGGCGGCAAGAGCCGCGAGATCACCTTCCCGGTGCACGCGGTGCTCGCGATTTATGCGCGCGAGAACGGCAAGGGCATGGTGTTCGAGCGCGAGAATGGCGCCGCCACCGCCGCCCCCCCAAGCCCGCCCAAACCCACCAAGCCGCCCGCCGGCAAGAAACGCCGGCATCTGCAGCTTGTGAAGTAGCCGCTTCCGTTTGTATCGATGCCGGGTTCGGCTGAGGGCTGCGCTTCGCTCGCCGAAGCCGGTGGCCTGTATCCGTTACGGGACACGCTGTTAATACATCCCTGTAAGCTCCCCGGCCGCGTCCTGCGGCCGGAAGGTCCCGTAACGGATACAGGCCCCCGGCTTCTGCTTTTGTGCCCGGACGACCCATGGAAGACACGGGCCACACCGGCTGATGCCTTGGGCCTGATCGACCTTCCCTTGTCCCATTTACGCAGGATCCGGGATCGTCTTGTCCGGGTTGAGGATGCCGTTGGGGTCGAACTGGCGTTTGATGCCGCGCATCAGCGCGAGCGTGGTCGGATCGATCTCGCGGGCGACGAAGGCGCGCTTATCGAAGCCGATGCCGTGCTCGCCGGACAGCGTGCCGCCAAGTTCGAGCACGAGGTCGAAGACCCGCGACAAACAGGGTTCCGCCTGCGCCATCTGCCGCGGGTCGTCGGGATCGACGAGCAGGTTGACGTGGATGTTGCCGTTGCCGGCATGGCCGAAGTTGACGATCGTGACACCGTACTCGCGTGACAGGGCATCGAGGCCGGCGAGCAGCGCCGGGATGCGCGAGACCGGCACGACGACGTCCTCGTTGATCTTCTTCGGCGCGATCTTGCGCAGTGCCGGCGACAGCGCCTTGCGCGTCGCCCACAACGTGGCGGCCTCCTCGACGCTGCCGGCCGTGCTGAACGACAACAGGCCGGGCAGGGTCGCCGCCGCCTGTACCGCGGCGGCTTCGGCATCGATCGCGTCGGCCATGCCGTCGACCTCGATCATCAGCAGCGCGCCGGCGCCGGCCGGCAGGTCGGCCTGCGAATATTCACGGATCATTTCGATCGCGCGGCCGTCGATGAATTCGAGACCGCAGGGCGTTGCCGGCTGCGCCATGATGCGCGCGACGGCCCCGGCCGCGGCGTGGATGGAGTCGTAGACCGCCTGCATCGTGCGCCGCGCCGCGGGCAGTGGCGTGAGTTTGAGCGTCGCCTCGGTGATGATCGCGAGCGTACCCTCGGAGCCGACCAGCAGCCGTGTCAGGTCATAGCCGACGACGCCCTTGCTGGTCCCGACGCCGGTGCGGATCTCGTCGCCGGCGCCGGTCACCGCGCGCAGGCCGAGGACGTTCTCCCGCGTGGTGCCGTACTTGACGCTGCGCGGGCCGGCGGCATTGCAGGCGAGGTTGCCGCCGACGCTCGAGTAGGCGGCACTGGTCGGGTCGGGCGGCCAGAACAGTCCGGCGGCGGCGGCGGCGTCCTGCACCGCCTGGTTGGTGACGCCCGGTTCGACGACGACGACGCGGTCGCCCGGCGAGAGGCGGACGATGTGTTCCATGCGCTCGAGTGACATGACGATGCCGCCGCGCACCGGCACCGCCGCGCCGGTGGTGCCGGTGCCGCGCCCGCGGGCGGTCAGGCTGACGCCGGCGCGGTTACACAGGCGCACGATCGCGAGCACCTGTTCGTGACTGCGCGGCAGCACGACCGCATCCGGCGCCGCCTGGCGGCGGCTATTGTCGTAGCCGTAGGGCCAGCAGTCGGCCGGGTCGGTCAGCAGGTCTTCCGGGGCGAGCAGTGCGGCGAGGTCCGCGAGGGTGGCGTGGCCGGGCGCGCTCAAAGGATGTACTCAAACACCAGCACGACGCGGCGGACGCCGTCGACTCCCTGCACCACCTGCGACACCCGCTCCGCCTCGGCGCGACGCACCATGCCCATCAGATAGACGTTGTCGTTCTCGGTGATGACCTTGACCTGCAGCGACGACAGGCCCTGCTCGCCGAGCAGCGTGCTCTTGACCCGGCTCGTCGTCAGCGTGTCGCGGCTGCGCTGCCTGAAGCCCACCGGCTCACGCCGTTCGATATGTTCGTGGATGTTACGCACCTGGCCGACGCCCTGCACATGACGGATGATGCGGTCGACCGCCTGGTCGTCGGGCGCCTGTCCGGTCAGCAGCACGATACGGTTGTAGCTCGTGACCGAGATGTTGACGCCTTTCGCGAGCTGCTGGTCCGAGTTGATCGAGTCGATCGCCTCGGATTCGATCTTCTGGTCCTCGACGACGACGCGTGCGGTGCGGCGGTCGGACACCACCGCGCCGGCGCCGACCGCGGCGGCGCCGGCGATCAGCAGCGGGGGCGCGCAGGCGGTGGCCGAGACCAGGGTCATCAGCGCGAACAGCAGTAACAGCAGTCTGGCGGTCATGTGTGTGCAGGGCTCCTTCAACTGAATGCGTTCCTGATCCATTCGAACCGCGGTTCGCCGCGTTCGGGGTGTATTGCGACGACGTCGAAGCGGGCGACGCCCCGGTGCGGATGCATCCGCAGGTAGACCCGTGCCGCGAGCAGCAGGCGTTGCTGCTTGCGGCGGCCGATCGTCTCCGCGGGCGTGCCGTAGCGCGTGTCGCTGCGATAGCGTACCTCGACGAAGACGAGACAGTCGCCGTCTTCCATCACCAGGTCGATCTCGCCGCCTCGGCAGCGGTAGTTGCGGCCCCGCAGGCGCAGGCCACGCCGCTCGAGCCAGGCCAGCGCGGCGTCCTCGAGACGCCGGCCGATGCCGACCGCCGTCTCCTCGCCGTTCAATTATAGGGGCGCGGCAGCCCGCCGCTGAAGCGCGCCCAGGGCAGCTGGCGGTAGATGCGGTTGGCCTCGCTCAGTTGCAGCACACCGGTCGCGCCGCGGAAGCGCTCATAGTGAAACAGCCGCAGGTTGTTCAGATACGGGATCACATCATAGGCGTCGATGCCGAGGGCATGGAAGCGCGCATACTGCGCCGCGCGCTCCGGCCACACCCGCTCGATCTCATGCCTGACCGGGTTGCGCGCATCCTCGAGCAGCCACGGCAGGTCGCAGAAGATGACGCCGTCGATATCGCGGTCGTCGCTGCGGCTGGGGTTGCCGCTGAAGATATGCGAGGTGCTGTAGACCGGCAGGTCCGCGGCATAGTGGAATTCGAGCTGCGGGCGGATCAGCCGTGCCTGGCGCGGGAAGGCCGCCATGAACATGAAATCGGCGTCGCCGCGGCGACGCGGCTCGTGCTGCAGCGGTTGCTGCAACACGCGGGCGAGGTCGCGATGACGCTGGTCGCTCTGGTCGAGATTCATCAGCCGGCGGATCTGTTCGGAGTAGTCGTTGAGTTCCGGCGGGTAGGTTTCGGCCTCGAGCAGCTTGCCGCCGAACTGTTCCCATTCCTCGCGGAAGGCCTCGGCGACACGCTGTCCCCATTCGCCGTCGGGCACGATCGCGAGCGCGTGGTTGTGGCCGTCGAGCCATGCGCGTTGCGCAACCTGGCGGGCCTCGTCCTCCGGCGCGAGGCCGAACTGGAACAGCCGCGAATCGGCACGCCGATCTGCTTCGCTGTAGTTCAGTGTCAGCGTCGGCACGCTGATGCGTCCGCTGTCGGCGAGGATCGTCACCGCCTGGCGGGTCAGCGGACCGACGATGAACTCCGCGCCGTCGTCGACGGCTTGCTGGTAGACCGTGAGGATGTCGGCCGGATCGGCGCCGGTGTCATAGAAGCGGATCGTCGGGGCGTAGGCGCGGTTCTCGCGCTGAAAGTGGGCGGCGATGAAGCCGTCGCGCAGCGCGTCCGCCATCGCGGCGATCGAGCCACTGTGCGGCAGCAGCACCGCGATCTGCGTCGGCCGCGCCGCCTGGCCGCGTTCGCGCGCGAGCACCAGTTCGATGATGTCCTCGCCGGCCGGATGCGCCGGATAACGCTGGCGCCAGTTGTCGATCATGCCGGCAATGCCTGTCGCGCCGGTCTGCGCCGAGCGCGCGATCAGCGCCAGCTCGCGCCAGCCGTCGAACACGTCCGGCGGCGGCGCGAGCTGGCGTCGCAGCACCTCGTCCGGCAACAGGTTCAGCGCCTGCCACGCCGACTGCTGGTTGCGCGCGCGCGCGCCGGTATCGGTCGCGGCGAGGAAGCGTTCGCGCAGCACATGCTCGCGCGCCGCTTCCAGCGGATTGCCTCTGCGTTGCCGGGCCTCCGCGCGCAGCTCGTGCACCTCGGCGCGCAATGCATCGGGCAGGCCGTCGGGCGTCGCCGCCGGCAGCGCCTCGAGCGCCTGCTCCGGCCGGTTCTGCGCCAGCGCAATCCGCGCCGACGCGACCCGCCAGCGCAGCTCGCCGACATGGTCGAGCCGGTCCGTGTCGATGCGTTCCATCACGCGCTGCGTGCGCGCGATCTGGTTCGCTCGCAACAGCGCCGCGACCGCCTGGAGTTGATATTCCGCCTGCTGCTCCGCCGCGGCGGCATCGGCCGCCTCGAGGTAATACCTCGCGGCCGTCTCATGATCGGCGCGCTGGGTCGCCTGCGCCGCCAGCCGCAACAGCTCGCCCTCGTCCGGCGCAACCCCCGGTCCCGGCGGCGCCACGGCGCAGCCGCCGATCGCGAGTGCTATGATCAGCGCAACGATGCAGCGGGCGGTGTTTGAATGATGCATGCGGATTGGACGATGAAAATCAAATTCGGTTTCGGAAGACGGTGGCCATTGTCTGACGGGATCTTACGGCCACAGGGATGTGGCCGTTGAGCGTACAGGGATGTATTCACAGCGCGTCCCGTCAGACAATGGCCACCGTCTTCCGAACTCCTTGAAGGCTCCGGTCAGACAGGGCTCAGTATCCGAACGGTAAGCAAGAGTGTCAATCGGAAAAGCAGGAACATTGTACATCGTCGCCACTCCGATCGGTCATCTCGGAGACATCAGCGCGCGCGCGCTCGATACCCTGCGCGAGGTCGACGTCGTTGCCGCCGAGGATACCCGCCGCAGCGGCCAGTTGCTGCGCCATTTCGGCATCGGCACCCCCTGCGTGTCGCTGCATGACCACAATGAACGCGAACTGGCGCCGCGCCTGCTCGAGCGACTCGCGCGCGGCGAGAGTGTTGCGCTGGTCAGCGACGCTGGCACGCCGCTGATCAGCGATCCCGGCTTCCACCTCGTGCGCGCCGCGCATGAGGCCGGCGTTCGCGTCGTCCCGATCCCCGGGCCATCGGCGTTGATTGCCGCGCTGTCCGCGGCCGGCGTGCCGTCGGAGCGGTTTGCGTTCGAGGGCTTTCTGCCGGCAAAGGCCGGCCAGCGCCGCGAGCGCCTCGAGGGCCTGCGCGAGGAGACGCGCACGCTGGTGTTCTACGAGGCGCCGCATCGCGTGCTTGCGACCCTCGAGGCGCTGGTCGAGGTCTTCGGCGCCGGCCGCGAGGCCGCCTGCGCGCGCGAACTGACCAAGCTGCATGAATCGGTGATCCGCGACTGCCTGGGCGGCCTGCTCGAGCGGGCGCGCAGCGATCCGATGCTGCAGCGCGGGGAGCTCGTGGTCATCGTGCGCGGCGCGGAGGCGGTGGCCGCCGACGAGTCCGCGGCGATGCACACGCTCGGGATCCTGCTCGAGGAGCTGCCGCTGAAGCAGGCTGCGGCGCTGACCGCGCGCCTGACCGGTCTGCCGAAGAACCGGCTCTACGAGCTGGGGCTGGCGCGGCGCGACGGCGGAGATTGAGGCCGCAGAACTGCTATACTCGCCCCGGGAGTCGGCCGGACAGTCGCTGCGCCCGCAGGGATCTTCCTGTGGTGTGGAGGAAAGTCCGGGCTCCACAGGGCAGGGTGCCAGGTAACGCCTGGGCGGCGCGAGCCGACGGAAAGTGCAACAGAAAGTATACCGCCCGCGGCAACGCGGGTAAGGGTGAAATGGTGCGGTAAGAGCGCACCGCGCCGGTGGCAACACACGGCGGCATGGCAAACCCCACCCGGAGCAAGACCAAATAGGGGGACACTGGCGCGGCCCGCGTCGTCCCCGGGTAGGTCGCTCGAGACGCGCGGTGACGCGTGCTCCAGATGAATGACTGTCCTCGACAGAACCCGGCTTACAGGCCGGCTCCCACCTTTCAGATGACAATCTGCTCCATGTAATTCCCACAAGATAATGATTTGTTTCCGTTAGTTGGCGAGGCGTGCCGGCGTCGCCACGCGACGACGGGCGATCATGCCTAAGTGTCTGTGCGGTAAAGGAGAAAATTCCACCTCCGGTGGGTCCATTTCGGCTTGACAGTGGGTCAAAGGTGTATATAGTGGCAGCAAGTGGAGATAAGTGGTTAATTGTGGGAATTTTGATTGGGGGAATCGCCAGTCGTGTTTCGCGGTGCCAGCACCTTGAGTCTCGACGCCAAGGGTCGCATGACTATCCCGACCCGTTACCGGGATTTGCTCCTGCACGCCTGCCAGGGCCGCATTGTCATCACCGGCGACCGTGATCGCTGCCTGCTGCTCTACCCGCAGCCGGCCTGGGAGGTCATCGAGCAGCGCCTGTCCGACCTCCCGAACCTCGACGATCGTACCCGCGGCCTGCAGCGGCTGCTGATCGGTCTCGCCACCGAATGTGAGATGGACGGCAACGGCCGCATCCTGCTGCCGCCGCCGCTGCGCGAGTTTGCCGGCCTCAACAAGCGTGTGATGCTGATCGGCCAGGTCAACAAGTTCGAGCTGTGGGACGAGCAGGCCTGGAACGACCAGTGCGGCCGCCTGCTGAACGGCGACGGTGACGGCGGCGTTCAGCGGCTGTCCGATTTCCTCAGCACCTTCACGCTATGACACGATGGCCGGCGCAACCGAGCTGCATCGACCCGTCCTGCTGTCCGAGGCGCTTGACGCGCTCGCGCCCGCACCCGGCGGCGTCTGTATGGACCTGACCTACGGTCGGGGCGGCCACGCCGCGGCGCTGCTGGAACGGCTGGGGCCCGCGGGCCGTCTCGTGGTCATGGATCGTGATCCCGATGCGATCGCCGATGCACGCGCCCGTTTCGGTGCGGACGCGCGCGTGACGATCCGTCACAGTTCCTATGCCGGCGCTGCGACGGTCGCGTCGGAGCTCGGCCTCTCGGGCGCGGTGAGTGGTGTGCTGATGGATCTCGGCGTTTCCTCGGTCCAGCTCGATGACGCGGCGCGGGGCTTCAGCTTCATGCGCGACGGTCCGCTCGACATGCGCATGGATCCGGGCGCCGGGATCAGCGCCGCCGACTGGCTCGCGCGCGCCGGCGAGGGTGAGATCGCCGATGTGCTGCGTGAATTCGGCGAGGAGCGCCACGCAAGGCGCATCGCGCGCGCGATCGTCGCCGCGCGCGCGGAACAGCCGATCCTGACCACCGGTCAGTTACGCGCGATCGTCGCGCGCGCGAATCCGTCACGCGTGCCCGGCAAGGATCCGGCGACGCGCGCCTTCCAGGCGATCCGCATCCATATCAACCGCGAACTCGAGGCCCTCGAGCAGTGTCTGCCGCCGCTCATCGATACGCTGGCGCCGCACGGCCGGCTCGCAGTGATCAGCTTCCATTCGCTCGAGGACCGCATCGTCAAGCGTTTCATCCGTCGCGAGGCCCGCGGCGACGAATTTCCGCGCGGCCTGCCGGTGACGGACGCGATGCGCAAGCCGCGGCTGCGTGCGGTCGGCAAGGCGATACACCCCGGCGCCGCCGAGGTCGCGGCGAATCCGCGCGCGCGCAGCGCGGTGCTGCGGGTCGCGGAGCGGTTGACATGACGCCGGGACACGGCCTGATCTTCACGCTCGCGGCCTGTGTGTTCGTGTCCGCGCTCGGCGTCGTCGTGACCAAGCACGAGAGCCGCCAGCTGTTCATCGAGTTCGAGGCGCTCAAGGCCGGGCGCGACGAACTCAACGTCGAGTGGGGCAAGCTGACGCTGGAGCAGGCGACCTGGGCGACGCCGACGCGCGTCGAGCGCATCGCCCGCGATCGCCTCGACATGACGCTGCCGTCGGCCGAGCGCATCGTGGTGGTGCATCCATGAGCGGGCCTCATCCTCACCTGACTCATCCCGTCCGCATCGCCTGCGTGCTGGGCTTGCTGGCGGTCTGTGCCGGCGTGCTGGTCTGGCGCGCCCTCGACCTGCAGGTTATGGACAATGACTTCCTGCAGGGACAGGGCGATGCCCGCCACCTGCGCATCCATGACATGCCGGCGCACCGCGGCATGATCACCGACCGCAACGGCGATCCGCTCGCGATCTCCATCCCGGTCGATTCGATCTGGGGCAACCCGCGGGAGCTGGCCGACGTGCGCGATCAGTGGCCGGCGCTTGCGCGCGCGCTCGGCGTGCGGCCTGCCGACCTCGAGCAGCAGCTGGAGCGGCGCGCGGATTCGCAGTTCGTCTACCTGCGCCGCCACGTCGACCCGCCGGTCGCCGAGCGCGTGATGGCACTCGGTCTGCGCGGCGTCGCGTTGCAGCGCGAGTACCGTCGTTATTACCCGGAACACGAGGTCTCCGCACACCTGCTCGGGCTGACCAATATCGATGACCAGGGGCAGGAAGGCCTCGAGCTTGCCTACGACCAGTGGCTACAGGGCGTTCCGGGCAGGAAGTGGGTGCTCAAGGACCGCTACGGCCGCATCGTCGAGGACGTCGCCGCGATCCGCGAGCCGGAACCGGGCCGCGATCTGCGCCTCAGCATCGACCGCCGTATCCAGTATCTCGCCTATCGCGAGTTGAAGACCGCGGTGCAGTTGCACCGCGCCGAATCGGGCTCGGTCGTCGTGCTCGACGTGCGCACCGGCGAGGTGCTGGCGATGGCGAACCAGCCGTCGTTCAACCCGAACAACCGCGGCAGTCTCCGCGCCGACGCCTTCCGCAACCGCGCGGTGACCGATCTCGTCGAGCCCGGTTCGACCGCGAAGCCGTTCACGATCGCCGCCGCCCTCGAGGCCGGCAGTCACCGCCCGGAGTCGCGCATCGATACCGCGCCCGGCTTCATGCGTGTCGGTGGCGGCACGGTCCGCGACCTGTCGAACTACGGCGCCATCGACCTGACCGCGGTGATTCAGAAATCGAGCAATGTCGGCATGACCAAGATCGCGCTGTCGTTGCCGCCGGACCGCATGTGGCGCATGTTCACGGCGCTCGGCTTCGGCGAGCTCTCGGGCAGCGGCTTTCCCGGCGAGGCCGCCGGCATGCTCACGCATCACAGTCGCTGGCGCGAACTCCAGCGCGCGACGCTGTCGTTCGGCTATGGGCTGTCGGTGACGCCGCTGCAACTGGCCCAGGCCTATGCCGCGATCGGCGACCAGGGCCGTTTCAGGCCCGCGGTTTTCCTCGCCGACGCCGAGCCGCCGCCGGTGACGCAGGCGATGAGCGCGCGCACCGCGGACGAAATCGTGCGCATGATGGAGGCCGCGGTTTCGGGGCAGGGCACCGGGCAGCTGGCGCGGGTTTCCGGCTATCGCGTCGCCGGCAAGACCGGCACGGTGATGGCGGTCGGTACTCGTGGCTACAGCGAGGACCGCTATATCGCATTGTTCGCCGGCGTCGCGCCGGCTTCGGACCCGCGCCTCGCGATGGTCGTCGTCATCAACAAGCCGGCCGGCGAGGAATACTATGGAGGCCGGGTCGCGGCGCCGGTGTTCTCCCGCGTCATGACCGGGGCGCTGCGCATGCAGGGCATCCTGCCGGACGCGGCGCCGGCGCGCCAGATCCAGGTCGATGCGCCGGCGCCGCCGCCGCTGCCTGAAAACGCGATGCCGCTCGATGCCGCCCGTGCTGATGCCGCGGGCGCTGCGCCGGTCGCCGGCAAGGAGGTCCTGTGATGGCCGCCCGCCGGACCGCCGCGGGGACAGCCCCGCGCCTGTCCGCGTTGCTGCGGGATTTCGCCGTGGTCGCGCCGGCCGACGACTGCGAGGTCACCGGGCTCGCCCTCGACAGCCGCGCACTGCGGCCGGGGGACGTCTTCCTGGCCTGCGCCGGGACGCGGGTCAGCGGCTCTGCCTTCATCGCCGACGCGGTCGCCGCCGGTGCAGTTGCGGTGTTGCAGGATGCGAACGACCCTGCGGCCGCCGGCGTCACCGTGCCACGCATCCCGGTCGAGTCCCTGCGCGAGCGCATCGGGCCGATCGCCGCGCGCTTCCACGGCGAGCCGTCGCGCGAGATGACTGTGGTCGGCGTCACCGGCACCAACGGCAAGACCTCGTGCGCGTACTATCTCGCCCAGGCCCTTGCCGCCGGCGGCGACCGCTGCGGTTTGATCGGCACGCTCGGCTACGGTGAACCCGGCGCGCTGCGTCCGGGCCTGCATACGACGCCGGATCCGCTGACGCTGCAGGCCGAGCTCGCGCGACTGCGCGACGCCGGCGTCGGTCATGCCGCGATCGAGGTCTCGTCGCATGCGCTCGAACAGCATCGCGTCGCCGGCACATGTTTTGCCGGCGCGATCTTCACCAACCTGAGCCACGATCACCTCGATTATCACGCCGATCTGCGTACCTATGGTCTCGCGAAACAGAAGCTGTTCCGGATGCCCGGCCTGCGCTTTGCGGCGATCAACCGCGACGATGCCTTCGGCCGCGAGTTGATCGCCGGCCTGATGCCGGACATCCGCTGCGTCGCTTATGGCCTCGGCGATGGCGCCGCCGGTCTCGGTGCCCATTTCCATATCGATGCGCACGGCGTCGTGCTCGGCGACAGCGGCCTCTCGTTCAGCATCTCGTCGAGCTGGGGCGAGGGCCGGCTCGAGGCGCCGCTGCTCGGCCGCTTTAACGCACGCAACCTGCTCGCGGTGCTCGCCGCGCTGCTGATGCTCGATATCCCGTTCGACGAGGCGCTGGCGCGGCTGTCGGCGGTGCGCCCGGTGTCCGGTCGCATGGAGCGCTTCGGCGGCGGCAGCCGCCCGCTGGTGATCGTCGATTATGCGCATACCCCGGATGCGCTGGCCGAGGCGCTGGCGGCGCTGCGACCGCACTGCAAGGGCCGCTTGTGGTGCGTATTCGGCTGCGGTGGCAGTCGCGACCAGGCCAAGCGTCCGCTGATGGGCGAGACCGCCGCGCGCCTCGCCGACCGCGTCGTGCTGACCAGTGACAATCCGCGCGACGAGGACCCGGAGGCGATCATCGCCGCGATCCGCGCCGGCATCGTGCGCACCGATGGTATCGCGATCATCGCCGACCGTGCCCGCGCGATCCGCGAGACGATCGCCGCGGCCGTTGCCGGCGATGTCGTGCTGGTCGCCGGCAAGGGGCATGAGGACTACCAGATCCTCGGCGACCGCCGCCTCGCCTTCAGCGACCAGGCCGAGGTGAAGGCGGCGCTCGGGGGGCGGCGGCCATGACCGTGACGGAGTTGAATGCGCGTGGCGCGACGCTGGCCGGCGGCCTCGGCCTCGGTGAGCTCGCCGAGGCCGTCGGCGGTGAGCTGCGCGGCGCCGACCTGCGCGTCGGGCGGCTGTCGACCGACACCCGCGGGCTGGCGCCCGGCGACCTGTTCGTCGCGCTGCGTGGTGAGCGTTTCGATGCGCATGACTTCATCGAAGTCGCGGTCAGCGGCGGCGCCGCGGCGCTGCTCATCGATCGTGACGTCGATGCCGCGGTGCCGGTGGTGCGCGTCGACGACACGCTGCGCGCCCTCGGCCGGCTCGCGGCCTGGTGGCGCCGCCGCTTCGACGTCCCGGTCGCCGGTATCACCGGCAGCAACGGCAAGACCACGGTCAAGGAGATGCTCGCGAGCATCCTCTCCTCGCTTGGGCCCGGCGTGGTGACCCGCGCCAATCTCAACAACGAGATCGGCGCGCCGCTGACGCTGCTCGGGCTGGGTCCGGATGACCGTTATGCGGTCATCGAGATGGGCGCGCGCAAGCCCGGTGACATTGCCTATCTGGTCGGCATCGCCGCGCCCTCGGTCACCGTGATCACCAATGCTGCGCCGGCCCACCTCGCCGGCTTCGGCGACATCGCCGGGGTCGCCCGCGCCAAGGGCGAAATATTCTCCGGCCTGCCCGCGGACGGCATCGCGGTGATGAATGTCGATGACCCGCGCGTCGGCCTGTGGCAGGTCATGGCCGGCAGCCGCCGCGTCGTCGGCTTCGGCCTGCGCCATCCGGCCGACGTCAGTGCGCGCGATCTGCGCGCGAATGACGCCCCGGGCTGCTCGTTCGAACTGCTCACGCCGGCGGGGGCGATCGATGTCGATCTGCAGTTGCCCGGCCGCCACAACGTCATGAATGCGTTGGCCGCGGCGGCGATGGCGCATGCGCTTGGCATCACGCTCGAGGACATCGCGAGCGGGCTCTGCGCGATGCGCCCGGTTGCCGGCCGCTTGCAGACCCGCGCCGGCGTCGGCGGCGTGCGCCTCATCGATGACACCTACAACGCAAATCCGGGTTCAGTGAAGGCCGCGCTGGAGGTCCTCGCGACCTGCGGCGGCAGCGGCCAGCGTGTGCTCGTGCTCGGTGACATGGGTGAGCTCGGCAACGCCGCGCGCGCGCTGCACGAACAGATCGGACGCCAGGCGCGCGTCGTCGGCGTCGATCGCATCTATGCCGTCGGCGAGCTGGCCGCGATCGCGGCCGGCGTATTCGGCAACGGCGCGCGCCACTTCGACAGCCATGATGCGCTGATCGCCGGCCTGCGCGCGGACCTCGCCGGCGCGCGTCCGGCGACAGTGCTGGTCAAGGGCTCGCGCTCGATGCGCATGGAACGCGTCGTCGCGGCGCTGGTCGCCGTCGGCGATGCGCCCGGCGCCCCTGCACCGGCGCCCGCGATGCGGGCGGGGGGCTGACCATGCTGCTCTGGCTGACCGACTGGCTGATCCAGTTCCACACCGGGTTCAACGTCTTCAACTACCTGACGCTGCGCTCGATCCTCGGTGTGCTGACCGCGCTGGTGATCTCTTTCGTGATCGGGCCGGTGATCATCCGCAAGCTGAGTCAGTACCAGATCGGGCAGATGGTCCGCGAAGACGGGCCGGCCACCCACCTCGGCAAGGCCGGCACGCCGACGATGGGCGGCTCGATGATCCTGATCGGCGTCGGCATCAGTACGCTGCTGTGGGCCGACCTCTCGAACCGTCATGTCTGGGTCGTGCTGACCGTGACGCTGCTGTTCGGCGCGATCGGCTGGGTCGATGACTACCGCAAGCTGATCGCGAAGAACCCGAAGGGCCTGTCGGCGCGAGCCAAGCTGTTCTGGCAGACGCTGATCGGCTTCTGCGCCGCGTACTACCTGTATTCGAGCGCGCAGAATCCGATCGAGACCCAGTTCATCATGCCGTTCTTCAAGGACGTCGTCATCGACATCGGCTGGTGGTTCATCCCGCTCGCCTGCCTGGTCATCGTCGGCTCGAGTAACGCGGTCAACCTGACCGATGGCCTCGACGGCCTCGCGATCCTGCCGGCGGTGATGGTCGCCGGCGGACTCGGCGTGATCGCCTACGCCACCGGTCACGTGCGCTTCTCCGATTATCTCGGTATCCCCTACGTCCCGGGCGTCGGCGAAATGGTCGTGTTCTGCGGCGCGATCGTCGGCGCCGGACTCGGATTCCTCTGGTTCAACACCCACCCGGCCCAGGTCTTCATGGGCGACATCGGCGCGCTCGCGCTGGGCGCCGCGCTCGGCGTGCTCGCGGTGGTCGTGCGCCAGGAGATCGTGCTGATGATCATGGGCGGTGTGTTCGTCATCGAGACCCTGTCGGTGATCATGCAGGTTGCCTCGTACAAGTTGACGGGGCGGCGCATCTTTCGCAT
>CAYLKC010000045.1:0-15482 GCA_964384095.1 uncultured Chromatiales bacterium
CCATCTGGATCAGGGCGCGGGGGCGGTTTTGTTTTAGCGATGCCTCGAGGTTTTGGATCGCGCGGATCTGGGCAGGCCAGAGACCTTCTTCGTGCAGCGGGGGCATGTGGCGGAGGCGGGAGAGGAAGGTCGCGTGGGGCGCGGATTGCCCTCCGTACGCCGGATAGTCGAGCGCCGCCTGCTCCATCGGCGGCGCGAGCCAGTCGGCGAGCGTCTCGGGGCGATGGAACGCGAACACTGGCCGCGCGCGCGGCTCGGGATCGAGGTTGTTCGTGAAACGGGTCGCGACGCCGGTGGACTGGTACGCGAACGGCAGCGGCCGCCGCCAGGCCGGCAGATCATCGGGCAAACCCTGACGGTATTGATCGGACTGAATCTCCACCCCGCTCAGCGTCGCGCCGGCCTTCTTCGCCTCGATCACCCCGGTGGCGCGGCCATCGACATAGAGCAGGTAGTCGGCGAAGCCATGTCCCTGTTTCAGCCGAAACTCGCGGATCGCGACGCCGCGGTGGGCGCTGATGTGGGCGTCCTGCGGATCGCACACGACCCAGCCGGCCTGCGTCAGCAAGCGGTCGATGGTGTCGCGCGCTTGCTGCTCGGGAGCGACCACGGAACGCCTTTATCGCTATAGTTATGCGAGGAATTCTAGCACGTCATACTAAGGATTGGACCAACGGGTGACGGGAAAATGGCGAGGTAATACTAAAGGTTAGTGCGGTAACCGCGGACAGTTCGCATCATTGCCTCCCACCGAGTCAGCGTCACCCTGTTCGCTGAAGACGGACTGCCGGGGATGCCAACGTCAGACCACCACCGATGTTCCGCAACATGCGCAAATGGATTAATCACTTCTGCCACTCTGTCACAGCCTTTCATATGATATCACTATTTGATATCATTCATGCACAACGCGCACCGCGAAACGCTGGCAGCGGTCTTCGCTGTCCCGGTTCCACGCACCCTGGAATGGAAGCGCATTGAGGCGTTGTTCCATGCCCTCGGCGCCCGGTCCATCGAAGGCCGCGGATCACGGGTCCGCTTCGAACTCGCGGGTGTGATCGCAAGCTTTCACCGACCGCACCCCCGGAAGGAAGCGAAGCCCTACCAGGTCCGCGCGGCGCGCGAGTTTCTCGAGAAGGCAGGCATCAGACCATGAAACCAATGAAGCACAAGGGCTATGCGGCGCATATCCAGTACAGCGATGAAGACGGCTGCCTGATCGGCCACATCGCGGGGATCAACGATGTCGTCTCGTTCCATGGCGAATCCGTCCCGGAGATCCGCGCGGCCTTTGTCGAAGCGGTCGAGGATTACATCGAGACCTGCCGGAAGCTCGGTCGTCCGGCGCAGAAGAGCTGGTCAGGAAAGGTCCCCCTGCGCGTCCCGCCCGAACTGCATGCCCAGGCCGCGATGCGCGCCGAGGCGGAAGGGAAAAGCCTGAATCAGTGGGTCGCGGAGCAGATCCGGCGGGGGTTGTAGGTCAGTGAGTCTCAGCCACCCTGCGCCCGTCGGCGCACCGCGGGAACCTGGTCGGGACTCAATGGCGCGATTGCCGATACCGGTGCGGTAATGACGGCGATGGACTCTCCGAGGGCGTTGAATACTTCCAGTACGGCACCCTCTTCTCCTCCTGCCGGATGCGGGACATAGTCGAGGACGACGGCGACATCACCGGCGCGCAGATCCGCATCGGGAAGATCCCGGGTCAGGACCACTTCCTGGAACCGTTCGGGCTTCATAAGGATCACCTCATCGGTTTCAGCGTAACAAAGCGACAGACGCCGTCGGTTTCCTGCTTCATCCAGATCGATACCACCGGAAGTATACCATCCGGCCCCTGTAATGGCCCTGCCACCCGATAGAATACGCCGTAATCATCGACGCGATCGATCACTGCCTCGTGTTCCGCGATCAGTCGGCGCAACGACGCGTCCAGAATCTCCGGGTTATCCCGGGTAAAACCGGCCAGGGCAAGATAGCGGGATTTATCATTCTTGCGTCTCGACGCAAGCAAATAACTCACCAGCTTCTCTCTCGGGATAACAGCATCCGCCGGCAACTTCATTGCTGATCCTCGCCGCCAGAGGGCCTGTGACGATGAACCAGTAAGTGTGATGTATCCCTGGAGAGTCGCTATCAGCGACTTACTGAAAACTCACTGCGACTTTCATGAAGTACCGGGTCGGACCACGGCATCTCATTGATTACGCGGGTACTCAGACTGGCCGAGGCTGCACGGACATACCAGATTTTAAACTGAGTATCGCGCTCCGATCTGGACATCCCCCCTGCCCCCCCTTCGCAAGCGAAGGGGGGGATTAAACACCGGGATCGGACCATGACAAATCATTGATTATCTTTGTTATGGAGTTTGCAGGAAGGTAAAACAGGCGCCTCAGCCGCGTTTCCCAACCGTACGATCGACATTTCAGCGTCGAAATCGGCGCCGGGTCGCGCATTTTTGAATCCGCGCCCCATCGCGGCTAGCATGGGAGCGCAATCCACCCTCGGCAGGGAGCATCCCCCGTGACCATCACCTGGCGTCCCCTGCTGTGGACGGGACTCTATCTGGCCCTGATCCTGGCGCCGCTGCTGGCGCTGATGGTGGTCAACATCCCGGCAAAGGGCGGCTTCTGGTGGAACGTGGCAGTGGCCCTGGGCGTGGCTGCGCTGGCGATGATGGCCATGCAGTTCCTGCTCACGGCCCGCTTCCGGGTGCTGACGGCGCCGTTCGGCATCGATGTCATCTACTATTTCCATCGCTACCTCGCGTATGCGCTGCTGGTGGCCGCCCTGCTCCATCCGCTGATCTTCCGGCTCGCCGACCCCGGCCTGTTGCCGGACCTCCATCCCTTTACCGCGGACTGGCCGATGCAGAGCGGCATGCTGGCGCTGGCGGCGCTGCTGGTGATCATGGTCACCTCGGTGTGGCGCAAGCGCTTGCGACTGCCCTATGAGTACTGGCGCTGGCTGCATCTGCTGTTTGCGGTGCTGGCGATCGGGCTGGCGTTTGCCCATGTGGCGGCGATTGGTTACTACAGCGCCCATCCGCTGATCGCCGCGCTGCTGACCGCGATGGGGCTGGTGGTGCTGGCCTTGCTGGTGACCGTCCGCATCCTCCGGCCCTGGCGCCTGCTGCAACAACCGTGGCGAGTCGTCGCGGTGACAAAGGAACGCGGCGACTGCTGCACCCTCACGCTGAAGCCGGAGGTCAAGGGCTTCGCTTTCCGGCCCGGCCAGTTCGCCTGGCTCAGTCTCGGCCACAGTCCCTTTGCGATGCGCGAACACCCGTTCTCGATCGCCTCGGCGCCGCGCGCGGACGGCTCGCTGGACTTCACGATCAAGGCGCTGGGCGATTTCACCGCCCGCGTCCCCGACACCGCGGTGGGCGCCACCGCCTGGGTCGACGGTCCCTACGGGCGTTTCAGCTACCGGCTCTATCCGCGCGCGCCCGGATATGTGTTCCTCTGCGGCGGCATCGGCGTGGCGCCGGTCATCGGCATGTTGCAGGGGCTGGCCAATGCCGGCGACCGTCGCCCGCACCTGCTGCTGGCCGCCCATAGCCACTATGAGCGCATACCGCGACGGGAGACGCTCGCGGCCCTGGCCGGGCAGTTGAATCTGAAGACCGTGCCAGTGCTGGAAACGCCGCCGCCGGGCTGGCAGGGGAAGTCCGGCTGGATCACCCGTGACATTCTCGCCGAGGCCCTGGGCGACGCGTACCGGGGGCACGAGTTTTTCATCTGCGGTCCCCGCGCGATGACCGCCGCGATGGAAGGTTTTCTGCATGAGCTCGGCATCCCCTTGCGGCGGATCCACACCGAACTGTTCGACATGGCCTGACGGCGGGAGACGGAGGATGCGGGAACGACTGGCCAGACTCGTTGCGCTGTTCACCCTGGTGGTGACGCTGACCATGGCCGTGCTGTTCGCCGGCTGGCAGCAGGCGCGCATGCCGGCGGTCAGCGACCGCGTCGATCCGGCGCAGTGGGCGGACGCGTATCCGCAGCACTACGCGTCCTTCCTGCGCACGGCCGAGGACTACGGCCGCACGCCGCATGGCGGCAGCACCCCCTACGACAAGCTGGCGGCCAATCCCTTCCGCGTGCGGGCCTGGGCCGGTCTGTCCTTCTCCGAGGACTACAAGGCCGCGCGCGGACACTACTACGCGCTGATCGATCAGCAGCAGAGTCGACGCACGCGCGAGCATGAGGTCCCGGCCGGCTGCATTCACTGCCATGCCGCCGAGGCGCCGCTGCTGCTCGAGGAATTCGGCTGGGATGGCCTGCATGCGATGCCCTATGACAGCCTGCGCGAGCGGCTGCATCACGGCAGTTCCTGCGCCGACTGTCACGATACGAAGACCATGGCCCTGACCATCACCCGGCCCGCGCTGCGTCATGCGCTGCGCGCGCGCGGCATCGATCCCGATGGCCTCGATCGCCGGGCAATGCGGACCTATGTCTGCGCCCAGTGCCATGTCGAATACTATTTCAGCGGCGATGACAATCAGCTGGTCTTTCCGTGGGCGCAAGGCACCCGCCTCGAGGACATCGAACGCTATTTCGACGCCCTCGATCACAGCGACTGGCTCCACGCCGAAACCGGCGCACCGATGATCAAGATCCAGCATCCGGAATACGAACTCCACAGCCAGGGACCGCATGCGCGGCTGGGTATCAGTTGTGCCGACTGTCACATGCCCCAGATACGCGAGGACGGCCGGCGCATCAGCGATCACTGGATCCGCAGCCCGCTGATGCAGCTCGGCGATGCCTGCCTGGGTTGCCATCGCTCGGACGAGGCGGAACTGAAACAGCGGGTGGTGGCGATTCAGGATCGCACCGTGGCCCTGCTCGGCGAGGCGGAGACCGCGCTCGGCGCGCTGATGGACGCGATCGTCGAGGCCCGGGCGGCTGCCGGCGAGAGCGCCGGCGAAGGTGCCGGTGAGGTTGCCGGCGAGGCCGTCACCGACGAGGCGCTGGCCGCGGCCCAACGCGCCCACCGCCGCGCCCAGCTGCGCTGGGACTTCGTCGACGCCGAAAACAGCACCGGCTTCCACGCCCCGAGCGAAACCGCCCGCCTCCTGCAAGAAGCCACCGAAATCGCCCGCTCCAGCGCAGAGGCCCTGAAAGGACCGAAAGGACCGGGTCGGACCATGGCAACCCATTGATTACCATGGCGATCGAATTTTCAGGGAGGTAAAACAAGCAACTCAGGCACGTCTCCTGCCCACACATTCAGCATTTCAGCCCCGAAATCTGCACGAGACCGTGACCGCCATATCATGAAATCGCCAAAACAGGCCTCTTTTCAGCTTCCGCGGCACCAAAATCAACGGGTTAGAAGTGCCCCATACCCTGCTTAACGTGATTTAACAATCACTTACCGTGGTCCGACCCGGAGGATCAGGGTGTGGATGAAGGCTAGTTTTTCGAGGGTTTTGCCGGAGAGGGCGAAGGGGTAGGCGTCGGGGAGGCCCATGCTGCGGTTGAGGGCGTTGAGGGCGACGGAGAGGGCGGACCAGTCGGCGATCAGGTCGTCGAAGGTGACGGCGGGGGTGTAGCCGGAGGCGGCTTGCGCGCCGGCGGGCAGGGTCGCGACGCGGCGGCCGTCGATGCTGAAGCCCTGGTCGTGCGCGGTCTCCAGCGTGTCGACCATGTGCAGGTAGTGCGCCCAGGTCTCGGCCCAGTCTTCCCAGGGATGCGACGACGCATAGGCGCTGATCCAGGTCTCTTCCCAGCCGATCGGCGGGCCGTCGCGATAATAGCGTTCGAGCGCGCTGGCGTAGTCCATGCGCTCGTCGCCGAACAGCGCGCGATAGCCGTCGAGTCCCGCGCCGTCGGCGAGCAGCAGGTCCCAGTAGTAATGACCTATCTCGTGGCGGAAGTGACCGAGCAGCGTGCGATAGCGCTCGTTCATCTTGACCCGCATCGCCTCGCGCGCGCTGTCCTCGGCCTCGCGGATGTTGATGGTGATGACGCCGGCGCGGTGACCGGTGATGACGCTGGTCTGCGGCAGCAGGTCATTCGCGAACTCGTCGCTGTCCTCGGCATCGGCGAGAAACTGGAAGCCGAGGCCGGCCTCCTGTCCGCCACCCTCGCCGCGCCCGCGCACCGGCAGACGCAGCGCGAACAATGTATAGAGCAGGCGGCGCTTGGCGCCCTCGACGCGATACCACAGCGTCAGGTTGCGCGCCTCACTGAGGTCCGGGATGACGAGATTGAGGCGGCAGGAGCGGCAATAGGCGTCCGGGTCATCGGCGTCGACCATCCAGTTGCAGACGTCGAAGTCCGCATAGTTGCGGCACTTGCGATAGCGCCCGCCGCCGCGCGGCTCGCGCCACCAATCATCGTCGATGCGATCGAAGCTGCACAGGCGCAATTCGCCGGGGATGAAGCCCGCAGTCCGCCCGCACGACAGGCAGATGCTGTTCTCGAAATACAGCGTGCCGCCGCAGTGACAGGCAAAGGCCTTCACATGCCCCCGCCGCGCTGCTCGAGCGCGTGTTCCTCCAGTTGCCGGATGATGTAGTCGCAGGCCTCGTCGACCGAATCGGTGAAGTGCATCAGCTCGATGTCGCCGGGGCTGATGGTGCCGGCGCGGATCAGCGCATCGAAGTTGACGACCTCGTTCCAGAACTGCTTGCCGAACATCACGATCGGCAGGCGCTTGCGCATCTTGCGCGTCTGCAGCAACGTCAGGATCTCGAACAGCTCGTCGAGCGTGCCGAAGCCGCCCGGGAACACCAGCATGGCCTTGGCCAGATAGGTGAACCAGAACTTGCGCATGAAGAAATAATGAAAATGGAACGACAGCTCGCGCGTCACGTACTGGTTGTCGAACTCCTCGATCGGAATCGAGATCGTCAGGCCGACGTTGATGCCCTTCGCCTCGGAGGCGCCGCGGTTCGCGGCCTCCATGATGCCGGGACCGCCGCCGGTGCAGACGACGAAGCGGCGCCCCTCCTCGCCGAGCCCCTTCGACCATTCGGTCAAACGGTGCGCGATCTCGCGCGCGGCCTCGTAATAGCGCGACATCTCGAGTTCGCGGCGCGCCGTCGCGGCATCGCCGCCTTGCGCCTCGACGGCGGCCAGCGCCGCCTCGGCATCGGCGCGCGACTTCAGCCGCGCCGAGCCGAGGAACACGATCGTGTCCTCGACCGCATGATGGTCGAAGCGGCTCTCGGGCTCGATGTACTCGGACAGGATGCGCAGCGAACGCGCGCTGCTGCTGCCGAGGAAGGCCTCGTTGCGATACGCCTCGGGGGTGCTGCGGGACTTGCTGCCGCTCACGGACTCACTCCTTCGTTTGCTTCGATCAGTTCGATGCCGTTGCCGTCCGGGTCGCGGCAGAACAGCGCGCGCCGGCCGCTGCGACTGCGCGTGTAGATGATCCCGGCCTGCTCGAGCCGCGCGGCGAGGCCGTCGACGTCATCGACATGAAAGGCCGCGTGACGATCGCGGCCGACATGCCGGGGCCGCCCTTCCACCGGATCGGGATTCGGCAGTTCGAGCAGATGAATCTGTTGCGGGCCAATGCCGAGCCACGCCCCCGGATAACCGAGGTCCGGCCGCGCCAGCTCGGGGATCCCGAGCAGGTCGCGATAGAACGCGAGCGCGCGTACCGTGTCGGCGACGACGACGCTCACATGATGCAGGCCCGTGACGCGCATCCGGAGGATGGTAGCACGAATCCCCCGCCCGCCCCCGCTCCTGCTCCGGACACCGCTTCGCAAGCGCTTGAATCCCCATTACAATCAAGCGCAGCCATGCCGACCTATCAAGTCACTGCGTTTTACGAGCGCCCCGAACTCGAGCGCAACGCCGTCGTCGACGCGGAGTCGCCCGAGCGCGCGATCGTCAAGGCGCTGATCGAGCGCAAGGTGCCGGCCGGTTTCACGCGCGACGAATACGGCTGGATCCAGCCCTTGTTGTGGAAACCGGAGATGGGCGGCGCGGCGCGCTGGCCGCGCGTGATCGGTCGCGACCGCCTCGCCTGGGGCGACGGCGACGACGAAAAGTCCCTGCGCTTCTCGGTCGAGGAACGGCGCCGGTGATCCCGCCGCCGTATGACATCGCCGCCGCGTTCGCACTCGAGGGCGCGGTCGTCGATCTGCGGCGGCACGGCAACGGCCTGATCAACGACACCTGGCTGGTCACGACCGACAGCCCGGCAACGCCGCGGGCGATCCTGCAACGCCTGAACCGCGTCGCCTTCCCCCGCCCCGCCGACATCCTCGACAACCTGCATCAATTGTTCGCGCATGTCGAACGCCGCCAGTCCGCGGAACGCGGGCGCGCCTGGGACCTGCGCTTCCCGCATTTATACCTGACGCACGACGGCGCCGCGTTCCTGCTCGACGACCACGGCGACGCCTGGCGCATGATGAGTTTTATCGAAGGCAGCGAGAGTTTCCACAAGCCGCGCGACGCCGCGCAGGCGCGCGAGGCCGGTCGCGCGCTCGGACGCTTTCATGCGCTGGTGCATGATCTCGATTGCACGCGCCTGCACGATACCCGGCCGGACTTTCACAACACGCCGCGCCACCTCGCGCGCCTCGCCGAGGCGCTGGCCGGCGCGGACGCGCGGCTCGCGGTGATGGCGGGCGTCGAGGACTGTCTCGACTTCGTCGACGCGCGCCGCGCCGGCGCCGATGTCCTCGAGACCGCGCTCGCGGCCGGCGAGCTCCGCCGCCAGGCGATCCACGGCGACCCGAAGCTCGACAACTTTCTGTTCGACATCGGCAGCGGGCGCGCGGTGAGCCTGATCGACCTCGACACCTTCAAGCCCGGCATCGTCCATCACGACATCGCCGACTGCCTGCGCTCGTGCTGCAATCGCGCCGGGGAGACGCCGGACGCAGGCACGAGCGTGCGTTTCGATCTCGAGATCTGCGCGGCGACGCTGGCGGGCTGGTTCGCGGAGGCCGACGGCGCCGCCGAGGGGTTGCGCGCGGAGGCCCTCGCCGCCGCGATCCGGCTGATCCCGTTCGAACTCGGCGTGCGTTTCCTTGCCGATCACCTGAACGGCAATCGCTATTTCAAAACGGAGTTTCCCGAGCAGAACCTGCGCCGCGCCGAGACCCAGTTCCGCCTCGTCGAGGACATCGAGCGTCAGGCGGACGCGATTACGGCGATACTCGCCGCGCACCTGATCAATGGGGTCAGAGTCGTTTGATCACCGGGATCATCGGATTCGACTGATGCAATTTCGATCAAACGACTCTGACCCCATTGATCGCCCGGGCGAGGATCGCATCGATCAGCGTCCGCGCCGCGGTATAGATGCCGGGGTTGCTCGACTCGCGCTGGCCGCCGATGTGCAGCACACGGATGTCGTGTTGCGCGACCCATGCGGTGACTGAATCCGGATCGGTCGGCTGGTCGAGATTCAGCGCCAGCACCGGACGCTTGAGATGGCCGGCCATCAGCACCGCATAGGCGGTGCCGCCCTGCAGCGAACCGCGATAGAGCATCAGCGTGCCGTCGGAATCGCGCACGTTGTGTTCGGTGCGCACGGTGTGGTCCATATCGGCGGTTTCCTGCAGCGGATAACGATCCGGGATCGGCCCGTCGTCGGCCTGTCTGCCCGCCGCGCACCAGCCGCCGCAGGCGATCCCCAGCGCAAGGGCCGCGTCGAGGGCCGCCCTGTCAACGCCGGTCTGCCCGCCGGATATCACCTTTTCGATCATGACCCTCTCCCGCCCGTTGCCGATCGCCTCATGTTACACCACCCTGCCGGCGCGATATCTGCTAATCTTCAGGAAATCAGCGAGAAAAGCGAGGACTGTCATGAAAGACACCGGCCAGGGCGGCAGCTTCGAAATGAATCCGTCGGAACTCTATCGCGAGGAAACCTTCACCGACCGCAAGATCGGCAGCCTGCGCCGGCTGATTCCGCTGCGCGCGGACGGCAGCGACGATGCCACGCGACCGGCGCTGTACATCGGCCAGACACAGATGCTGACGCCGATCGGCGCGCTGCCGCTGCAATTCGAGATCGAAGCCGCCTCGCTCACGGAGGCGGCGGCCCGCTTCGGCGCCGCGGCGCAGCAGGCGGCGCAGGAGACCATCGAGGAACTGAAGGAGATGCGCCGCGAGGCGGCGTCCTCGATCGTGATCCCGCAGGGCGGCGGACAAGGCGGGATGGACGGCCTCGGCGGCTTCGGCGGCGTGCCGGGCGGCGGCAAGATCCAGTTTCCCTGAACCCGCCGGCCGCGCGGCGGCCCGGGTCGATGACATGGCGGAGTGCTATAATCCCGTAGCGCGATGACCGTACACCCGCATACCGATGACCTCCAGCTCCTGATCAGGACCCTGCCGCAGGAACTGCAGCGGCGCGTCGGTGATTTCCCCGGCGAACAACTGCTCGAAATCGTCCTCGACCTCGGTCGCCCGCCGCAGGCCCGCCTGCCGGGCCGGGCGGTCAATCTCTCCGACCAGCCCGTCACCCGCGACGACCTTGCGCATGTCACCGGCGCGGTCGGCGAATTCGGCAGCGACAACCGCGCCGGCATCGAAGGCACGTTGCACCGCATCTCGGCGATCCGCAATCGTCGCGGCGACATCGTCGGTCTTACCCTGCGCATCGGCCGCACCGTGGTCGGCACCATCGACCTGATCCGCGACCTGATCGAGGGCGGCCAGAGCGTGCTGCTGCTCGGCAGGCCCGGCGTCGGCAAGACCACCAAGCTGCGCGAGATCGCGCGCGTGCTCGCCGACGACTTCCAGAAGCGCGTCATCGTCATCGACACCTCGAACGAGATCGCCGGCGACGGCGACATCCCCCATCGCGCGATCGGCGCCGCCCGCCGCATGCAGGTCGCGTTTCCCGAGGCCCAGCACTCGGTGATGATCGAGGCGGTCGAGAATCACATGCCCGAGGTCATCATCATCGACGAGATCGGCACCGGCGCCGAGGCGCTCGCCGCGCGCACGATCGCCGAGCGCGGCGTGCAGTTGATCGGCACCGCGCATGGCAACACGCTCGACAACCTGATCCGCAACCCGACGCTGTCCGACCTGATCGGCGGCGTGCAGACCGTCACGCTCGGCGACGAGGAGGCGCGCTTCCGCGGCACCCAGAAGACGATCACCGAGCGCAAGTCGCCGCCGACCTTCAACGCGGTCGTCGAGATCGTCGGTCATGACGAAGTCATCGTCCACACCGACACCGCGCTCGCGGTCGACAATCTGCTGCGCGGCGTGGCGCCGGGCGCGGTGCAGCGCACGCCGGACGGCGAACGCGCCGGGCCCGCGCCGCAGCAAACGCCGCAGGCGCGCGCCGAACCGGCGCGCGCGACCGATGACATGATGCATCCGCTATCGACCGGCGACCTCAAGCAGACCGTGCGCATCTATCCTCATGCGCTCGGCCGCGACATGATCGAGCGCGTGATCCGCGACCTGCAGATCCGCGCCCAGGTCGTCAGCTGCCCCGAGCGCGCGAACCTGATCGTCGCGCTGCGCTCGCGCAGCAACGACGCCCGGCTCCAGCGCGTGGTGCGCGCGACCGGGGCGCCGATCCATGCGGTCAAGAAGAACTCGACCGCGCAGATCCGCCACCTGCTCCGCAACGTCTTCAACGTCATGCCCGGCGTCGACGGCAACGAGGCCGAACTCGCCGTGCGCGAGACCGAGGAAGGCATTCGCCGCGCCCTCGACGAAGGCGTGGTCGTCGAGCTCTCGCCGCGTCCGGCTTCGCTGCGGCGCCTGCAGCACCGCGTCGCGAGCCGGCACCGGATGATGGCGGAGAGCATCGGCAGCGAGCCCCGCCGCCACCTGGTGCTGTATCCACAGGCCTTTGCGGCGGCAGGAGACGACGAGCGCCCGTCCTGAGCGCGGCTTCTTGCATTGACCGGACGCGGGCCGTATAGTCAGCAGTGGCTTGTCCGGTTCGTGACTGGTTCCCGTCCGGGGCAGGCCATCCGACCAACGGGTGGTTCGGCAAGGCAGATCCAATTGCACATTCTCCAGTCCCTTTCAGAAGTTCCCGCGCAGTATCTTCTGTTGACTCCCCGGCAGATTGGCGATTGAAGATCGTATAGTCATAGCTACACAGAGGTGCGCTTCATGGCAACAGGTACTGTCAAGTGGTTCAATGAATCCAAGGGTTACGGCTTCATCTCTCCCGCGGACGGCGGCGCGGACGTATTCGTCCACTATTCGGCGATCCAGGGCGGCGGCTTCAAGACCCTTCAAGAAGGCCAGAGCGTGTCCTACGAGGTCGAGGCCGGCGCGAAAGGCCCCCAGGCGACCCAGGTCACGGTCCAGTCCTGATCCCTGTTTCAGCTCTCTTGAGGCACCCCGCGGCATCTCGCCGCGGGGCGCCGTGTCCCGTCCCCTGACCGGGACGGACTGCTCCACCCACCTTCCCCGGAGACCCCGACTTGAAGAAAATGTTTGTCAGCAACCTGCCCGGCGACGCCTCTGAAGCCACCGTCGGCCAACTGTTTTCCGAATTCGGCACCGTACGTTCGGTCCAGCTCGCGACCGATGTCTTCAGCCGCCAGTGCCGCGGCTTCGGCTTTGTCGAGATGGAAGGCCATGAGGCGCGCGCTGCGATCGCGGCGCTCGACGGCAAGGCCTACGGCGGCAAGTTCCTGCGCGTCCGCTTCGACGACGGCGACCGCCGCCGCGGTGGTGGCGGGCGTCGGCGCTAGTCATCGCCACAAAGGGGCGCTAACCTGATCTGGCGTGAACTTCTTCCGAACCAGATCGATCCTTCAGCTGATCCTGATCAGCTTCGTCGTCGTGACCGTGCCGCTGATCGTGGCGCTGGTCACTGCCGCGGTCTATGTCGACCAGTTGACCCGTCACGGCCAGCGCAGCGTCTTCGAGGCGGTCACCGCGACGCAGTCGAGCCGCATCCTCGTCGAGCATGTCATCGCGATGGAGCGCAGCGCCCGCCAGTTCCAGGTGCTGAACGACCCGGCGCTGCTCGAGGCCTATCGCGACCGTCACCGGCAGTTCCAGGCCATTGCGGTCGAACTGATGGGCCTGGCGCGGGATCCCGTGCAGAAGGAGGCGCTCGAAAACCTGATCGTGCGCGAGCGCATGATCCATGACCGCCTGAACGACGCCGATCCCTCGCCGGTTGCGGTGTCGGCGGCGATCGAGTCGTTTCCGGCGATCAATGCCTCGGCGCGCGCAATCCTCGGCGAGAGCAGTCAGCTGATCAGCGAGAGCGTCAACGAGATGCAGCGGCTGGCCGCGCGCGCGCAGCGCCTGCTGTTCTGGCAGACGATGGGCCTGATCCCGGTGGTGCTGGTACTGACCGCGCTGTTCGTCGTCCTCGTCATCAAGCCGATGCGCCAGCTCCACCAGGCCATCCGCCGGCTCGGTGACGGCCGCTTCGACGAGGAGATCCATGTCGGCGGCCCCAACGACCTGCGTGAACTCGGCGCCCGCCTCGAATGGATGCGCCGCCGCATCCACATGCTCGAAAACCAGAAGTTGCTGTTCCTGCGTCACATGTCGCACGAACTCAAGACGCCGCTGACGACCATTCGCGAAGGCAGCGACCTGCTCAACGAAGAACTGGTCGGCGAACTGAATGCCGAACAACGCGAGATCGCGCATATGCTGAAACAGAACAGCCTGCGCCTGCAGAAACTGATCGAGGATCTGCTGAACTTCAGCACGCTCGACCGCACCACGCTGCGCATCGACGCCGAGCCGATCGCATTCGATCAACTCATTCGCGCGATCGCCGCCGGATACAAGCTGACCGCAAAGGCAAAGTCGATCGAGTTACAACTCGAACTCGCACCGGTCGTGATCGACGCGGATCGCGAGAAACTCATGAGCATCGTGGACAATCTGATCTCCAATGCCGTAAAGTATTCTCCAGCCAGAACCGTCATCGACATCGCGCTGCAGCGGCGCGGCGACGACGCTGTGCTGGAGGTACGGGACCAGGGTCCCGGTATCGAACCGGACGAGCGCGACAGGGTCTTCGATGCCTTCTATCAGGGACGAGCGCAATCCAGCGGCCCGGTCAAGGGCAGCGGTCTCGGGCTGTCCATCTCGAAGGAGTTCGTTCAACTCCACCACGGCCGCATCGAAATCGTCGACACCACCCGCGGCGCCTGCTTCCGCCTCACGCTGCCCTGTCATTACGCCGATGATGATGCGCAGGACGGCTGATCTTCTCATCGCGCTGCTGCTGGCCTTCGTGCTGGGTGCATGCAGCACGATCGACATCCAGTGGCCGTCGCAGACGGACACCGCAAACGGCGCCCCCGACACCTCGCCGGCGAATGACAGCGCCGACACCGCGACGGATCCCGCGGCCGTCGTCACCGAGCCGTCGCCGATACCCGACATTCATGCGCGGCTGCTGCGGCAGGCAAGCGTCTGGCTCGAGCTGGAACCGGCCGCGCGCCAGCAGGAATTCACCGATGCGCAAAGAAGTTACGCAGAAGCGCCGACGGATATCCAGCTCGTGCGGCTGGGCCTGTACGCGACACTGACCACGCCGGAACAGCCGGGCACGTGGCAGAAATTGCGCGACACGCTGCGCGAACGCATCCCGCGCATGGACACGGGAGACGATGAATTGCATGCGCTCGCGGTCGTCCTGTTGCGCATACTGGATGACAGGGAACGATTGATGGCACAATTGACGTCACAGAACGAGGAATTACAACGCAAGCTCAACGAGCTGAAGGCGATCGAGCAACAGCTTCACGAGCGGGAAAGCACCGACATCATCAGGACCCTGCCATGACACAACGTCCACGAATACTGGTCGTCGATGACGACGTCGATCTGCTCAGACTGCTGGCGATCCGGCTCGGCTCCGCCGGCCTCGACGTCACCACTGCGGACAGCGCCGAGGCCGCGCTCACGCATCTCAATCTCGAAGCCCCGCAGGTCGTCATCACCGACCTGCGCATGGGCGGCATGGATGGCATGGCGCTGTTCGACATCATCCATGAACGCTTCTCGACGCTGCCGGTGATCATCCTCACCGCGCACGGCACGATACCCGAGGCGGTCGAGGCGACCAAGCGCGGCGTGTTCACCTTTCTGACCAAACCGTTCGACAGCAAGGCACTGCTGGAGCATGTGCACAAGGCGCTCAGACTCAGCGGCATCCCCTCCGCCGGCGCCGGCGTGCCCGCCGCAAGCGATGCCTGGCGCAGCGAGATCATCACCCGCAATGCGGCGATGGAAGAACTGCTGAAACAGACGCGTCGCTTCGCCGAGAGCAACGCCGGCGTGCTGATCCATGGCGAGAGCGGCACCGGCAAGGAACTGCTCGCACGCGCGGTCCACAAGGCGAGTCCGCGACGGGAACAGCCGTTCCTGGCGGTGAACTGCAGTGCGATCCCCGAACTGCTGCTCGAGTCGGAGCTGTTCGGCCATATCCGCGGCGCCTTCACCAACGCACACAAGGATCATGCCGGGCTGTTCCAGTCCGCCGATGGCGGCACGCTGTTCCTCGACGAGATCGGCGACATGCCGCTGGCGCTG
>CAYLKC010000046.1:0-15376 GCA_964384095.1 uncultured Chromatiales bacterium
GCCAACCTGAACTGGCCCCAGATGTGGGGCCTCTACATCGCGACCTTCATCTTCTGGATCGGCATGAGCCACTCCGGAACGCTGTTGTCGGCGATTCTGCACATCACCCACGCCGACTGGCGCAAACCGATCTACCGCTTCGCCGAGGCGATGACGACCTTTACGCTGATGACCGCGATGCTGTTCCCGGTCATCCACCTGGGTCGCATCTGGAACATGTACTGGGTCTTGCCGTACTTCAGTGACCGCGGCATCTGGCCCAATTTCCGTTCGCCGCTGCTGTGGGACGCCTTCGCGATCTTCACGTATCTGACCGCGTCGTCCCTGTTCCTGTTCGTCGGTTCGGTGCCCGATCTCGCGATCGTGCGTGACTCCGCCCGCGGCTGGCGCAAGAAGCTGTATTCGGTGCTCGCCCTCGGCTGGCGCGGCGACGACCGCCAGTGGCGCAGCTTCCGCAAGGCCTACATGATCATGGCCTGCTTCCTGATCCCGCTGGCGGTGTCGGTGCACTCGATCGTGTCGTCCGACTTCGCGATGTCGATCATGCCGGGCTGGCACATCACCAGCTTCCCGCCGTACTTCGTCGCGGGCGCCCTGTACTCGGGCTGCGCCGGCATCATCACGCTGTTCGTGCTGCTGCGCTACTACTTCCGCTTCGAGGATTACATGACGATCTCGATCCTCGACAAGACCTGCAAGCTGACCTTCGCGATCGCGATGGTGTGGACCTATCTGACCCTGGTCGAGTTCGCCGCGGTCTGGTACGGCCATAACGCCGTCGACAAGGAACTGCTGGCATCGAAGCTCTGGGGCGGTCCGTACGCGATCTGGTTCTGGCAGATGCTCTTCTGCGGCGCGGTGCTGCCGTTCATCATGGCCTTCGAGAAGGTGCGCCGCAGCCTGTCGATCATGTTCGTGGTGTCGATCCTGCTGAACTACGGCATGTGGCTCGAGCGCTGGATGATCGTCTCGCCGACGGTCTCGCAGGGCTACCACCCGATCGCCTTTGATGTGCTGTGGCCGAGCTGGGTCCAGTGGTTCATCGTCGCGGGCAGCTTTGGCTGGTTCGGCCTGCTGTTCCTGATCTTCGTCAAGGTGATCCCGTCGGTCTCGATGTACGAGGTCAAGGAAATGATCTACCACCGCAGGCATCTCGCGAACAAGCCGATTGCGCCGGTCATGCACCAGCGTGACGCGCGGGCCGCCGGCAAACCTGGTCTGGAAGGGGCATAGTCATGAAGAAGAGACGCATGCTGGCGCTGTTCAGCAACTTCGATGACGCGTTCGGCGCAATCGACGACCTCAAGCAGTACAAGGTCCCGGGCGTGACCGTCGATGATGTGACCGTGATATCGCCGATCGAGCATCCGCGCATTGACGAGGTGCTCGGCGATCGCGGCACCAAGGTGCCATACTTCACGCTGACCGGCGCGATCTTCGGTATCTGCTTCGGCTTCACCTTCCTCGCCAGCTCCCAGGCCTCGTTCCTGGTGCAGCCGCAGGGCGGCAAGCCGGTGGTGCCGCTGCCCTCCAATATCGTGCTGACCTACGAGATGATGATCATGGGCGGTGTGCTGTTTACGCTCGCCGGTCTGATGATCTGCGGCCGCTTGCTGCGTCGCCGCCGCGGCATGTACAGCGAAAAGGTCACCCTCGACCAGGTCGGCCTCGAGCTCGAGCTCGAGGAGAAGTACATCGAACCGGTCAAGAAGCTGTTCAACGAGCACCTGGCGATCGAGATCAGGGAAGAGGCACGGTCATGAGATTGATGAAGCATCCGCTGGCAGTCGTCCTGCTGCTCGTCCCGATGGCCGCCTGGGCTTGGCCCTGGTCGATCGACATGGCCGATCAGCCCGCCATCGAGCCCCAGCACCCGGCGCAGGACGGGGCAATGATGCCGTTCCCGGCGCGTTCGGTGCCGGTCTCCGGCATCCCGACCGAGTATCGCAGCCGCGAGGAGACCCGCGAGCTGAAGAATCCGAACAGCCCGAACGATGCCGATTCGATCGCCGAGGGCCGCATGCTGTTCAAGGTCTACTGCGCGGTCTGCCACGGACCTGCCGGCACCGGCGGCGCCCAGGTTGGCACGAAGATCGGCGCGATTCCGCTGGTCGATCCCTACGTCCAGGAGTTCCTGACCGAGGGCTGGATCTTCGGCACGATCACCTTCGGCAGCGCGCTGATGCCTGCCTACGGCATCCCGTCTTCGCGCGCCGATCGCCGCGGCTCCAATGACCTGTCGGTCGAGGAGCGCTGGCACGTGGTCAATTACGTCAGGAACGCGATGCTGAAGGAAGCCGAGGCGATTCGCACCGCGAATGCGGGGCAATCGCAATAATGCCGGGCAACCCGGCGGCGATTACGAGAGGCTAGGATAACGATGATTTCAAGTTTCGGCAGTTGGTCCGTACTGACGGTGAGCTTCCTGTTCGTGCTTTACATAGCGCTTGCCGGTGTCGTCCTCGCGTCGGTGTTGCACCTGTGCAACGCCAAATGGCGCTTCCAGGTCAGGAATCTCGCGGTCTCGACCGCGGCCCTGTTCCCGGTCGCCGGCGTGATGCTGCTGATCCTGATGATCAACCATGATGCGACCTTTCAGTGGATGCAAAAGGATTATCCGGACGGTTACCTGCCCGGCTGGCATGACACCGGATTCCTGATTGCGCGCCAGATCGGCGGCTTCCTGTTCGTCGCGATCCTCGCCGGCCTGTTCATCAAGTACCAGCGCATGAGCGAGATCGACAGCTCCTACCAGGTCCAGCGCCGTTTCCGCAATATCGCGCTGTTCATCCCCTTCGTCTATTTCGGCTACGGCACGATGATGGGCTGGGACTACGAGATGACGATGGTCCCGAACTGGCACAGCTCCAGCTACGGCGCCCATCATTTCCAGAGCATGTTCCACATGTATCTGGCGTTCTTCACGATCTTCCTGTTCTTCCTGCACCGTTCAGGCAGGCTGGTGCAGCCGTTCAAGCCTTATGTCTTCAACTTCATGGCCCAGCTGTTGCTGGCGATGACGATCCTGTGGACCTACCTGTTCTTCACGCAGTATCTGATCATGTGGTACGGCCGCATCCCGGAAGAGACCACGCGCTTCAGCAGCATGATGTATGAAGGCCTCGGCCCGGTGTTCTGGACCTTCGTGGTCTGCAAGTTCACGATCCCGTTTGTCTTCCTGGTGATGGCGCCGACGCGGCAGAACCCGCCGCTGATCGCCGCGCTGGCCGGTCTGATCGTGTTCGGGACCTTCCTCGAGCGCTACACCTGGATCTCGGGGTCGGTCAGCAGCGAGTACTATCGCCTGCCGATGACCGGCATGTTCGATATCGTCGTCGTGCTGGCCACGATCGGCGTGTGCTGGTTCGTGATGTCGCGCACGCTGGTCAAATACGGCCTGATCCACCCGTCGTCGAAGCAGGCGGCGGCCGCGGACCGCACCGGCTGACCCCGGCCCGGCGGCGTCCGCCGCCGGATCGCCCGAATCCCGCCCCCCGGCGCCGCCGGGGGGCGGTCCCGTGAAATGCGCCGTCCGATCAGGTAAAGTGGCGGGATTGTCCCGCGGCGTCCCGTTACGCCGCCGGTGTCCGCCCGCCGCCGGCGCCCCCGAACAGACCCAGGAGCCAGAGCATGAACAGCTATTACATCGCGCCGTCGATCCTGTCGGCGGATTTTGCCCGCCTCGGTGAGGAGGTGACCACGGTCCTTGCGGCCGGCGCCGACATCATCCATTTCGATGTCATGGACAATCATTACGTCCCGAACCTGACCATCGGTCCGCTGGTCTGCGAGGCCCTGCGCAAGCACGGCGTCAAGGCCGAGATCGACGTCCATCTGATGGTCAAGCCGGTCGACCGCATCATCCCGGACTTCGCCAAGGCCGGCGCCAACTACATCACCTTCCATCCCGAGGCGAGCGAGCATGTTGACCGCAGCCTCCAGCTGATCCGCGACCATGGCTGCAAGTCCGGCCTGGTGTTCAACCCGGCGACGCCGCTCGATCATCTGAAATATGTGCTCGACAAGGTCGATATGGTCCTGCTGATGTCGGTCAACCCGGGATTCGGCGGCCAGAGCTTCATCCCCGCGGCCCTCGACAAGCTGCGCGAGGCACGCAGGATCATCGACGAGAGCGGCCGCAATATCCGGCTCGAGATCGATGGCGGCGTCAAGGTCGACAACATTCGCGCGATCGCCGAAGCCGGCGCCGACACCTTCGTCGCCGGTTCGGCAATCTTCAATACCCCGGATTACAAGGCCACGATCGACGCAATGCGCGCCGAGCTGGCCAAGGCCCGTTCCTGAGGACATCGCCTTTGAACCAGCCGGACAGGAAGACCGTGACGCGGCCCGCGATGATATTGATCGATCTCGACGGCACGCTGATCGACACCGTGCCCGATCTCGCCCATGCCGTCGACGTGATGATGGCGCGGATCGGCCTGCCGGCGCGTGGTGAGGCCAGCGTGCGCGAATGGATCGGCAACGGCGCCGAGCGCCTGGTCCGTCGCGCCTTGATCAATGCCGTCGATGGCGAGCCTGACGAGGCCCTGTTCCGCAAGGCCTATCCGGTCTTTCTCGAGGTCTACGAGGCCAATGTCTGCGCCCACAGCCGGCCTTATCCTGGCGTCGTCGAAGGCCTCGAGGCGTTACGCCAGGCCGGCTACCGGCTCGGCTGCGTCACCAACAAACCGGCCCGTTTCACCGAGCCGCTGCTCGACGCGCTCGACCTGACCCGCTATTTCGGCATCGTGATCAGCGGCGACCGCCTGCCGAGGCAGAAACCCGATCCGATGCCGCTGCTGCATGCCGCCGATCATTTCGGCGTCACGCCCGCAGAGGCGCTGATGGTCGGTGATTCAGTCAACGACGTGAAGGCGGCGCGTGCCGCCGGCTTCAGCATCGTCTGTGTCCCCTATGGTTACAATCACGGTCATGACATCCGCGAGGCCGAACCGGATGCGGTCATCGAATCACTGGCCGATCTGCCGGGGCTGATCGAGTCGGGCGGCGTCGGCGCGCCCCGCAGCCACGCGGGCCATGACGCCTGAGACCTTTGCTTCGCTGGCCGCCGAGGGCTATAACCGCATCCCGGTTTTGCGCGAGGTTTCCGCCGACCTCGATACCCCGCTCAGCATCTATCTGAAGCTCGCCGACCGTCCCTACAGCTATCTGTTCGAATCCGTCCAGGGCGGCGAGAAATGGGGCCGCTATTCGATCATCGGCCTGCCGTGCCGCACCGTGTTGCGCATCCGTGGCCGCACGGTGATCACGCTCACCGACGGCAGGGAAAGCGCCCGTGAACAGGTCGATGACCCGCTGGCGTGGATCGATGCCTACCACGCCCGTTACCGGATTGCCGACCTCCCCGGACTGCCGCGTTTCTCCGGCGGCCTGGTCGGTTATTTCGCCTACGATACGGTCCGCTATATCGAGCCGAGGCTCGCGCGCTGTCCGAATCCCGATGCCCTCGACACGCCCGACATCCTGCTGATGGACAGCGACCAGGTCGTCGTCTACGACAACCTGCGCAGCCGGCTCTACCTGATCGTCCATGCGGATCCCGGCGAGGACGACGCGCTGGCCCGTGCCGAACGAAGACTCGATGAGCTCGAGGCCGCGATCGACGCCCCGGCCGGCCCGCGCCGCGCGCCGGCCGCGAGCTTCCGCGTCGACGAGCAGGACTTCGTGTCGGAATTCACCCGCGAGGGCTTCGAGGACGCGGTGCGCCGGGCCAAGGCGCATATCGTCGACGGCGACGTGATGCAGGTGGTGTTGTCCCAGCGCCTGAGCATCCCTTACCGCGCCGCGCCGCTCGATCTGTATCGCGGCCTGCGCCGGCTCAACCCGTCGCCGTATATGTACTTTCTGAACCTCGATGACTTCCACATCGTCGGCTCCTCGCCGGAGATCCTCGTGCGGCTGGAAGACGATCTCGTCACCGTGCGGCCGATCGCCGGCACGCGGCCGCGCGGCGCAGACGAGAGCGGGGACCAGCGGCTCGAGCAGGAGTTGCTGGCCGACCCCAAGGAGCTCGCCGAGCACCTGATGCTGATCGACCTCGGTCGCAACGACGTCGGCCGCGTCGCCGTCACCGGCAGCGTGCGTCTTACCGAGCGCATGGTCATCGAGCGCTATTCGCACGTCATGCATATCGTGTCGAACGTGACCGGCCGTCTGCGTCCGGGGCTGAACGCCCTTGATGTCCTCCGCGCGACCTTTCCCGCCGGCACCGTATCCGGCGCGCCGAAGGTGCGCGCGATGGAGATCATCGACGAACTCGAACCGCTCAAGCGCGGCGTCTATGCCGGCGCGATCGGCTATCTCGGCTGGAATGGTAATATGGACACCGCGATCGCGATCCGCACCGCGGTGATCCGCGACGGCCGATTGCACATCCAGGTCGGCGCCGGCATCGTCGCCGATTCCGATCCGGCGAAGGAGTGGGAAGAGACGATGAACAAGGGCAGGGCGATGTTCCGGGCGGTATCGCTGGTCGGCGCCGGGCTACGCTGACGGAGGCGATCGCCGGCATGCTGCTGATGATCGACAATTACGACTCCTTCACCTGGAATCTCGTGCAGTATTTCGGCGAGCTCGGGCAGGAGGTCACGGTCTTTCGCAACGACCAGATCGACCTCGCGGGCATCGAGGCCCTCGCGCCGGAGCGTATCGTGATCTCACCGGGGCCGGGCACGCCGGACGATGCCGGCATCTCGATGGACGTGATCCGGATGCTGGCCGGGCGCGTGCCGATCCTCGGTGTCTGTCTCGGCCATCAGGCCATCGGCCAGGTCTACGGCGGACACGTGGTCCATGCCGGCGTGATCATGCACGGCAAGACCTCGCTGATCCATCACCACGACGAGGGCGTGTTCCGCGGCCTGCCGAATCCGTTCGAGGCGACCCGCTATCATTCGCTGGTGGTGGAGCGGTCGTCGTTGCCGGACTGCCTCGAGGTCACGGCCTGGACCGTGAACGCCGCTGGCGGCATCGACGAGATCATGGGCCTGCGTCATCGCGAGCTGGCAGTCGAGGGTGTGCAGTTTCATCCCGAGTCGATCCTGACTGCCTGCGGCCACCAGTTGCTGAAAAACTTTCTGACCCCCCGGGGATGACGGCCATGGACATGCAAGCGGCGATACGCGCGGTGACCGAGCGTCGTGACCTCGGCGATGAGGAAATGACCGCGGTGATGCGCCAGATCATGACCGGCCAGGCGACGCCGGCGCAGATCGGCGGCTTCCTGGTCGGCCTGCGCATGAAGGGCGAGACGGTCGACGAGATCGCCGCGGCCGCGCGTCTGATGCGCGAGCTCGCGACGCGCGTCGAGGTCGACCCGACGCACCTCGTCGATACCTGCGGCACCGGCGGCGACGGCGCCCGCACCTTCAACATCTCGACCGCGAGCGCCTTCGTCGCCGCGGCGGCCGGCGCCCGCGTCGCCAAGCACGGCAATCGTTCGGTCTCCAGCAGTTCCGGCAGCGCCGACCTGCTCGAGGCCGCCGGGGTGCGGCTGGACCTTGCGCCGGAGCAGGTTGCCCGCTGCATCGACGAGGCCGGCGTCGGCTTCATGTTCGCGCCGCAGCATCACGGCGCGATGAAGCATGCGATCGGTCCGCGCCGCGAGATGGGCGTGCGCACGCTGTTCAATCTGCTCGGCCCGCTGACCAATCCGGCGCATGCGCCGAACCAGGTCATCGGCGTGTTCAGCGAAGAATGGCTGGAGCCGGTCGCGCGCGTGCTCGGCAAGCTCGGCAGTCGTCATGTGCTGGTCGTGCACGCCGCCGACGGCATGGACGAGATCAGCATCTCCGGACCGACCCATATCGCCGAAATGAAAGAGGGCGATGTCGCGCGCTATACGATCTCTCCGGAGCAGTTCGGGCTCAAGTCCGCGCCACGCGACGCGCTGGTCGTCGACAGCAGCGCGCAGAGCCTCGAAATCGTGCTCGGTGTGCTCGACGGCCGGCCCGGCCCGGCGGCCGACATCGTCGCGCTCAATGCCGGCGCGGCGATCCATGTCGCCGGTCTCGCCGAGACGCTGGCCGACGGCGTACTGCGCGCGCGCGAGGTCATTGCCAGTGGCGAGGGTCGCGTGCGGCTCGAGGAACTCGCGCGGGTGTCGAAGCTGCCGTGAATCCGGAGGCCGACATCCTGCGGCGCATCCTGCGGCGCAAGGCCGAGGAGGTCGTCGAACGCAGTAGCGCGCTGCCGTTGCGGGAACTCTCCGCGCGCTGCGAGCAGGCGCCGGTGCCGCGCGGTTTCATCGATGCGCTGGAACGCAGGATCGCCGCCGGTAACGCCGCCGTCATCGCCGAGATCAAGCGCGCGTCGCCGAGCCGCGGCCTGCTGCGCGAGGCATTCGATCCGGCGGCGATCGCAGCGTCCTATGAGCAGGGCGGCGCGGCCTGCCTGTCGGTGCTGACCGACCGTGACTACTTCCAGGGCGATGACGCCCATTTACAGGCGGCGCGTGCTGCCTGCGCCCTGCCGGTGCTGCGCAAGGACTTCATCGTCGATGCGTACCAAATATACGAAGCGCGCGCGCTCGGTGCCGATTGCATCCTGCTGATCGTCGCCGCGCTCGGCGACGCGCAACTCGTCGAGTTCTCGGGCCTGGCGAGCCACCTCGGCCTCGACGTGCTGGTCGAGGTCCACGACACCGGGGAACTGGAGCGCGCACTCGCGCTCGATGTGCGCATGATCGGTATCAACAACCGTGACCTGCGCAACTTCGAGACCCGGATCGAGACCACGCTGGCCCTGCTGCCGTCGATCCCCGCCGGCCGCCTGGTCGTGACCGAGAGCGGGATACACACGCCGGAGGATGTCGCGCGCCTGCGCGGCGCCGGCGTGCATGTCTTCCTCGTCGGCGAGGCCTTCATGCGGGCCGGGGATCCCGGCCGCGAGCTGGAGCGTCTGTTCCTCTGAGTGGGGCATCGCGTTAAAGGCGCTCGTCCAGAGGCCGATATTCGACGGACAGGCCGGCATCCCCGCGCGGCCGCCTCGAACACAGGACACCGCACCATGCAAAATCGTACCGCCCTGATGCTCTCTTCGGCGCTGGCGCTGGCCTTTGCCGCCGGCGCGGCCTCCTCAGCGCCATTCAGCTCGCCGGACCCGCGCTCCTTTGCGATGGGCGGCGCCGGCGTCGCCGCCGGCACCAGCGCCAACGCGGTCTTCCTGAACCCGGCCCTGCTCGCGGTCAAGCGCGAGCGTGACCGCTTCAGCATGGAGCTGCCGATCGTCGGCGGGCGCTTGCTGGAGCAGGGAGACGTGATCGACGCAATCGACGATTTCGATCGGTTCAATCCGATCGGACGTTTCACTACCGCGCTGGAGGAGTTCAATACAGGCGATGTCGATGCCGCTCGTCAGGAGCTGATCGATGCGGGCGTCGAGTTGAATGATCGCTTCATCGGGATCTCGGACAAGGTGTTGCATGTGGAGGCCAACGCGGCGGTCGTCGTTGGCGTCCCCGGTGAGCGGCTCGGCGTATCGGTCTTTGCCGGCACGCAGGTGATCGGCGGCGCCTTCGGCGTCTATTCTGAGGATGACCGTAACGCGATCGATGCGGTCATCGATGCAGCCCAAGGCAATGGAAACATCCCCAGCCCGGTGGACGACTTCAGCTCTTCGGTGCGCGCGCGCTTTGCGGTGCTGACCGAGGTTGGTATCGGTCTCGCGCACCGGACCGATTTTCTGGGCGGGATCGCCATCGGCGTTACGCCGAAACTGGTCAAGGTGCAGACCTATAATTACGGGGTTCAGGGCAGCAGCCTCGATAATGTCGAGATCGATCTGGACCAGGGAGAACGCAGTGATTCCGGATTCAATATCGATGTCGGTGTGGCGAAGGACTTCGGTAACGGCTGGCAGGCGGGTCTCGCTGTCAGGAATCTGATCACGCAGGAATATGACCTGGCGGCGACGGATATACCCGGCGATCCGGCAGGCAAGTTCAAGCTCGAACCGATGGCCCGCATCGGCGCGGCCTGGCGACCGCCGGCGCTCGGCTGGGTCACGCTGGCCGCCGATTACGACCTGACCGAGAACGAGCCCGCCGGGCTCGACAGCAAGACGCAGTATGCCGGTATCGGCGTCGAGTTCGATGCCTTCCGCACGCTGCAGCTCCGGCTCGGCTACCGCCACAACCTGAGCGACCTGCCGGATGACCTCGACAGCGGCGTCTACAGCGCCGGCTTCGGCTTCTCGCCGTTCGGTGTCCACCTCGATGTCGCCGTTGCCGGTAACAGCGATGATGTCGGGGCGGCGTTGCAGTTCGGGTTCCGGTTCTAGGCGCTCGCTGCGCTTGCATCCCCCCTGCCCCCCTTCGCAAGCGAAGGGGGGGGAATGCCATCTGACTCCCGTCGCTTTGCGAAGGGGGGTGGATGCCATCTGACTCCCTTTGCTTTTTGCTTTGCGAAGGAGGGGGGAATGCCGTCTGACTCCCTTCGCTTTGCGAAGGGGGGAAATGCCATCAGTCTGGCGGGGATCAGCGGGTGCCGAAGACGACGATGGTCTTGCCGCGGGCGGTGATGAGGTTCTGGGCTTCGAGGTTCTTGAGCACGCGGCCGACCATCTCGCGCGAGCAGCCGACGATGCGGCCGAGTTCCTGGCGGGTGATGCGGATCTGCATGCCGTCCGGGTGAGTGATCGCATCCGGCTGCTGGCACAGTTCGAGCAGCGTGCGGGCGACGCGACCGGACACGTCCATGAACGCGAGCCGGCCGACCATGCCGCTGGTGCGGCGCAGGCGCAGGGCCATCTGCGACGCCAGCTCGAACAGGATTTCGGGGTGTTGCGCGGCGACCTGGCGGAACTTGTCGTAATTGATCTCGGCGAGTTCGCACTGCGCCCGCGCCCGCACCCAGGCGCTGCGGCCGGCCTTGTCCTTGTCGAACAGACCCATCTCACCGAAGAAGTCGCCGGCGTTCAGGTAGGCGAGGACGATCTCGTGGCCGTCGTCATCCTCGTGCAGTACCGCGACCGAACCCTCGACGATGTAGTACAGCGAGTTCGGCGCATCACCGCGATAGATGATCACGCTCTTCGACGGATAGCGCCGGCGATGGCAGTAGCCGAGGAACTTTTCGACCCCCGGAGAGATGATTTTTCGACGAATCTGCGTCATGATGGATCCTCGATACCGTCCCCTCGCGGGGCGGTTTTTTTGCTGGCGCCCGCGGGCGAGCCGTACGTCAGGACATATCGGTAATTCCGTGTGAAAGTTTAGGGATAATGATGGCGATTGATGCGCAGGCGGGACGGCCTTGAAGGCCCGCGTGAGGTGGATCGACGGGGCGCAATTCGTCGGTGAGTCGGGCAGCGGTCATGCGCTGGTCACCGACGGGCCCGCGGACGGCGGCGGTCGCAACACGGGATTCCGGCCGATGGAGCTGCTGCTGCTCGGCACCGGCGGTTGCACCGCCTACGACGTCGTCGAGATCCTGCGCAAGTCGCGCCAGCCGGTCCTGGACTGCGTCGTCGAACTCGAGGCCGAGCGCGCGGCCGAGCCGCCGAAGGTCTTCACCCGCATCCATATCCACTTCATCGTCACCGGCAAGGGGCTCAGCGAGACCGCGGTGAAACGCGCGGTGGAGCTGTCCGCTGAAAAATACTGCTCGGCCTCGATCCTGATGCGCCGCGCCGGCGTCGAGATGAGCCACGACTTCGAGATCCGGGAGGACGCATGAGCGCCCCGCAGCGGCCCCCGGCGACCGCCGGGATGCGCCATGTCGCGCTGCATGCCCGCGACTTCGAGCAGATGGAGCACTTCTATGTCGAGTTGCTCGGCATGCGCGTCGAGTGGCGGCCCGACCCCGATAACGTCTATCTGACCTCCGGCAACGACAACCTCGCGCTCCACCGCGCGCCCGCGGACGGGCCGCGGCCCGAGGCGCAGGCCCTTGATCATATTGGGTTTATCCTGAATGCCCCGGAGCAGGTCGATGCCTGGCACCGCTTTCTCGCCGCCCATGGCGTGCCGTTGCAGGCCGCGCCGCGCAGCCACCGCGACGGCGCCCGCAGCTTCTATTGCCGGGATCCGGACGGCAATTCGGTCCAGCTGATCTACCACCCGCCGCTCGCGGGCCGGGTCGATCCGGCTTGATATGCCGGACATTTTTTAATGTAATTGCAGACTTCGGGTTTGCGCCCGCTTTTGTGCTAGCATTGGCGGCTTTCTCTTTCTCTCCCTGGGGCTTTATGCACGATGTCGAAACAGCGAAAACTGAGCTTGCACGGCTTCAACAATCTCACCAAGAGCCTGAGCTTCAACATCTATGACATCTGCTACGCGAAGACCGCGCGGCACCGGCGCGAGTATATCGAGTACATCGACGAGGCCTACAACGCCGAACGCCTGACCGAGATCCTGACCCGCGTCTCCGAGATCATCGGCGCGACGATCCTGAATATCGCGCACCAGGACTACGATCCGCAGGGCGCGAGCGTGACCATGCTGATCGCCGAGGAGGCGGTCGCGACCGACAGCCCCACCTACGAGCATGAAGAGGCCCCTGGCCCCTTGCCGGAGACCGTGCTCGCGCACCTCGACAAGAGCCACCTGACGGTGCACACCTATCCCGAGAGTCATCCGGACAACGGCATCAGCACCTTCCGCGTCGACATCGATGTGTCGACCTGCGGCCGCGTCTCGCCGCTGCGCGCGCTGAACTACCTGATCCACAGCTTCGAATCCGACATCGTGATCATGGACTACCGCGTGCGCGGCTTCACCCGCGACGTCAAGGGCAAGAAGCACTACATCGATCACAAGATCAATTCGATCCAGAACTACCTGTCGAAGGACACGCTGGACCGCTACCAGATCATCGACGTCAACGTCTACCAGGAGAACATCTTCCACAGCAAGATGATCCTGAAGGAGTTCGACCTTGACAACTACCTGTTCGGCACCGGCGAGAAGGATCTCGAGCAGCGTGAGAAGCAGCAGATCAAGCAGTCGCTGCAGCGCGAGATGAGCGAGATCTTCTACGCCAGCAACATGACCAAGGTCTGACCCTTCGGTCATGACCGAAGCCGACCGCGACTACACCCCGTTCGACCGCTTCCTGATCGAGGTCGATCGCGGCCTGCGCACGGTGTTCGGTTCGCCGCCGCCGACCGGCCGCGCCGATCCCGCCGCCGCGATCCCCGAGGCCGAGTTGTCCGACGACGAGCGCCGTCACGCGGCCGGCCTGATGCGCGTCAACCATGCCGGCGAGGTGGCGGCGCAGGCGCTGTACCAGGGCCAGGCACTGACCGCGCGCCTGCCCGGCGTGCGCGACAGGATGGAGCGGGCGGCGGCGGAGGAGAACGATCACCTGCTGTGGTGCGAGCGCCGGATCGATGAACTCGACGGCCGCACCAGCCTGCTCAATCCGCTGTGGTACACCGGCTCGCTCGCGATCGGCGCGCTGGCCGGCTGGGCCGGCGACAAATGGAGCCTCGGCTTCATCGTCGAGACCGAGCGCCAGGTCGTGCGGCATCTCGACGATCATCTCGAGCGCCTGCCGGCCGCGGATACGCGCAGCCGCGCGATCCTCGCGCAGATGAAGGACGACGAGCAGCATCACGCGACCTCGGCGCTGGATGCCGGCGGGGCGCCGCTGCCGGCGCCGGTCAGGGCGCTGATGGCGCTGACGTCGAAGGTGATGACGACGACCGCGTACCGGCTCTGATCCCGTCCGCCAACTGGCGCGCGAGCAGCGTCGCCGGGTGCATCACGCGCGGTCCCTTGCCCCCCGTTTCCCCGTCCAGGCCCGCCGCCAGAAACAGCGCGCAGCCGAGATTCGAACTGACGACGATGTCCGGCGCCGCATCGCGGATCGCCGCGAGCTTGTCTGCGCGCAGCCGGTCGGCGAGGGCCGGCTCGGTCAGCAGATAGCTGCCGGCGGCGCCGCAGCAGCGGGCATTACCGGCCAGCGCTCGCACATCGAGGCCGGGGATCCGCGTCAGCAGGCGGTAGGGCGATTCCACCGTGCGCGCGACGTTCCGGAGCGTGCACGGGTCGTGGACCGCGACCGTCGCGTCGAGCGGCGCGAAGGCCAGCTCCGCGAGCGCGCCGTCCTGTTCGAGGAAACGGCAGACATCGACGACCGGCGCCGCGAAGCCGCCCGGCGGCGCAAGCCCCTCGGCTGCCGGCCAGCGATCGTACTCGGCCAGTGTCACGCCACAGCCACTCGCGGTGTAGATCACGGCCGCGAGTCCTTCCCCTTGCCCGAGTCCGGCGAAGGCCGCGAGATTGCGCCGCGCGAGTGCCGCAGCCTGGCGCAGGTCGCCGCCGTGCAGGTGCAGCGCCCCGCAGCAGGTCTGCGCCGCCGGCACATGGACGCCGTAGCCGCAGGCATTCAGCAGCCGGATCGAGGCCTCGAGGGCGTCGCGGTCGAGGACGTTGCCGATGCAGCCGGTGAACAGCGCGACCTCGCCGCGAATCTTTCCCTCCGGCGGATAGTAGCCGCGCCAGCGCGGCGCCGCCGGGATCGCGGGCATCAGGCCATCGAGCCGCTGCCGGCCCATGAGCCGGAGCAGGCCGGAGGCTTGCAGCAGGCGGCGTGCGCCGCTCTGCTGGTAGAGACGCAGCCAGCGGGCCAGGCGGGCGAGCCGGCCCCGGTCGGGAATCACGCCGTCGAGCAGCCAGCGCCCGAGCCTGCCCGGGCGACCGAGCGGGTGGTGGCGGGTCGCGCCGTATGCGCGCGCCGCATCGATCAGGCGCCCGTAACGCACGCCGGACGGACAGACGCGTTCGCAGGCGCGGCAGGTGAGGCAGCGATCGAGGTGGAAGTCGAGCCGCCCGCCCGCCGGCAACCGGCCCTCGGCGAGTCCCTGCATCAGCGCGATGCGCCCGCGCGGCGAGTCGCCCTCGTCGCGGGTCAGGCCGTAGGTGGGGCAGTGCGGGGCGCACAGCGCGCATTTGACGCAGCGGTCGGCCTCGGACTTGATCAGCTCGGCCAGGTTCCCGGCCAGATTGTCGGATGGATTCAAGGTGCGGGTCCGGGGATTGCGGGCAAATCGGGTACAATGCGTCTTATCGGGGCCTTTCTGCCGCCGCGTGTATCTTGTATCTTCTGCCGATGTTCTACAACCGCCACATCTTTTTCTGCACCAACCAGCGCGACGACGGCCGCGCCTGCTGCGAGGACCACGACGCGAAGGCGATGCGCGACTACGCTAAGGAGCGCGTCAAGGAACTGGGGCTCGCGGCCCCGGGCGGGGTCCGGGTCAACAGCGCCGGCTGCCTCGGCCGCTGTGCGCTGGGGCCGGCGGCCGTCGTGTACCCGGAGGGCGTCTGGTACAGCTACCGCGACCGCCGCGACCTCGACGAGATCATCGACGAGCACCTGGTCGGCGGGCGGGTCGTCGAGCGGCT